>JBAZHQ010000392.1:0-4278 GCA_041652235.1 Opitutaceae bacterium | reverse complement strand
AAGTCTATTTTTTGCGCCGCGTAAGGTTGATAAGCTTCTGCATAGATTTTATCGAAAACCGGCGCCATGACAAAGAAAGTCAAAAACAGGGAAAGGCCAATCAGAACCTGGTTGGGAGGGGCCTGCATCGTGCCGATTGCCTGACGCAGCAGGGACAGCACGATGACGATACGGGTAAATGCCGTCATCATCAGCAGCACCGCGGGCAGAAATGTCAGCGCTGTCATCATCAGCAGCGCCTGAATACTGAGAGTATATGTCTGAGCACCAGACGGGCCTGGAGTGCTGGTGAAAGCAGGCAAACCCGGGTCGGCCGCAATAGCGGTTAACGGCACCAGCATGCCCAGTAGCAAGAGCACGGCGCAAGACAATGATTGAAGCAGCCCCGTTCTATTACCCAAGTTTTTTACGCCCCTGCATTGCCTGCTTGAGCCACACGGAAAAGCTGGGCGAATCCCCACCAGACGGCTTCTCGACGACAAATGTGCCACCTTCAGGTTTGGCCAAAGTATGCAGCGTGTTCACCTGCCCCGGCGCAACGCCCAGAACCAGCCAGGTTTCGCCGATCTCCACCAGCACCAGTCTCTCCTTGGGACCCAGCGCAACCCCGCTGATTACCTTGACCACTCCGCCCGCACCGACCTGTCCGGGAGAAAACCGTCTGAGCAGCCATGCTGAGCCGGCCACCGCCGCCAGCACCAGGCCAAGACCTAATAGGACCTGCAACATACCGCCTAAGGAAACAGGGGAAGCAATCGGCGCGGGAACGACGGGCTGAGCGGCCAAGGCAGCGAAAGACAAAAAAAACAGAGGAAGCCCAACGAAAAATCGCGTCACGGCGTCTTTCATCGAACTCATTTGTGCAGTCTGCGTATGCGTTCGGTAGGGGAAATAATATCGGTCAATCGAATCCCGAATTTTTCATTCACCACCACCACTTCTCCCTGAGCGATCAGGCAGCCGTTGACCAACACGTCCATTGGCTCGCCCGCCAAGCCATCCAACTCCACCACGGATCCCTGGGCCAGTTGCAACAGGCTGCGAATCGCCAGCTTGGTGCGCCCCAGTTCAACGGTGAGGTTGACCGGGATATCCAGGATCATGTCGATGTTGTTGGGCGCACTGGCCGGAATGCCGGAGGGGGAAAGCTGCTCGAACTGGGCCTTCGCCGCAGATGGATTGCCTCCAGAAAACACTGATGAAGCATCCTGCGTCGCAGTGGATGCCTGTTCAGCGAGTGCCGCACCCCAATCGTCTTCAACCGGAGCACCGGACGCACTATCGGTGGTTGCCTGCTCGGCCATCGCAGCCGCCCAATCGTCCATGCCGGCCGAATCTTCCGCGTTTTCGTCAGCCATGTTGGCCTCCGTGACCAGGTTCATCATCCGTACCGGCAATGATTTTGTTCACCTTGAGCGCGTACTGACCATTGAGAATGCCATAATTGCATTCCAGCACAGGCACACCATCCACTTCAGCAACAATCGCTTCGGGAATATCCAGGGAAATCACGTCCCCCACTTTCATGTTCAGAATTTGTCCAAAATTAACCGGGGTCTCTCCCAGGTTCGCGACCAGATTCACCTCTGCTGACTGAACCTGTTTCGTCATCAGTTTTGCCCAGCGATGATCCACCTCCATGCGCTCACCCTGCATGCTGCTATACAGGATATCGCGAATCGGTTCGATCATAGCATAGGGTATGCAGATGTGAAAATTACCGCCGCCCGATCCCAACTCGATATTGAAGGTTGTCACCACCACCACTTCACTGGGGGTGGCAATATTGGCAAACTGCGTGTCCATTTCGGAACGAATGTACTCAAAATCAACCTGGTAGACCGATTCCCAAGCTTTTTTGTACTCTGAAAAAACCACTTCCAGCATACGCTGAATAATGCGCTGTTCTGTCGGCGTGAAGTCACGACCTTCCACGCGCATGTGGAAGCGTCCATCACCGCCAAACAAGTTGTCCACTACCAGAAACACTAGATTTGGATCGAAAATGAACAGCGAAGTGCCGCGTAGCGGCGTGATGTGCACCATGTTCAGGTTGGTCGGCACAACCAGGTTGCGTACGAATTCACTGTATTTGAGAACGCGCACCGGGCTGACGGAAATTTCAGCGGTGCGGCGCATGAAATTGAACAAGGCGATTCGAAACAATCGCGCAAAACGCTCGTTGATAATCTCCAGGGTGGGCATGCGGCCCCGGACGATTCGTTCCTGCTTGGCCAGATTGTAGGGGCGAGCGCCTTCCTCGCCCCCTTCGGCGACAGCCTCCTCCACCTCACCGGTTACCCCTTTGAGTAAGGCATCAACTTCGTCTTGAGACAGTATGTCGTCTGCCACGTGCGCCCTTTAGGAATTACTACTACTTAAATCCTCATTACTGAATAACAAAGGATGTAAAAAACACCCCCATCACACCCTTGCCGGTAGCCTTGGCATTGAGCGGTTTGTTTACCTGCTCCTGAATTTCAGCACTCAGCTTCTGCTTTCCTTCCAGGCTGGCGATCTGCTCGGCACTCTTGCTCGAAAGCAGTAGCAGCACACCATTGCGAATTTCCGGCATGTGCACCTTGACCAGATCAACCACAGCCGGATCAGTCACTTTCAAATCAATCCCGACCTGGAGATAATGTTCGCCGATTCCATCCGCCTGCAAATTAACGGTAAAGGTCTCCAGCGTCACGAAAACCGGCGGCTTCACTTTTTCTTCCTTGTGCTCGGCCGACTTTGCGCCTGGCTGGGTTAAGTACCATGCGGCGGCACCGCCCAACACCAACAGAATACCGAGAACCAGAAACAGCTTCCCCTTCTTCTTTTTGGGTGGCTCTTCCGCCACGACTTCTTCTTTTGCCTTGTCCCTTGCCATGCCTATCCTCTTGCGACTTCCGTCGTCCACCCCGATTAATTCCAAAAAAGGCGGCTAAACAATATTAAAAACAACCAGTTTCAGATGATATTTTATGTTCTTTATAATATCAACTCAAATTTAATGCAAGAACTACCGCAATCCAAAACGATTTCCACTGGCCGCACTGTCGCGGAAAACAAACAAAAAGCAGCTATCCAATTGAGATAGCTGCTTTATTTCACAGAATAATCGTGTATGGATTTCAGGCAAAAATATCAACCATGCCCTCATGCGCCACTCCTGCATGCCGCCCTGGCACTGCTATCCGTGCCATAACGCTCTCTTCGCCCATCCCGCCACGCCCTCCATCTTTGCCATTCTTCTGATCAGACGCTTGCTGCTGAGCGAAAGATTCCGAGCCAACTGTTGCATTACCCAGCATGATGCCATTGTCCGCAAGCATTTCACGCAATCGCGGCATTGCCGTCTCAATCGCCTCACGCACAGCGGAATGATGGGTAACGAACATCGCACTAGCCTGGTCTCCACTAATAGTCAATCGCACCTCAAGCGGCCCGAGATTGGGTGGATTAAGATGCAGCTCAGCCACTTGATGGCTCTGGTTCGCCATCCACACAATTTTCTCGCCTACCGCTCCACCCCATTCAGCAGAGCTGACCCTAGGCGCAACCGGCAAGGCCGGCAACGCATCCGGGTTCCGGAACGCAACCGGCATAACAGACATAGCCGATGCCGTAGAAGCAGCAGAGGCCGCAGCAAAGGCCGTAGTAGAGGCCGTAGTAGAGGCCGTAGTAGAGGCCGTAGTAGAGGCCGTAGTAGAGGCCGCAGAAGGGGCCGTAGTAGAGGCCGCAGAAGGGGCGGGCAAGTCAGTCGAAGGAAGCCCCCCACCCGTACCGCTGTCTGAAGCCTCTCCCAAAGCCACCAACTTATCGACAAACCGCTGCTCAGTAGACGCCGCTTGCGGCAAGTTTTTGCCGTTGGCGGCAATTTCTGCCGCCAACGGGGCTCTGCCCGTATTGGGCAACTGCAGCAACGGCCTTTCCGTGTCGGCTTCGGCTGGAACGGTAGACGCCCCCCCGGCTTGAACAGGAGATACCGGCACCATTATTGATGCGGCGGCAAAGACAGACATATCGACGGGGAGTATTGCCGTCCCTGCATTCACAGCAGGATCGGCACTTTCTTCGGGCGCGGCCAAGGGAAGCCCCACACCCTCTTTTTGCTCCAGCAGCGCAGCGATCCCCTTCAACTGCCCGGCAAGAACCGCCCCGAAATTAAGCATCGAGACGCCGCCCAGCTCGCCCGCACCTTCCGTGGCAGAGACAGAAGACGCTGAAGTCGGATTTGCGCCAGCACCGGACTGTGGAGATACGGCAAGAGTAATAGGTAATTGTGGC
>JBAZHQ010000391.1:0-4289 GCA_041652235.1 Opitutaceae bacterium | reverse complement strand
GGGAAGTCGGAGGTCGGAGATCGGAGGTCGGCGTCACTCTGCGCCACTGCGTCACTGCGCGAGAATGGATTGGATGGTTGGGGATCGGTTCTGTCCGTCTCGGATTTCCTCTCAGCCTGAGATGAACTGTAAATACTGTAGTACAAGAAGAGTCCATGACTTCGATTAAGTACGTAGCGCGCCTATAGGCGCATCTTGGGACCGCTTTCACTTCTGAATTTTTGTGCCTTTTCGTGGCCATTGTCTACGGATTTTAGCTGGCGCGCCCAGTTCCGCTCACGGCGAGCAAAGAGATTTTTTGACAAAGGTCGCAAGCCGCGTCGGGCTGTCTCCACATGCAAAAGGCATTTGTCACCGGCGCCGCCGGCTTCATCGGTTCCAGTCTCGTCGACCGGCTGCTCCTGGACGGCATCTCCGTCGTGGGCTGGGACAATTTCTCCACAGGTCAGGAGCGTTTTCTCGAGGGAGCGATGAAGCATCCCAACTTCACGCTCATTCGCGGCGATAATCTCGACTTCGACGCCATCGCAAAAGCAATGGCCGGCTGCGAAATGGTGTTTCATCTCGCCGCGAACGCCGACGTCCGTTTCGGCACCGAGCACCCGTCGAAGGATCTTCACCAGAACACAATTGCCACCTTTAACGTGCTCGAGGCCATGCGGGCCAACGGCATCAAGCGCATCGCCTTTTCTTCCACCGGTTCCACCTACGGCGAGGCCGCAGTGATACCAACGCCCGAAGACGCGCCTTTCCCCATTCAGACCTCCCTCTATGGCGCATCCAAGATCGCGGGAGAGGGGCTGATCTCCTCTTACGCCGAGGGCTACGGCTTCGAAGGCACTATCTTCCGCTTCGTCTCCATCCTGGGAGAACGCTATACCCACGGGCATATTTTCGACTTCCACAAGCAACTGCTTGAACATCCTGCCTGGCTCAACGTCCTTGGCGATGGCTCACAACGTAAAAGCTATCTTTACGTCCAGGACTGCATCGACGCCATCCTCCACGTCACGCGCCTCGGCACCGCCGCCACGGCCAAGCACCGCACTCAAATCTACAACCTCGGAACCCCCGAATACGTGCAGGTCAAGGATAGCATCGGCTTCATCTGCGGTGCCCTGGGCCTGAACCCCGAACTCCGTTACGCAGGAGGCGATCGCGGCTGGATCGGCGACAATCCTTTCATCTTCCTCGATACGAAAAAAATCCAGGCAACAGGATGGAAACCAAAGCTGACCATCGAACAGGGCATCGTCCGCACCCTGCGCTGGCTCGAAGCAAACCCCTGGGTATACGAATCAAGACATTAACTCGCCAACGACGAATAAATCACGTTAAAGCCATCGCTTCTCCCCGGCTTTTACTTTTGGTGACGCGCCTGACTGCTCTCTCTCATCCGCAAGCGCATGCCATGGGAAGAATATGAATCGCAGCTCAGATTCCTCCATCGGCATGCCCGGCCGTCTTGAATGGACGGCCTTCATCCTTCTGCTGCTTGCGGAATTTCTGGTCTTCGACCAAGTGGGCGCCGCCCCATTTACCCGCATCTATCCGCGTTGGAACGATCAGATCCAGTATCTTGCCGAGTCATACACGGGGTATGAACTGTTGAAGACAAAGGGCGTCCTTTCGGCCTTCTGGAGTTCGCTTGCCACCCCCACGGCCCAGGGAACCCTGCATGATTTCTATGCGCTTGTTGTGTTCTCACTCGCCGGTCCTTCCCGGAGCGCGGCGCTGGCTGTCAACATGCTCGCCCTGCTCGTCTGGCAAGCCGCATGTTTTATCACTGTCCGCCGGATCTGGGGCTCCCGTTCACTAGCCTGGGCTAGCTGCGGCATCCTGATTTCGTTAGCTGCGCCCTGGATGGACATCCCCGGCTCCGCCTTCGATTTCAGGCTGGATTGGATGACCGCCTGCACCATGGGAACGACTCTCTGCGCCTGCATCCTTGCCAGAGGTTTCAGAAACCTGGGGTGGTCGCTAGTCTTCGGTATCCTCGCTGCCCTGACTCTGCTCACGCGTTTTTTATCGGGCGCCTACTTTGTTCTCATCGGCATCGGTCTTTTGATCTGGATACTGACCTCGAAAGACAGGGCGGTCCGTCTCCGCAATCTCCTCTTTGCCTCCCTGCTCGCATCTTTGGTGGCGGGTCCGCTGATGTGGCTGAGCCGAAACGAGCTCTTCAACTACTATTTCGTGGGACACTTCACCGGACCGGAAAGCGCGATCCGCAACCAGCATTTCGGCATCTGGAAATCAATCACTTGGCTCTTCAATACTCTGTTCACCGTGCAGGTGGGCTCCCTCTGGTCGTGGGGGATGGCGGCAACCCTGGGCATCTCAGGTCTCCTGTTCGCATGCTGGAAGTCCGTGCGCGAGAGCTTTCATGATACCTCCGATGCCGTAAAAACCGCAGCTCTGTTCTTCATCTGCCCTTCGATCGTGCTCATTCTGCATGCTCAGAAATCCTTTGTGGTCGTGAGCATCCTCCTTCCCGGGCTCGTGATGCTGTCAATCGCCCTGCTTGCCCTCTTCTGGATGAGGCTCCCTCGACTGGCGCGCGGCGGGATGTCGACGCTCGTGTTCCTTGGCGGAATATCGGTTTTCGCCCATCAAATGTTCGTCAGGAAACCTCCGGCCGAACTCGCCACATACACGCGAAAGGTCACCGACCTCGCCTTGGACATCTACCGACGGGCCCAATTGGCCGGGCTGCAATCGCCCCGGGTGGCCATAGACCAGGTCAACGATATCGCCGATGCCCAGATCATGAGAGTGCTTGTCTATGAGCGACGCCATGTCTGGGTCCCCTTCGAAATGACCTTGCCGATAAGCATCGCCGCCGCACCCGAGGAGGAAATCATGGCCCGGATCGGCAAAAGCGATTTTGTTCTGCTGACCACAGGCGGCAGATACGCCGATTATCCCTTTGATCGGCAAACCCGCGAAATGGAGCCTCGCATGAGGGCATGGTGCGACCGCAACATGCTTTTCCTCGAAGAATTCTCTATCTATGACATGAAGCTGCGCTATTATCAGCGGGCAAACCTAAGCCCGTCCGCACAATGAATATCGTCATCACAGGCTCCAGCACGGGAATCGGGCGCGCTTTGGCTGAGCGCCTTCTTGCCAAAGGCCATCGGATATGGGGCCTCGCGCGCTCACCGCAGGATGATTTGGCCTCAAAGCATCCCGGCTCGTTTGGCTTCTCACGCTGCGATGTGTCCGATTGGACCCGGGTCGAGACCACTGCCCGCGAGATTCTCACAGCCTGGCCGCATGTGGACGGATTGGTGTGCTGCGCCGGCATCCAGGGCGAGATCGGTCGCGCAGTCACAGCGGATCCTCTTCGCTGGAGCGCAACGGCAAGAACCAATCTTGACGGCACGTTCTTCGCCATCCGCGCGCTCAACGGCGCCCTGCGAAGCGGTCCGCGCCGCGCAAAGATTGTCTGCTTCTCGGGTGGTGGCTCCACCAAGGCCCGTCCTAATTTCTCAGCCTATGGCGTCGCCAAGACCGCAATTGTCCGTCTGGTCGAGACCATTGCCGAAGAGGAAAAAGACTCCCCTCTCGACATTAACGCCATCGCCCCGGGAGGCATCAACACCCGCCTGACCGATGAGATCGTCACCTTGGGTTCTGCTGTCGTCGGCGAGGCCGAATATCAATCCGCTCTCAAACAAAAGGCATCCGGCGGTGCTTCCATCGACCGAGCCCTCGACTGCATCGAATGGATGCTCTCCCCTGAAAGCGACGGCATCAGCGGCCGCCTCATCAGCGCTCCTTGGGATCCATGGAACGACTTGAGCGCCAAAGCGGCATCCCTGGCGAAATCCGATATCTACACCCTCCGCCGCATCGTCCCCGCAGACCGCAGCCAACAGTGGTGAGCTCCCCAGAGTCCTGATTCAGGCAAGGCACTCAATAATGGGTGCCACCCGTTCCGCGATCCATTCTAGATTCTAACTCCTAACGGGACTTCGCCCCAGCCCGACGAGGTGTAGAAAGAGAAAAACAGAAGGGAGTTTTTCATGCGGAGAAATACACCCATCAGGGTTATCGCACGAAGACGCCAAGTCGCGAAGGGTCGATCCACAATCAAATCCCGGTTTGGAGAATTCTTGGATTCGGGAATCGGATCAAAACACGATCCATCTTAACCACAGAATGCACGAAAATTGCACGAAAGAGAATCAAGGCATTCTATTCTGATTTTTCGTGTGCTTCCGTGATGTTTCGTGGTTCCAAAGGCATTTTCCGATCGGTTGAACTCACTGGATGGAGGAGTC
>JBAZHQ010000390.1:0-4292 GCA_041652235.1 Opitutaceae bacterium | reverse complement strand
CCCGACCGTCGGCCTCTGGCTTCTCGCTTCCGGCTTCCGGCATCTGGCATCTGGCATCTGGCATCTGGCTTCCGGCATCTGGCATCTGGCTTCCGGCTTCTGGCTTCCGGCTTCTGGCTTCTGGCTTCCGGCTTCCGGCATCTGGCATCTGGCATCTGGCATCTGGCATCTTTGGTTGCGGCTCCGCCGCGCTATGGGACTTCCCTTTCGTTTCCGTTCGGTCGACGGAAACAAGGCGGATCAGGCCCCTCATATGGCGAAAATTTTCCCTTGCCGCTCACTCTGCCGACTCGGTAACGTAACATCCTTTTCGCTAATCCATTTCACCATGATCGTAACCACCGCACAGTTGTTCAAACATGCTTACGGCAAGTATGCCGTGGGCGCTTACAACATCAACAACGCCGAGCAGGCGATGGGTCTCTTCAGGGGCGCCATCGACTCCAAGGCTCCCTTCATCATCCAAATCTCCAAAGGCGCGCGCAAATATACCGACAAGCGCATGCTTGAGGCCATCATTCGCGCAGGCGACAAGATCTTCCCGGAGGCCATCTTCGCCGTGCATCTGGATCACGGTGACGAGGAAACGTGCTATGACTGCATCAACTCGGGCTTTTACAGCTCCGTGATGATCGACGCCTCCCATGAATCCTTCGAGCAGAACGTCGCGATCACCAAGCGCGTCGTGGATGCCGCCCACAAGAAGGGCATCTCCGTCGAGGCCGAGCTCGGAAAGTTGGGCGGCGTCGAGGAAGACATCAAGGTCGAGGACGGCCACGCCACTCTCACCAACCCCGAGGAAGCGCAGAAATTCGTCGCCCTCACCGGCTGCGACTCCCTCGCCTGCGCCATCGGCACCAGCCACGGCGCCTTCAAGTTCAAGGGCAAGCAGTCCCTGCACTTCGATGTCCTCACGAAGATCAAGAACCTTCTCCCCAACTACCCGCTCGTCATGCACGGCAGCTCCAGCGTCCCGAAAGAAGAGGTCGATCGCATCAACAAGGCCGGCGGCACCATCAAGGACTCTTCCGGCGTCAACGTGGAAGAATACCTGCCGGCCGCAAAGCTCGGCGTGACCAAGATCAACATCGACACCGACGGCCGCCTGGTCTGGACCCGCGTGCACCGCGAGTTCTTCCGCGACAAGCCATCCGAATTCGACTTCCGCCCGGTCGGAAAAATCTTCATGGACGAATACGCGAAGTTCATCGTCAGCCGCAACCAGCTTCTCGGCTCCGCCGGCCAGCTCGACAGCCTGCGCGCCAGCCTGGCGAAGTAAGCTCCGGCTCCTTCTTCTTTCTCCTCAAACCCGGCTCCCTCGCGGCGCCGGGTTTTTTGTGAAAAACCGAAACCTCGGAAGCTAGCTCCTATTCTCAGCCTCTCACAGGTTGTCCATCAGGGCTTCCGGGATTTCCCGCGCGCTGT
This sequence comes from Opitutaceae bacterium, assembly GCA_041652235.1. Classification (GTDB taxonomy): domain Bacteria; phylum Verrucomicrobiota; class Verrucomicrobiia; order Opitutales; family Opitutaceae; genus MWDT01. Next base: position 2,867 of record JBAZHQ010000390.1, on the reverse strand, counting down.
ATTCAAATTTTAGATTCCCAAGCTTCGCGGGGAGCGCCCGCGCGCTCGACAGCAGCATTTCCTCAGCCATCGACCCGAAGGCGGCCTTCAGCACCCAGCCGGGGACAGCCAAAACCGCAGAGCGGCGAAGCGCCGCGGCGACCATCGCAGTGAAATCGGCATTTGTTACCGGCCAGGGTGCGACGGCGTTGATCGATCCTTCATATCTTTCATCCTCGATCGCCGCGGCAATGAGGCGGACCAGGTCGGCACTGGCAATCCAGCTCATCCAGGCGCGCCCATCGCCGAATCTTCCTCCAAGACCCAGGCGGAAAAGCGGTTTCATTCGCGCAAGCACTCCACCCCGGCTCGACAGAACAACTCCGCAGCGGAGGCAGACTACCCTGACGCCTAAAGGAGATGCGGCATAAGCGGCGCGCTCCCAATCGCCGCACAAATTCGCCAGAAAGCCCTCCCCGGGAGCGGATAACTCCGTGAGGATTTCCGAACCCCGGTTGCCGTAGTAACCGATTGCGGAGGCATTCACCAGCACCCGCGGCCTCGGACTGGCGCTCCCGATGGCTTTCACAAGCGTTTCGGTGCTTTTGACCCGGCTTGAGCGCAGCAAGGCTTTTCGTTCCCTTGTCCAGCGGGCGTCAGCGATGCCGGCGCCCGCGAGATTCACGACGGCATCGACGCCGCCCAACTTGGCGCAATCCAGTTTGCCGGTGGCGGGATCCCAGAATACCTCACGATCGCCATGAACGGGGCGACGCACGAGCACAACGACATCGTGCCCGAGCGCCCGCAATGCAGGCACGAGCGCCGAGCCGACAAATCCGGATGCGCCAGCGACGATAATTCTCATTTATGGGATAAGGGATAAAAACCCGAGGTGCCAGACTGGCACCGCGCTGGTTATAGCCTGAGTTTGGCGAATGCTTCAAGAGCTTCCTTTCCACCGCCATCAGGGAAGACCTCGCAGCATAGGGGAATCGTCTCCAATATGCGCAAAGGTGAGAGAATGCGTCCTGGGGAGCACAGAGAGAAAAAATTCAAAACCTTACACCTCTTGCTCTCCTAGCCCTGCTTCCCTCGAAACTCAGGCATCGTCGCCTCGCCTTTCGCACTGATCCCGTCCCGTTTGCACACGGCCCCCACTGTCTGGATCAGAATCCGGATATCGAGCCAGAGCGTTCGTTGCTCCACATAGCGCACATCCCACTCGAACTTCTCCTCCCAGGTTAGCGCGTTGCGTCCCCTCACCTGCGCCAGCCCGGTCAGCCCCGGCAACACCTCATGCCGGCGCGCCTGGCGCGCATCGTAGCGGGGCAGATATTCGATCAACAACGGACGCGGACCCACGAGGCTCATCTCTCCACGCAGCACATTGATCAACTCCGGCAGCTCATCGAGGGAGCTCGCCCGCAGCGCCCTGCCAAAAGCCGTGAGACGTTCCGCATCGGGCAGCGCCTTTCCATCCGCTGCCACCGCATTCCGCATGCTGCGAAACTTGATCAGCTCAAACACCACGCCGCCCCGCCCCGGCCGTTTCTGCCGGAATAACACCGGTTCCCCCAGCTTCCACCTCACCATCAAAGCCACCACCGCCATCGGAGGCAGCCACACCGGCGCGGCGATAAGCACCAGCAGAAGGTCGAAGAGGCGTTTGGATTGCATGAAAAGAAGCGACGAGCTGTTAGCTATTAGCTGTTAGCTGTTAGCTGTTAGCTGTTAGCTCCGATCCGTTTCAGAAGCTACCAGCTCCAAGCTATTAGCTACAAGCTTTAGGCTGCGAGCTGTTAGCTTCTAGCTATTAGTTTCAAGCAGAAATTAAAACCTGCCAACAAACTTCCCAAACTGCGAATTAACCGAGTCCTCGCAAGAATATAGATAATTTATATTTGCCCTTGTTAATTTAAGTCCTACTGCTGCATGCCCGAAATCTGCCGCTTTTTAGGAATTTCCATCCGCATGTATTACCGCGATCACACACCAGCGCATTTTCATGCACGATATGGCGACTATGAAATCACTGTGGACATTGACACTGGGAATATCACTGGGCACTTTCCGCCAAGAGCTTTACGTGCTGTTTTGGAATGGCACGAACGGAATCAAACACAACTAAAGGAAGACTGGCTTCTTGCAGGACAAGGAAGACCCCTAAGACCCATCCCTCCACTTGAATAGCAAGCAACAGATGCCCTTTATCCACGTCATTAAAGCCAATCATCTCAGATCTCACCGCATATGGCTTGAGTTCAGCGATGGCTTTTCCGGTGAAATCGATCTGCGCTCAGAACTACGAGGAGAGGTGTTCGAAGCGCTGAAAGATCCCCTCTATTTTGGACAGTTCCAAATCGAAGGTGGCACATTAACGTGGCCGAACTCGGCTGATTTCGCCCCCGAGTTTCTCTATGACCTAGCCAAGCATCCAGTCTCACAAGCTAAGAGCTATTAGCTACGAGCTATCGGCTTAGAGTTTCGTTTTTGTTCGCAATTCCGGAAAATCGCGTAGGCTCTGAGTTACCCATGAGCCAGCCTCGCATCTACCTTTCCTCCCCTCACATGGGTGGTGATGAACAGAAGCTTGTGCAGGAGGCCTTTGACACCAACTGGATCGCCCCGCTCGGGCCGCAAGTGGATGCCTTTGAGAGAGAATTCGCCGCTGCGTCGGCAGCCCGTACGCCGCCGCCCTCTCTTCTGGCACCGCCGCCATCCATCTTGCGCTGCGACTGCTTCGCACCGGGGCGGCCCGGGCGGCTTTGCCGCCACAGTGTGCGCCTGGCGCACCACAGAGGCGAGCAGCGCTCGCCACCGAGGCGACGAAGTCGCCACCGAGGCCGCACAGCGGCCACAGTCCGACCGAGGTCTTCTGTTCGTCC
>JBAZHQ010000389.1:0-4308 GCA_041652235.1 Opitutaceae bacterium | reverse complement strand
AACGCGAGCTGATCCAGATGATAGCCTACGAGCCGATGGTGCTGCTGACCGCTGTCGGCATGTATATGTAGGGCGGAAGTTTTTACGTGCACGACCTTGCCGGACGCTCCCAATCGCTGATTTGGACGCTGCCCGGGGTGTTTCTCGGCTTCCTATTTGTGCTGATCATCAAGTTTCGGAAGTCGCCCTTCGACCTTTCCATGTCCCATCACGCCCACCAGGAACTGGTTCGAGGCATCACCACCGAATTCTCCGGCAGCGCGCTGGCGATGATCGAGGTATCCCATTGGTTCGAGAACATCCTGCTCCTCGGCTGGGTCTACCTGTTTTTCACCTCGTCGCCTGTGCTGGGAATCGCCGCTGTCCTTGCGGTCTACCTGTTCGTCATTCTGGTGGACAACACCTTTGCCCGCCTTAAGTGGCAGACCATGGTCAAGGGCACCTGGGCCGTCACCCTGGTGCTGGGTTTCGGCAACATCATGATTCTTTCCTTCCGCTGAAGCCGCCAATCATTTGCCTCCCATGCTCGGATTCAAAAAATCACCGTGGATCATCCACTACGACGCCTCGAGCTGCAACGGATGCGACATCGAGACGCTTGCGTGCCTGACGCCGCTGTACGACGTCGAGCGCCTTGGCGTCATCAACACCGGCAATCCCAAGCATGCCGACATCTTCCTCGTCACCGGGGCGGTCAACGCCCAGAGCAGCGAGGTGGTGCACAACATCTACCACCAACTCCCGGAGCCGAAGGTCGTCGTGGCGGTCGGCATCTGCGCCTCCAGCGGCGGCATCTTCCGGGAATGCTACAATGTTTCCGGCGGCGTGGACACCGTGATCCCTGTGGATGTGTATGTGCCGGGGTGCGCCGCGCGCCCGGAGGCGATCATCGACGGCGTGGTCCGCGCTCTCCAGGTGCTGGAGGATAAGAAGCGTGCCATGGGGTCGGACATGGACAACATCGACAAGGCGCTCTACGAGCGCGCCGAGAAGCGCGACGTGCCGGAGATCCTCGCCCTTCAGAAGATCGCCTACAAGAGCGAGGCGGAACTCTACGGTGACGAGAGCCTTCCCGCGCTCGGGCAGACGTTGCCCGAGATCCAGGCGGATTTCGACCGCATGATTTTCCTAAAGACCGTGGTCAACGGAAAGATCGTCGGCTCCATCCGCGGCTACACGGAGGGAAACACGGGGTATATCACCCGTTGCATCGTCCACCCGTATTTCCGGGGCCGCGGCATCGCCCGGAAGCTCCTGGGCGAGATCGAGAAACTTTTCCCGCCGGAGGTCACGCGCTTTGAGGCGTTCACCGGCCACAAGAGCAAGCGAAACATGTTCGTCTACCAGAAACTCGGCTACACGGTGTTCAAGACCGAGCCGTTCCTGCCCACAATCCAGTGGGTGTATATGCAGAAGGACCGCAAATGAACGAAGCCCCCGTCTATCTTTCCCTACAGCCGGATGCGCTGCTCGCAAAGGTGCAAGAGCTGCGCGACCAGGGTTGGCGGCTCGTGCAGATCGGCGCGACGCTGCTCAACGAGCTCATCGAACTGAACTACAGCTTCGACCGGGAGGGCAATTTCCTGAACCTGCGCCTTTCGATGCCTTCCAACGCCGCGCGCGTTCCCAGCATCTCCTCCATCTACTGGTGCGCGTTCATCTACGAAAACGAGATGCACGACCTATTCCGTGTCCGTGTGGAGGGCATCGTCGTGGATTACAAGGGCAAGTTCTACAGGACCACCGTGCCGTTCCCGTTCACCAAAGGCGCACAGGCTGCCTCCCCGGCTCCTGCCATCAAACCCTCTGCCGCCCCGGCCGCCGCACCCGCAACTCCGACCGTCCAACCGGGAGCCTGATCCACCATGGCACGCACCATCATTCCCTTTGGCCCGCAACACCCGGTTCTGCCCGAGCCCATCATGCTCGACCTCGTGGTCGAGGACGAGAAGGTCATCGAGGCGATCCCCGCGATCGGCTTTGTCCACCGCGGGCTCGAAAAGCTGGTCGAGAAAAAGGACTTCACCGAGTTCGTTTACGTCGCGGAGCGCATCTGCGGCATCTGCAGCTTTATCCACGGCCAGACCTACTGCCAGGCGATCGAGGAGCTCATGCAGATTCCCGTCTCGCCACGCGCGCTCTACCTGCGTACGATTTGGGGCGAGCTGTCCCGTATGCACAGCCACCTGCTCTGGCTCGGCCTGCTGGCCGACGCCTTCGGCTTCGAAAGCCTCTTCATGCACTCGTGGCGTGTGCGCGAGAAAGTTCTCAATATCATCGAGGCCACCACCGGCGGTCGCGTCATTTTCGGCTCGTGCATGATTGGTGGCGTCCGTCGCGACATCGACGCCGCGGCCATGCAGTCCCTGCTCAAGAAGATCGACGAGATCGAAAAGGACATGCACGAGATCGTGGATGTGTTCCTCGGCGACAGCTCGGTCCAGAAACGCCTCCGCGGCATCGGAATTCTTTCCAAGGACAATGCCTATGCGCTTGGCTGCGTCGGCCCCACGGCGCGCGCCAGCGGAGTGGGGCAGGACATGCGCAAGCTCGGCTATGCGGCCTTCCGCGATCTTTCGTTCGAGCCCGTCACCCGGACAGAGGGCGACTCGTTTGCCCGCTGCCATGTGCGCTGCCATGAATTGTTCCAGTCCGCGGACATCATCCGCCAGGCGGCGAAAAAAATGCCGGAGGGAGAGATTACCGTGAAAGTCACGGGCAACCCCAACGGCGAGTGCGTGGCGCGCACCGAGCAGCCGCGCGGAGAGGTCGTTTACTACATCAAGGCCAACGGCACGAAGAATCTCCAGCGGTTCCGTGTGCGCACGCCCACATTTGCCAACCTGCCGGCCCTGGTGAAGCTCCTCCAGGGTTGCGATCTGGCCGACGTGCCAATCCTCGTTCTGACCATCGATCCCTGCATCAGCTGCACAGAAAGGTGATATGTCCTACTTTCGCATGCTCAAGCTGGTCCTGAAATGGGCCGTCAAAAAACCGGCGACCCACCGGTATCCCTTCGAACCGCGGGAGATCATCGCCGGTTCGCGCGGTCAGCTCGTGTTTACCAAGGACAACTGCGTCTTTTGCAGCGTATGCCGGAAAAAATGTCCGACGGGTGCCCTCGGCGTCAACCGCCAGCAGAAGAAATGGGCGATCGACCGCCTGAGATGCATCAGTTGCGGGTATTGCGTCGAGGCGTGCCCGAAGAAGTGCCTGTCCCTTTCGACCTCCCACGGCACGCCGGCCATCACCAAGGACCGGGAAATTTTCTGAGAACTTAATTCCGCAGACAATCGCCACAAAAAGGCACAAAAAATCACAATAAGAAATACTTGCGGATTTCGATCCTTTCATTCGGCAAGTGAATGAAGTGCGGAAGGGGATTGTATTCTAAGTCTTTAAATTTCGTACTATTATCTATGCGAATCATCTCTGGCCGCGAGGAATCTGCATGGCCTCATTCTCCGTTTCTCCGCAGTAAAAATGTCTTTTAATTGGATGATCGGAACCCGAACCAATTTTTTGCTCCTAGGAGAAGCAGAGAAGAAGAAATGAAGCCAAAGGGAGGGAGCTTTTGCTAAACATGCCTCTTTGATTGCGGCTTCGACGCGTTGTTCCTTTTCGCGGCCATTCAAGTGCGTTTCCTAGGTTAAGGTAATGAGCCTTGTATTTGTAAGGAATACTGTCAATGTAAGGAGCATAACAAAATCCCTTACCATGACACTCGCAACCATCACCAGCAAGGGGCAGACGACCATTCCCAAGGAGTTTCGCGACCGGCTCAATCTCCGGTCGAACGAGCGCATCGCGTTCGAGTTGCGCGGAGAGGAACTGGTGATTCGCCGAGCCGGAGCATCGATTGACGAACTGGCCGGCAGCCTTAGCACCCCGGTCGCCTTCGGAGGCAAGAAAGCGGAACGCGCCGCAGTGGCGGCACAACTGGCCAAGCGGCATAAACGATAAGTCGCAATGAAACCGGTCTACGTCGTCGACGCCAACGTTGTCACCAGGATGCTGCGTGGCGACCATCCACAGCATTCACCGCAAGCAAAGGAGCTCTTCAAACGGGCTGAGCGCGGAGAATTTATACTGGAAATCACCGACGTGACCGCCGCGGAAATCGTATGGGTGCTCACGTCGTTCTATGAGGTCGCCCGGCAGGATATCGCAAACTCGCTCCTTAAACTGCTCGGCAATCCCGGCGTTGTCGCCTCAAACGCATCGTGGTTGATGGCGGCGCTGGAATCGTTCAGAGACAGCAATGTTGACGCCACAGACTGCTTTATTGCTGCTTTCGCGAAGGGCCAA
>JBAZHQ010000388.1:0-4327 GCA_041652235.1 Opitutaceae bacterium | reverse complement strand
CGCCGTCGGAGTCGCAGCGATTGAACCGGGCGCTCATTACGTTCAGCCCCGATGGACCGAAAGGAGCGGCCGCCTATGTCGAAGGGCGAAAAATCACCTCCGCTTAGTTTCAGGGAATTCCGGCAGCTGCAGTGGCTGCTCGGCTGCCTGCTCGTCCTGGTTTCGACGGGCGCCGTGCTCTTTCTGGATGTCGAGGCGTGGGGCACGGTGGCGGTCGCCGCGGCCGGCGCGCTTGCGGCGCTCTTCAATCCGCGCCTTCCCTCGCACGTGCCGCGCTGGCTGCATCGCGCCTCGTTCCCCCTGATCGCGTCGGCGTTCATGCTCGATTTCTGGTGGAACGGGGAGTTGTTGCCCGCCCTTATCCGCCTCGATCTCCTGCTCATGCTGTATCGGAGCATCAGTTACAGGGGGCGGCGCGAGGATCTGCAGTTGATCCTGTTGGGGCTGTTCCTGCTCGTCGTCGCCGGCGTGCTGACGGTGTCCATCGCCTTTGCCGCCCAGCTTCTTCTGTTCACGGTCTGCGCGCTGGCCCTCCTGCTCGTGATCACCATCGCTGACGACGCTGAGGAGCCGCATGCCTCGGGGGAGGACATCGTTTCCGCGGAGGACGGCGTCCCGGCCTGGGCGGCGCATGTGAGCTGGCGCCGACTTATGGGGCGCGTCAGGGCGGTGACAAACTGGCGCTTCGCCCTGCTTGGTTGCGCTTTGTTTGCCGGGGTGGTTGTCGTCTCGGGAATCCTTTTCGTCTCGATTCCCCGCTTCCAGATCGAGAACAGCCTGTTTCTCGAGCGCTTTATCTCGCGCAAGGCCAGGACGGGATTCTCGGAGACTGTGCGCTTCGGGCAGGTGAGCGAGATTATGCAGGACAATGGCCTGGCTCTGAGCGTGGACATCTCCGATCCGGCTGAAATGCCCGCCACGCCCTATTTCCGCATGCTTGTCCTGGACGAATACATACCCGAGGGCGGCTTTCGGCTCTCATCGAGGCTGCGGCAGGAACTCGGCTATTCGGAACGCAACGCCTCGTCGATACGGGGCACCCGGCGACTCAGGCTGGGAGAGCCTGTGGTGTGGACCTTTTATCTCGAAGCGGGAGTGAGTCGCTTTCTGCCTGTGCCCGGGCCCTTTGTCTCGCTGCGACTTCGCGAACCTCATCCTGTGCAGTACAGCAACAGGCTTCATATCGCCTCTTTGCGCCAGGAGCCGGTTTCGATGCTGGCCTACCGCATGGAATATCCAGTTGCTTTGCCCCGGATTTCCGACCCCGAGTTTGCCAGCCGTTTCAGGGGGTCGACGCGGGAATCCGATGGAAAATATCGTTTTGCCAGTCGGCTGTTTCTGGAACAACCCGCGGACAAGGAGGCGAGGAAACAACTTGCGAAAATGGGGAGCTCCCTCGCAGGCGGATCAGGTCTCTCCGCAGAGGAATACGCCCGGCGGGTTTCGGAATGGCTTGCGCGCAATCACGGATACTCTCTCTCACCGCGCATTCCGGCGGGGCGGGGCGATCCGCTCGTTCGGTGGATCGACTCGCGCGAGCCGGGGCATTGCGAACTCTTCGCCGGATCGCTTGTGCTGCTTGCGCGTGCCGCAGGATATCCCGCCCGGGTGATCGTGGGGTTCAAGGGCGGTACCTGGAACGCGTTTGCGAACGGCCTCACGGTGCGCAACAGCGATGCCCATGCGTGGTGCGAGATCTGGGACGGGGAGGGAGCCTGGCTGCGCGTCGATCCGACACCGGGAGCAGCCCTGGAGGAGGCGGCGACTGCGGGGAGCGACATTCGCGAGCGACGCCTGGATCGGAGTTGGTCCGCGCGGCTCAACAGCCTCCGTGTTTTCTGGTACCGCCGCATCGTCAACTTCGACCAGCGCACTCAGACTGAGGCTATCCAAAGCATCAAGGAGACCCTTCAGGTATCGCGCCAGTGGGCCTTTGACCGGGTCGAGCGGACGCTGCGCGCAATTAAGGCGGCCGTGCTTGCCCCATGGACCCCGCGCCGCGCCGCGTATGCGATACTTGCCGCTGTGCTTGCGGGCACGGGAGCCTGGGCCTGGTTCAGTCTGCGCACGCGCTGGCGCTGGTCTCCGCTTGGCTCTTCGCGCCCGGATCCCGTCAGGCGCGAGGCGGGCCGCTGGCTCCGCCGCCTGGAAAAGACCGGCGCTTTCGGCCCGAAAACCGACGCCGTGCGCCAGTCTCTCCAGCGTCTCCGCTACGGAGCCCCCGGCACCTGGCCCGCCCCCGGCCCCGTCTTCCACGCCGCGAGGCAAGCCGCCCGGCGGTCCCGGAAACAGCGTAAGTAGCATACGGATACACCAGCATCCGAGTGTGTCCTCCGAAAACGAGGAACATTTCCGCATGCATGGCGCGATCCCTAGAAAAGCGGCTCCATCACGTCCTTCAGCCCTAACAATAGAACCTCTCCGTATTTCCCAAGATCCAAATGCGCAGACGATTATGTTTCTTTGTCACGTAATACGTGACAAAGAAGGATTGTATAAATCATATGAATACAAGATGACCGCAGGCGGGAGGAGGAGCCGGATCGGATCGGGAGGCTGAATGTCGCGTGGAGGGAACAATATTCGCTCAGTTTTTCGCAGCTTTCAATTGCACCTACTGGGCATGAACTTCAAAAGTCGTTGTGAGGGGTTTGGGTGGGCTTTGTTTTCATGTTTCGAGAATCTCGGTGACATTGCTGGCAATCATGACTTCCAGTTCTCCTGCTGTGGCATCTTTGATTCATCGTACTGTTTACTTCTTGCCTCCCTTTTTTCGTTTGGGCGGCGGTTGCAGTTGTTTGATGGCTTTGTCGAAGTCGCTCCCGGCTTGGTCGGCTTGTTGAATTTGATGGCGGTGGAATTTCTCGTATTCCGTCTCGGCAAGTTCCTTCGCCATCTCGTGGGAGATTTTCCCCGCATGGTTCAGGATGGCGCGTTCGTTCAGGGTCAGGAAGCCGTTGAGCTTGGTGATCCAGTCCTTCATGTGCATGGGCACGCGACGCATGGCCTGGCCTTCTGCAAAAATGAGGTATTGTTCGACGAGGTTGTTCAGTGCTGCGAGTTCATCCTCGTGGAGGTAGTTCTTCGCGATGGCGACGTCTTGCTTGCGGACTTTTGCGCCTCGCCAGTTGGTCAAACCCATATTGGGTTTGGCGCTGTCGGCGCGATCATGGATGATTTCCGCCGCCGTCTGGCCGGTGATGGCCCAGTGCATTCTGTTCTGAACCGTTTGGAAAAACGCGATGCTCTCCGGCTGGGTCGGATCGTAATCGATGCTGGTGGCGTAGATGTCGGTGATCTTTTGGTAGAAGCGCCGCTCGGAAGTGCGGATATCCTGAATCCTCAGGAGCAATTCCTCGAAATAATCGAAGGGTTGGTCTGGATTCTTTAACCGTTCGTCGTCGAGGACGAAGCCTTTGACGATGAACTCGCGGAGCTTCTGCGTGGCCCAGATGCGGAAGCGGGTGGCGACGGCGCTTTTGACGCGGTAGCCGACGGAGATGATGGCATCGAGGTTGTAGAAATCGACAAGTCGCTTGACCGCGCGCGCACCCTCCTGCCGAACTGACAAGAATTCCTTGTGAGTTGCCCCACGCTGCAATTCGCCTTCCTCGTAGATGTTTTGCAGGTGCAGGCTGATATTCTGCTGGGTGGTCTGGAACAAGTCGGCCATGTGCTGCTGGGTCAGCCAGACGGTTTCGTTCTCCAGCCGAACCTCGATTTTTACCTGCCCGTCTGCTGGCGAATAGACGAGGAACTGGCCCTTGGCTAGTAGATTGGGTTCTTTTGAGTCGCTCATGTTTTGAGTATCTCCGCAGTGCTGTCAGTGGCCTTTTTAGATGGGGTGATCCAGAGCATAATCAGGGTAAGTCGTCAGCACAGCGCAGCTAAGGAAGATCGGCAATAGCGGAGCATCGAGGGCATGCCGTTGGGGATTTCCACTGCGGACCGCGGCGGCTACGGCTGGGCGGGCTGCGGGATGACGGGAGTTGCGGAGTTGCGGGCGTTGCGCTTCTCCAGCCATTTCTGAAGCATGTATTTCGCCACAGGGGACGCGTAGAGTCCTCCGCCGTAGCTTTCGTCGGGCGTGTCGCCTTCGATCAGGACGGCGAAGGCGACCTCGGGGTGTTCCACGGGGGCGAAGCCGATGAACCACGCGAACTCGATCGTTCCCTTGTTGGACCGCTGCTGGGCGGTGCCCGTTTTACCGGCGATCCGCAAGCCGTCGATCATGCAGAGCTTGCCCGTGCCGTCGGGGCCGACCACCCGTTCCATCGCGTTGACAAGGGCCTGGTATTGCTCCGCGGGAAGTCCGATGGGATCGCTC
>JBAZHQ010000387.1:0-4329 GCA_041652235.1 Opitutaceae bacterium | reverse complement strand
GTGTGAGCCCCGCCTTCTTCAATAGCCGGATCTGGTGCTCGAAAAAAGGTTCACCCGCGACTTCCACCAAAAGCTTCGGCACCTTCTCAGTGATTGGCCGCAACCGCGTGGCAAGACCGCCCGCAAGAATCGCAACAGGTAAGTCAGAGGCTTTCATCATCTCTAAAAATAGTTTTAACTACTAATAAACAAAGAAGCGAAGGCTCGAACCTTGGTTTCGCTTTCCCTGCCGTGCCCGCCGCAGTGTATCGAAGGTGGGAGCATGTCGAAGGTGGGGGGTTGCAGCCAAGACCGCAAAACAGGGATGCCCAAAATGCTGGATTCATTCTCGCTCCTCGCTTCCCGCTTCTCGCTCCTTTGCTTCTTCGTTTCTCCGCAGTTAATAAAATCAGTTCTGCACCAGCACTTTCGTTCCCTCGAAATCGAAGCGGAAACGCACCTCCTCAAGCCCCTTCTCCCGCATCGCGTGGCGCAATCTGGCCTTGTCTCCCGCATAGAACATCAGGAAGCCGCCGCCGCCGGCACCAATGAGCTTCCCTCCAAGGGAGCCGTTGTTCATCGCACAATCATACCACTCGTTGATGCGGTCATTGCTCATGCCGGAGGAACGCGCCTTCTTTCGCTGCCAGTGCACATCCATGAGCCGCGCAAACTCGCAGAGATCTCCAGACTCGAGCGCATCCAGGGATCTATAGCCGAGTTCCTTCGTGAAATGCATATTCTCCAGCATCGCCTGGTCGTCCTTCTTCGAGCGATCGTTCTGATCCTTCAGAATCGCCGACGCGCTCCGACTGTAGCCGGTAAAGAAAAGCAGGAGATTGTCCTCCAAATTGTAGAGCGTCTCCTCGGACAAGCGCACGGGACGATACTCGACCCTGCCATCTTTGTGGAAGGTGAACGCGGTAATCCCTCCTATCGCCGCAATATATTGATCCTGTTTCCCAATCGGCTCGCCAAGCTTGTTGATCTCGATGTCGCAGGCCTGTTCGGCCAGCTCCGCCGGGGAGACGAGATTTTTCTGCGACGTGTGAAGCGCTTTCAAAAGCGCCGTCGTGAAACTACCCGAGGACCCAAGGCCCGTGCCGCCCGGGATATCCGCCATGGAGGTAAGCTCCAAATGCCGGTCTTTCACACCCAATAGTCTCAAGGCCTCGCGCACGATCGGATGCTCGATCTGCTCGATCGCCTGCACTCGCTCCAGCTTCGAATACTTGATGATGATCTCTTCCTGGAAGGTGCGGTGCTTCGTGAGGTAAACATATTTGTCTATCGCAGCCGCAACGAGGAAGCCGCCGAATCTATGATAGTAGGATGGCAGATCTGTGCCGCCTCCTCCTAAGGACACTCGCAGCGGGGATCGGGTGATAATCATATGAAAGGGACAAGGGAAACGGCGCGATAACGCGCGGGCAAGTCCTTAAGAATCCACTCTGCCGCCAAATCGTTAACCGCTCTTCTGGTAGAGCTGCCCGACAATCTCCAGCGTCCGGATGCTTTCTTTGAGCCCGGGAGACGGAACCCTTCTCATAAGAATATCCTCGATGAAGGCCTCTGTTTCCAAAGCCCAGGATTCGTCGCCACGCGGATATTCCCAGGAGGTCGTCTCGGGAGGACCCATCTCCGGAAGCATCTTGTAGAATGTGCAGCGCTCCACGCCATAGCTGCCACCCAGTCCATCGATCGATACTTTCCCTTCACGACCGTATAGCTCGAGCGAGAAGAGATTCTTCCACTCGGTGCAGCTCGCGTGCAGCCAGGCAGTCCGCCCTTCCGCCGTGCGCAATGAGATGAATGCGTTATCGTCGACCTTCATATCCCAATAACAGGTCGAGACGTGGCCATCGACCTGCGTGAAGTCGCCCAGGAACCACTGCGAAAGATCGATGAGATGCACGCCTTGGTCGATAAGCTCGCCGCCGCCGGAAAGTTTCGGATCTGATCGCCACTCGCGATCATAGCCTTTTCTCCCTCCATGACCGTACCGCGCACGAAGAAACATCAAGGGCCCGAGCATTCCTTGATCCACAAGCTCGCGAGTCTTCCGAAGCGCAGGATGGAAACGATGATTGTAGCCTACCCTTACCCTGGCTCCGGTGACGGAAGCAGCCAATTGAAGAGCCTTGAGTTGATCGGCGCTTATGCCACCCGGTTTCTCCATCAGCACATGTTTACCCGACCGCACCGCCTCCAAAGCGATCGGAGCCAATGCGGAATTAAGAGTGGATATGATCACCGCATTAACGGACGCATCGTTCAAAGCCGCTTGGTAATCCGTGATCGGCTCGCAGCCCTGAACCGTCTTTGCAAGATCCGCCGCACGGGCCGGGTCCAGATCACAGGCATAGCGAAGCCTGGCTTGATTGCCAAGCGCTGAGGCTCGTTTGCGACCGATCAGGCCGCAACCGATGACTGCAAATTGGTGTTGCGATGTACTGGGCGCGCTCATTCGGATCTACCAATGCATAAGAGCTTGATGCCAAGTCGCGAGACACAAGTGAGGTTTTTGCGTTTCCTGTCGGTCGGCGGGCTCGCCGCCGTCGTGCAGTTTCTTACGCTCAAAGTCCTCCAGTTCTGTTTCGGCCCGGACCTGGCTTTCACGTGCTCTTTCATCTGCTCAACCAGCACGCATTACGTCATGAACCGCTTTTGGGCGCTGCCAAGCGACCGACACGATGCATGGAGGCAATTCACCGAATATCTCGGCACCGCAGGCATCAGCTACGTCATTAACCTGTCCCTGTTCAAAATCTGCCACGACTTGATCGGTCTGAGCGTCATGTGGTCTGCTGTCATTGCGCTCCCGCCATCGACCTTGGTCGTGTTCCTTATCCTCAACTACCGGGTTTTCCGTCGCAAGGCCAAGGAAGGCTGATCGTACGGCACACCGCTTATGAATTCCCTTTCCCAATCCGCCGCCCCCTGCCGGCTCGGCCAAAATCGCCCCGCTGTCTTTCTTGACCGCGACGGCACTCTCAACGCTCCGGTCGTTCGCGATGGGAAACCCTACCCTCCGTCCACCATCGAGGAATTCCGTCTTTTCCCCGGTGCGGCGGCCGCGTGTCGCGCGCTCCATGATGCCGGATTCGTTCTCGTGGTGGCGACAAACCAGCCGGATGTCGGACGCGGAACACAACTCCAGTCCGTCGTGGAAGCCATGCATGCGCGTCTCAAGGAATTAATCCCCGAAATCGCCCGTATCGAAGTCTGCTATGATCCGGGACGTGGCGAATCCTCCCGCCGCCGAAAGCCGGAGCCCGGGATGATCCTCGACGCCGCCGCCGCTCTTAATATCGACCTTGCCCGGTCATGGATGGTCGGCGACCGCTGGCGCGATATCGATTGTGGCCGACGTGCCGGCCTGCGCACGGTTTTCATCGATCTCGGATACGACGAGGAACTCCGGGAGAAACCGGATTGCATCGTCAACTCGATCACGGCTGCAGCTAAGACGATTCTTGCCGCTCGATAGCGCCCATCTCTGGCAATCCTTCTTATTGTGACCGACCTATCCAGATAGCCCGTTGAGCTTTCCTAGCTACCTTCAAGCCTGGAATCCTCAAAAGACCTTGCTCCGCTTCGAGCTTAACAACTCACTCTCCTCATGATGTCTCTTGCCGATCTCAAGGTGCAAATCTACGCCGATGGCGCCGATAAAGCCGGTATTCTCGATTTGTATGCCAAGCCTTACATCAAGGGCCTGACCACCAACCCGACCCTGATGAAGAAAGCGGGAATCAAGGACTACGAGGCCTTCGCACGCGACATCCTCCAGACAGTGACGGCAAAACCCATCTCCCTTGAAGTGTTCTCCGATGAGTTCTCCGAGATGAAACGCCAGGCAGCCAAGATCGCCGGATGGGGAAAGAATGTCTATGTGAAGATTCCCATCACCAACTCCCGCGGCGAATCTTCCATTCCCTTGATCCGCGAGTTGGCTACCAAAGGCGTGCAGCTCAATGTCACCGCCATCCTCACCTTGGCTCAAGTCCGCGAGGTCGCCGCCGCGCTGAGTCCTTCTGTTCCTTCCGTCGTCTCCGTGTTTGCCGGTCGGATTGCCGATACTGGGGTTGATCCAATGCCTATTATTCGCGCTAGCAAAACGCTTCTCAGCAGTCACCCGAAAGCGGAACTCCTTTGGGCAAGTGTCCGCGAGGTTCTCAATATCGTCCAGGCTCAGGACTCCGGCTGTGACATTGTCACTGTCGCACGATATCTTAGGCAAGGCCGCAAAAATGCTCGGCCTGGATCTCACCGCCCTGTCGCTGGACACGGTGAAGATGTTCGCCAACGACGCCGCAGCCGCGGGCTTCAAGCTGTAAGTCCTGAGTT
>JBAZHQ010000386.1:0-4336 GCA_041652235.1 Opitutaceae bacterium | reverse complement strand
AAACCCCAGATAAAATGCTCTGATTGTCCTCACCAAAAGTTTCCGCCATTTAATGAGGACGCGGTGGAGAATCATCTCCGTGGATTGGATACGCTCGGAGTCTATGCCATCACAGAAGATAATTTCTGCCGCTTCCTGGCCGCAGATTTTGACGGCGAAGGGTGGAAGGAAAACATCACCGCATATCGCGAAACAGGTGCTAAAGCAGGTGTCACAATTGTCGTTGAACGATCTCGCTCAGGTAATGGAGCACACGCCTGGATTTTCTTCTCTGAACTGGTGCCTGCGATTCTGGCTAGAAAGCTCGGTGCAATTCTCATAGCCAAGGCCGGAGCGTTGCGCCCGACCATGGGCCTTGAAACTTTTGACCGGTTTTCCCCAAATCAAGACACCATCTCTCCTGGCGGGTTTGGAAACCTGATCGCTCTACCTTTAGCCAGGCAGCCAAGGCAAGCAGGCAACACGCTCTTCCTCGACAACGATTTCCTTCCCATTCCAGACCAGTGGGCGTTCCTTGCAACTCTCACGCACCTCTCTGCGCAGCAAGTTCAGGAACTCGTCGCAAAGATGGCACCCCTGTCACCACTCGCACGGCCACACTCTACAGAAATCTCCGATCTGGTGCTTCAGTCAGAAGAGACGACATTGGACCTTTCTAGACCGGTCATTTTGAAGGGAATGCTGACGGGCGAATTCACGCTCCGGCTGGACTCCAAGATCCATATTCCTCGGACGATCCCCATCCCGGTCCTTGCAGCGCTGAAACGTCTCGCATCGTTTGCCAATCCGATCTTTCACGAAAAACTCCGCCTGCGTTTTCCAACCTTTGATATTCCCCGATTCCTATTTGCCGGCGAGTGGCATCCCGACAGGTTGGTCCTTCCACGGGGCGTCCTGGAGCCCTGTCTTCAAATTCTTGAGGATGCTGGAGCCAGTGTGACCCTTCAAGACCAGCGAGAAAAAGGGACCCGCATCAAATGGACTTTTAATGGCGAATTGCGCATGGAACAGCAACACGCCGTGCGAGAGATGGAACGCCACGACATCGGCATTCTGTGTGCTCCTCCTGGAACCGGGAAAACCGTGATGGGCTGCGCTCTGATTGCACTTCATCGCACCTCCACCTTGGTTTTGGTGCATCGTGTCGTACTCCTCGATCAATGGAAAGAAACGGCCATGGGGTTTCTCGGATTGAAGAAGAAAGAAATCGGCGTATGGAAGGGGGCGAAACCGCGCCTCACGCGCCGTCTGGACATAGCCATGTTACCAAGCATGTCCCGGGTTACGGACTACGCGGCAGCTTTCTCCGGCTACGGTTTGATCATTGTCGATGAATGTCATCACGTACCTGCAGCCTCTTTTGAACTGCTGCTTAAAGCCTGTCCGGCACGGCATATCATCGGACTCACTGCGACTCCTCATCGAAAAGACAAACTTGAGAAACTTCTCTTCCTGCAGTGTGGCCCGATTAGGCATACCTTAGAACCTGTGGAGAATATGGAGGCTGACCGTGTCGTTTTCGTCAGGCTAAGCTCCATCGCCTTACCTCCAAGCCCCGTACAACCTGCCATCCATGAAGTCTGGAATGCCTTGGTAGCGGATCAAGGACGCCTTCAACTGATCGTTTCGGATATTTGTAACTGTCTCGCAGAAGGACGATGCCCCCTGATTCTGGCGGACCGGAAAGCCTATCTGGACAAAATTGAAGAGGCACTCAAAACGCATTCCCGAGCCCAAGGAGTCTCTCTTTATAGGATGGAAAGTGGCGTTGGTAAGAAAGCCCGCAAAGAGATCCGCACGAAAATCGATGCTCATTACTTGCAAGAACAACCCTTTGCTTTGCTTGCCACGGCTTCACTTGTTGGGGAAGGATTCGATCTGCCACAGCTCGACACCCTAATCTTGGCCATGCCCCTGTCCTTCAAAGGAAGGCTCATCCAGTATGCTGGTCGGCTACATCGAAGTCATGACGGCAAGGCTCCTGTGCGGATTTACGACTATCTGGACGATAATAGTCCCCTGACCCGAGCCATGTTCCAACGTCGTTCAGCAGGTTACCGACAAATGGGGTACAAAATTGAGATGGATGCGGAAGCTCTAAAAGCCCCTCTTTTCTAGACCTGTCCAACTAGATCCAGCATGGCACCGACTGTTTTTCCTTACCGTTACGACGTTGCCTTCTGGATATTCCGCCTTGCCCAGATGAGCACCCTGCCGCAAGAGCCGAGCGACGGCATTTTGGGCCGGGCAGTTTGACCGAGCCTCTCCTAGTCAGGGTGCTGCCGAAGATCAGAGTCGGAGCGACTTAGTGCCCCCGCGGCGGTGACGGATATAGCGGGGGTAGACGGCGAATCCGATCCATCATTCGTATTTCCTATGGTAGTTGAACTCTCATGCTCCGCCGGCATAGTTCGCATATGCCCAGAAAGATGATGCGTTGGTCAAAATTGCTGGATTGGAACCGGCTAATGGAGAAACGCACCTGGGTCATGGCTCCTTCAAGGTCACCCTGGCAGATTGACTACGACCGTATCGTCTTTTCGTCCGCCTTCCGGCGCCTGCAGGACAAGACCCAGGTTTTTCCGCTAAGCGATAGCGATTATATCCGAACCCGGCTCACCCACAGTCTGGAAGTATCCACAGTGGCGCGGACGCTCGGCACGATTGCTGGCGCCGTAATCCTTGAGCGTCATGGGCACGAACTCGTGCTGAACAATGACCAGCGGCTGCCGCTGAACGCGGTCGTCACTCCGGGCGACATTGGGGCCATTCTTGCTGCGGCCGCACTGGCTCACGATTTGGGCAATCCGCCATTCGGACACTCCGGGGAAGACGCCGTGCGCCATTGGTTTGAGACCTCGCGGAAATTGCGACAGACCCGCATGCGTCTCTCGGCCGCACAGCGGGCGGACATGCGCAATTGGGAGGGTAATGCCCAGGGCTTCAGGATCCTAACACTCCTTCAACTGTATCGCGCTGAGGGCGGAGGCATGAGGTTGACCCACTCGACTCTGGCCACGTTCTGCAAATATCCCACCCAGTCCCTTGACGCACTCGGGAAAGAAGCACCGGCCAGCCGGAAGAAATTCGGAGTTTTCCAGTCGGAACTGACGCAATTCCAAGCTGTGGCCAATGCCACCGGGCTCTTACGCCAGAAATCTGGCGCGCGTGTCACCTGGTGCCGGCATCCTCTCGCGTTCCTGATGGAGGCTGCCGACGACGTTTGCTACCGGATTGTTGACTTAGAGGACGGATACCGGGTGGGCTGTATTCCGTTTGAGACCGCGAGCAAAGTCTTACTGAAGATCGCAACCAAAGGGAAGTCTAGGGGGTCAGGCTGCTAATCTTTCGTTGCCGATGACAAGTTTTAATAAAACTCGGATATTCATGGCGGCGAAGCGACCTATTCCGCTTCTTCACTTTCTCCCCTATCACGAAGTGAACTTCAGGGTGGCCACACGCTCGGGATGCTCGAACGCATCGGCGTAGCTTTCCAAGTCGCGCTCCGACATTACCAAGGCGTGCCCAGCCTCGCGCCAACCCGCCACTGCATGTTCCACTTCCCGCAGAATTTCCTTCGCACGCGGTGCGGAGATGCGGAAGTAGGCGATGACGGACAGTAGAGCCGCAATCGTGGCTTCCGGGGCGGAACAAGGAGAGGCGGATTTAGGCAGCTCCCGTACGCCCCAATGCAGCACGTCGAACGCATCGTCGGGATTGCGGACGTTGCGCAATCGGCGGACGACCTCCTGGCCGGTCTGCTGAAATAGTGTCCGATCCAAGGTGGCTGGCGGCTCCATCAGGAATCTTCGGCGAAACCGTCCGCATACGCCTGCTCCATGCCGGCAATTTCCTCGTCGGTCAGTTCCGCAAACTGCTTCCGCTTGTTGTTGGACAATTTCCCGCCGCCGGTATCGAGCCACTTCATCAGGGAATTGAGCCGCCGGTCGGGGAGATCCACGACCCCGCGGATTTCCGCCCGCGCCCGGTCGTAGCGGCGCAGATAGCCGAGCTCCTTCGGCAAGGCCTCGATCGCGCGCGCCATGACGGTCATCAGGTATTCGACCTGGCGCGTCAGGTCGGGGAACCGCCACAGGGGCTCGACCTCGGCGGAATTGGTCAGCGTGACAGCCTCCGCGTCGTTCGTGGTATAGACTGATTTGCCCATGGTCCGGAGCGAGAAATCCTCCAGCGCCTCGTCGTAGGCGTACATGTTGTCCAGAATGGCGGCCGAGATCGGCAGCGCCGCGCCCATGGGGGTCACGCCGCGCCGGGTCAGCACGTCCTGAAAGAGAAAGCGGTGGAGCCGGCCGTTCCCGTCTTCAAACGGATGGAT
>JBAZHQ010000385.1:0-4350 GCA_041652235.1 Opitutaceae bacterium | reverse complement strand
TTCAAAACATCATCGCCATGCTATACTTCACGGCTGGAAAGCTCGACCTACCGGTTCGTCCCTGTTCACCGGCTTCGGCCTCTCCCTAGTAAACCAACTTATTCCACTGAAAACAGCGAAGAGGCATGAAAGTATTCTTTTTCACCAATACGAATCCTGAGAATAAGTGCGGCATGAGTTCCAAAATTTGGAAGATAGAGAAATCCGGACGAAAAGTTATTCTCTATTGGGGGCCCATTACCCTTCGTAATCGCAAGCCTGAGCTCGTTGGTAAGCTCCAATCAAAGACAATTCGCTGTTCTTCCCCCGAGGCTGCACAGGTAGAAGCTGATCGAAGAATTGAGAGTAAGAAGAATGGCGGCTACAAGAGAGTTCCTCGTCGCCGATCGTGACAACTTTTGAACATCATCAGGGTAAGTATCTAACTTGGACGTGGTGACTGAAGCCGCCGCTATCGGGTAGCATGGCTGGGTGACAACTATCCAAAACTTGGCGGTGGCCAATTCAGTTCTGCGGGACTTCTGCGCTGGGTGCGATGATCCTATGGGGTCAGGCCGGAATGGCACTAAGTTAAGGCTGTTTCTGAGGCATTCGCCCAGGTTAAGTCGTTGCTGATCAATAAGGGCATATGCTTATCTTAGTGCCATTCGGGTCAGGCCGAGGGTTGTCATAAAGAGGTGTACCTCGCTGTTTCCTGGCCCCTCCGTCCTCAATTCTCCGCCGAGTGAGGGCGATCAGACGTGGCTGCTGATTGTTGATTTTGCCCCGTTTTCCGTAGGTAAAGTCGCCAATGAAACATAAGGGATACGTTACCCTGCTGAGCCTGGGCATCCTTGATGCGCTTACTGCTTTTGATAGAGGTAGTGCCAAATCAGGTTTCTGTGAGTCACCGCTCCTGTCTTTGGGTCAACTTTGAACACCCAGTTGCAATCGGATGGATCCCCCACGAAGCGGCCTCCACCCGACTGTGCTTCCTCTCCGTGCGAAATGAGAGTGACAGTAAAGTTGGCAAGATCCTGGCTGACGTCCCATTGGCACTGGAACTTACGTGCAGGTTTGAGGCCATCATTGCGAAGAAGGGCGGAGAATTTCTGAGCACTGGCGTTCACCTCTGTGATTTCAAGCGAGAGCGTGTGGACCTCGTTGACTATTTGAGCGATGGCCTTGCCCTCGAAGTGGGTACCCCGCGCAAAGAAAGGAGCGAGTTGGGCAAGACGATCTTCCCGGGCCTTACGGTCTTCTTCCAAGATCGCATTGTAGGTAGTGGTGATTTTTTCTTCGTAGGCTGTTTGTCTGTCGAACAGGACCTTGAGCTGACCCGCCGAATTTGGTGTATCGAGAACCACTACTTCGCCTCCCTTGAAATGAGAAAGCGCAGAACCGTTCATCTTGCCTTCCTTCAGGGTGGAACTGGTCTCGATTCGCCAGCCTGAATCTGTCTTGAGTGCTCTGTACTGAGCCTCAAGCAGTATCGTAGTTCCCTTGGGGGTTGCTTCGCGCAGATACTTGGCCTCCTCAAGAGCAGGAGGAGTCTTCTCTGCTTTTAAACGTTCCTTGATTCGCTGTCCATAAGGTCCAATCAATAGAAGTCTTGTCGCAAATACTTTGTCCATCACAGCGCGGTGCTCGTTGCCCAGATATAGGTTGGAGAATTCGCTTTGGTAAAGAGGCTCAAGAAGAGTGCCGTTTACGAGAGCTATGCCTTCAACCAGGCCATCTGAGGGAGCGCTTTCTGAGCGTGCAGTAAACTTCAGATCACAGTTGGGCAAGTTGCTTCTCTGCATGATGGCATCCATCAGATCCTTATCAGAGGGAGAGGCCTTCTTGAAAGTGCACCCTGAGAGGAGGGGTACGATTATCGTTAGGCACAGGGCAATTTTGAGGCTAACGAACTTCATTGGTTGCTTGCTACATCTTCTGATGGGGGCGGATGGATTGGTGTTCATGTGGTGAATTTCAAAAGTGGCTTTATCTGGGTCAATCAGATGGGGCCAGGAGAAATATGGATCTTAGAGGACGGTGCTGCTCTGCTGGCCAGCAGAGTACACGATGGGGTTTTCAGGGGGTCATGCTGCTAATCTTTCGTTAACGATGACAAGTTTAAGTTTCAAAGCGGAAAGCAGATGGGGCCAGGAAAAATAGGGGCCTTAGCGGACGGTGCTTCTCTGCTGGCCAGCAGAGCACGGTGGCGGCCAAACCGCCTCGGTCGGACTGTCGGACAGGGTAAATGGGGACAGACGGAAACAGGGCCCTGCCGAACGGGTTTGGCTGCGCCTGCCGCGGTACGATGAATCCGGATCAGTTGGTGCGCAGGGCACCGGACGCGTTGATTTGTTGGCCGGGCCACAAACGGGGACAGGCAAAGTCGGCCAGCTTTCTGTGTCCGCCAAATAGCCGATATCGCGGCGAACTGATGCGAACTCCGTTCAGTGAGAACACGAAACGGCTCAAAACTGACTTATATCCTATTTCCTTGATCTTGGCTGGCAGCCAAGTTATACGAAATAACGTGCAAAAGAGTTCATGGGAGTTGGGGCCACTGGAAAGCCGTCTGCTGAGTTGGTCACAGATGACCGGCGAAGGGTGTGTGCGCACATCAGAAGTCGCCGCCGCATTGCGTATGCCCCTATCCCGGACCTACGAGCTTCTCGGTCGGATGGCGCAAAGCGGAATTGTCATCCAGCTCGCCCGTGGCCTCTACCTCCTGCCCGAGAAACTCCCGCCTGGCGGCCGCTGGCAACCTCCAATCGAGCTAGCGCTTTGGTTCTACCTGCAAGCAAAAGGGGCGCGTTGGCAGGAGACGGGACTGATGGCATTCAACCGGTATGGCTTGAGTGAGCAGGCGGCCAATGTCGCCACGGTCTATAACGACAAGGTTTCCGGGCGACGCCGTTTTGGAAAACTGGAGGCTGTCTTTATCAAGGTCGATGGCTCCCGGCTTGGAGATTTCGCTGACGAGGAGATTGCTTCCGGCATTCCCCAGCGACGGAGGATTGGCACCCTTGCGAGGGTTGTCCTTGATGCGGTTTACGACTACAGCCGGTTTGGCTCACTCCCCAACGCATACCGTTGGATCGCTGCACGCCGTGAGGATGCACGTTTTTGTGGCGAGTTGGTCCGATGCGCGAACCAGTACGGCAATGTCGCCAGTCGGCGCCGTATCGGATGGCTGCTTGAGCGCATCGGTGTCGCCGAGCGGATTTGGACGCCACTAAGGAAGTCTCTGAAGAAGTCGTCAGCGTTTATCCCTGTCGATCCCAGTCGTCCGGCAAGAGGCGCCACCAACTCTGTCTGGGGTGTGGTAGAAAACTATGACTCCAAGCAGGAGAGTGCCCATGAATGATCTCCATCTCCGGCCTGGGGAGTTTCAAGCTGCACTCGATTTCACGGCGGCCGAAACCGGCTTTTCGGCACGACTGATCGAAAAGGACTACTGGTGCTCGCTCATGCTCCGTGAGCTTTTTGCCGAGGGCGACCTGCCACTCGTCTTCAAGGGTGGAACGCTCTTGAGCAAGGCTTACGTGGGCTTTGATCGACTAAGCGAAGATCTGGATTTCTCCGTCCCAACGGGACCGGACTCTGCGCGCTCTGCTCGCAGCCGAATTGCGAAACAAATTAAGAGGAAGATCGACAGCGTAGCCAAGACGCTGGGAATGGAGTGGGAGGAGGAGTGGAAAGGACACAACAACTCAACCCAGCACATTGGTCGCCTTTCGTACCCGACAGCCAGCGGTTCGCGAGAGGCGATCATAGTCGAAGTGGGGCAGCGGGAACCGTTACTGGCGTCCTCCCTCCATGTGGATCTCAGGACCTTGCTTCTCAATCCGCTTTTTTCCGAGTCTGTGCTCTCGCCAATTGCTGTCACGGCATTGTCTCGCGATGAGGCATACGCGGAGAAGGCCCGCGCTGCCCTCACGCGTAAGGAACCAGCCATCCGAGACCTCTACGACCTTCTCCAAGGCAAACGCGCGGGCCTCATCCCTCTCGATAACCGGGGATGGATTGAGATGGTTCGACAGAAGTGCGCCGACCTTGACTTGGCCAATGCGTGTTCTGCCGAACGCCTCGAACGCTTCAGAGTTGGAATCGAAACCGATTTGCTCCCTGTCCTGCGTAGTGGCGCCGCAAGTTTTGATCTCCCCGAGGCATGGGAGGTTGTTGAGGCAATCTTGGCGAAAGTTCGGTAGTTACGACTTACAAAACCTCGGTAATTCCCGGCCTACTTCAGGAGAGTTTTCATGAGGTCAGAGTTTTCAGGTGGTTATGCTGCTAATCTTTCGTTAACGGTGACAAGATTCAGAGCTCCTGATCCCGTGGAATCGGAACTGATACCAAAGGGCACTGGAATCG
>JBAZHQ010000384.1:0-4351 GCA_041652235.1 Opitutaceae bacterium | reverse complement strand
GTTGGATATCGCCACATCCTCAAGATATCAGGATCTCTATGCTCTGGGCATCGCTGCCAACGCGCTGGCGCTCGCCCGTTTGTTCGACGGAAAATCGGGGCACGCCTGGGTCCATTCCCTTTGCGCCGCCTGGGTGGCCTGTCTTGCCGTCGGGCTCTCATTGGAGACGGCCAGGATCGTCGGAAACGATCTGCCGGTGGCAGCCAGGCAGCGCGCGGCATCCAGTCGGCAGATACGCGCCTACCTTGGCAACCACGATGAATCCCTGTACTCGCAAATTCCCGAGGGGGATCTGCCCTATCCGAACCGGGATCGTCTGAAGAAGCTTCTCGACCATCCGGGCATGCAGCCACTCTGGCCTTCAGGCATCCGGCCCGCCACACTTCTACAAGCCGGTCCGGAAACGCGCGGCTTTGCGCGCACCGAGCGGCGACTTGCACAGGATCAGCCCGCCGAATCCGTTTGGAGCGCCGCAGAGGGTCCGGCGCTATTCGTCAGCGAGCCCCTCCCCGAGGGAATCCTTCCGGTGCTGCAATTCCGTTTTCTTGGCAGCCCCGACCTGAAAGCCGGGCAGATCGCGATTCTCAGCGCCGACGGCAAACGGCATCCCCTGGAATCCGCCCCTCTGGCGGGGCATCGCTGGCAGACGGCCCACATGGCTCTCCCCGACGCCCCGAAGCCCCTGCGCATCATCGTGGAAATTCCCGAGGGCGATCATCGATTCGCCTTCGCAGACCCCGTGGAGACGGGAAGGCTGTCGTGGTATTCAAAATACGTCCTTCGCTCCCATGATGCCTTGACCTGGGCAGGACTCCTTCTGGGAGCAGCCGTCATCGCGGCCCTGGCAAAGTGTGAGCCGCCGCAAGGAGGTTACTACCGTACGATGATGGATTTCTTTTTCTGGTGTGCCGCGCGCATACGAAACATCCGCGACTCACTGGTCCGCGCCGCCAACGCGATGGTTGCCCTTGGGAGCAGCCAGGACCCAGCGACGCGGCGCACCCTGTTTGCCTCCGGAACCGTCCTCGTCGCCATCGCTTTGTTCATTCGCAGGCCGGATGCTCTGCTGAATCCACAGATCTGGGCTGAGGATGGATGCGTTTTTCTGGTTCAACAGGTCCAACTTGGATGGCGCGCCATCCTTGAGCCCTCCGCAGGATACCTTCATCTCCTGCCACGGCTGATCACCGAGGCAGTGACCCATCTCGATCCCCGCTTCTGGCCACTGGCCTTCAATGGCTGCTCGTATTTGATCTGGTGTTTCGTGTGTCTGCGCTGTTGGTCGACCCGACTCGATCTGCCTGGCAAGGCCTGGCTTCCGATCGCGATCGTAATCGCGCCTCATACCGTCGAGGTTCTATTCAATATCACGAACATTCAGTGGGTCGCGGCTCTCATTCTTTTCCAGCAGGCCTTCATGCGCGATCCGGAATCGTCGTGGGGCAAGGCTGCCGAACTCGCCTTGTTCTGCCTCGTCAGTTTCACGGGGCCCTTCATAGCGCTGATGATGCCGCTGGTCGCGTGGAGTGCGTGGAGGAAGTCTTCGCCCTTTCGCATCGTCCTGTTCGTCGTCGGTCTTGCTGCGGCGTTCATTCAGATTCGCTCTGCGATTTCCTTTACGATGCCGCAACAGAGTTCTCCGTTCGAAATCGGCAATATCCCACATCTATTCGCCGTCCTCTCCCAACGGATCGCTGTCCTTTTCCTCCCTTCCGTGATTGTCGAGGACATTTCCACTACCCAGATGATCATGATAGGGATGCTTGTTATGGCAATCTGGGCGATGAGTATCAGACATGCCTCGTCGGCGCTCAGGCCTTGGATGGCTGCAAGTCTCACCGCTTGTGTCCTTCTCGCGGCAGCTGTCTTGCGCGCTCGCCCGGATGCTTTCCCCCTTTACGCGATCGGCTATGCCGAACGCTATTTCGTCATTCCTCGGATACTTCTCGGATGGATCGTCATCTGGATTGCCGTGGGACCATCCGCATGGCGCCATGCGGCCCGCATTGTCGCCCTTCTGGCAATTCTTTGCCAATTGCCCTCATATCGCTTTCCCCCCCTTGCTGACCTGCACTGGGAACAGTACTGCGACGCGTTGCGAAGAAGGGATGCTGTGGATATTCCCATCCATCCCGGATGGATTCTCCACTATCCAGGAAGGCACCGGGATTGAAAAGCCGGGCTTCCTGTGTAATCAGTAAGAGATGGATAATTTCACTTTTCACAATCCCACGCGCATTCACTTTGGCCGAGGCCAGATCGCCCGCCTGTCCGAGGAACTCCCGGCAACCGCCCGCATCCTCCTGCTCGCTGGTGGAGGTAGCATAAGAAAAAACGGAGTCCATGCGCAGGTTCTAAAGGCACTGGGGCAACGTAAAGTCTTCGAGTTCTTCGGTGTCGAAGCCAATCCGGACTACGATACTCTGATGAAGGCGGTGGCCTTGTGCCGCCAGGAGAAGATCGACTGGATCCTCGCCGTGGGCGGCGGCTCGGTTCTCGACGGGGCAAAGTTCGTTGCCGCAGCAACGCTCTTCAGCGGCGACCCCTGGGAGATCGTCCTTTCCAGGGGGTCGGTCGTCGCCGCCGCCCTGCCCATCGGCACCGTTCTCACCCTTCCCGCCACCGGTTCGGAGGCGAATTCCGCCTCGGTGATCAGCCGCCGCTCCACAGGGGACAAGCTGGTGTTCTACAGCCCCCTGGGATTTCCGCGCTTCTCGATCATCGATCCCGAGACCACCTATTCGCTGCCGGAGCGCCAGATCGCCAACGGAATCGGAGATGCCTTCGCCCACGTCCTGGAGCAGTACCTCACCTTTCCCTGCCATGCCGCCGTGCAGGATCAATTCGCGGAAGGCATTCTTCGCATCCTGATCGATGAGGGTCCCAGGACGCTCGCCAACCCGCGCGACTACGATTCCCGCGCCAACCTCTGCTGGGCGGCCACCTGGGCCATCAACACCGCCATCGGCTCGGGCGTCCCCCATGACTGGGCCTCGCACTCCATCGGCCATGAACTCACAGCTCTCCACGGCATCGATCATGCCCGCACTCTCGCCATCGTGCTTCCCAGCATGATGAACGTTCAGCGCGAACAGAAGAAGGAGAAGATCCTTCAATACGGCGAACGCGTGTGGGGCATCGCAAAGGGCTCCGAAAAGGAGCGCGTCGATGAAGCCATTGCCAGGACGCGCGCCTTCTATGAATCCCTCGGCCTGCGCACCCGCCTGTCCGATTACGGCCTGGGCATCGAGGTGGCTTCCCAGATCGCGCGCCGCTTCGAAGCGCGCGGCGCCGTCAAACTCGGCGAACGCGGCGACATCACCGCCGCCGTCGTGGAAAAAATCCTCCGCCTGGCGGCGTAAGAAGCAGTTATTAACTGCGAAGAAACTAAGAAGCGAAGGGATCGAACCTTTGTTTCTTAGATTCTTTGTAGTTCCAATTCTCCGTTTTAGCGCAGCGGTGCAGACGTCTCCACCGAACAGCAATTCACCCGGATAGATCTCTCAAGGTGCCAAACGATGGGCGGCGATGATGCGGATATCGAGCCGCTTGTCCGAATTCCCGGGCGGCTCGGCGGCGATCCCAATAATGCCTGCACAGGTCAGCAATGGCGGACGCGGCGAAGTCACCAGGAGCGTGCAGCGCAGCGTTGGTGTCTCATTGAGCGCGATATTAATCGGAAAGCGGCTGAGTGACAGACCCGGCAAAACCCAACCGGCAGGCTCGACCAACGCGAAATCCGAGCCGGACTTCAAAGAAGCGTTCACCTTTCCACCGTGTTTAATGACCGACCAAATCGACGGTTTATCCGCGATCTCCCAGAGGATTTCACGGAGACCTGGAGTGTTTTGAACTCCTTCGAAGAACCCCACCAGTGCGGGTCCCGAACCACTTAGGTCCCTTTCGTCTTCCTCGGATAAAATCGCCGTCTTTGGGCCACTGGCCGATGTATCCTTAGTCGACACAGCCGAGGCCTCTTCCACCCCCAATCTGATCATGGCTCCCTTCGGCTCTCGCTTCGTGCGCTCCGTCGAGGACTCTTTCGCCCTCCATTTGATCATGGCGCGGCAACTACGTTCTAGACCCAATCCCAGAAAATCAGGGCTAATGAAAACGCGGGCGTGTTTCTCGATCTCCGGAAGTTTTTGACCTTCAGTGAACGGTCCCACGGTGTGGATATCGAGTGCCAACGGGACTCCTGTTCCGAAGCGATACGTGTGGCCATTTTCGGTGCTGAGAGTCACAGTTCTTTGTGGATTATCCGCAATTTCCTTCTTCGTCGGCATCGCAATACGGAATTCGGTGAGCCACTGTTTACTGCGGCTTCCTTCCCGGAAAGTCACCAAGGCTG
>JBAZHQ010000383.1:0-4433 GCA_041652235.1 Opitutaceae bacterium | reverse complement strand
AACCCGGCGACAATTAGAAAACCGGCACGTCGCGGGGGGCGCTATCCAAGAAAACCGCGGTGAAAATCTTAACCGGCGTTTTTAGGCACTTTTTGGCCGCCACTCACATGTTAAAAAGGATCGTAAGTCCATCCTCCGCGCCTCTGCGTCTCCGCGCGAGAATGGATCGAAGTCCTTAGTTGGCTTCCAGATGATTGCTCAAATCCAAGGCAGCCGGACTTTGACTTCCGTAGTCAAACTATCGCTGATCAAGGATTCTAGCAAAACCGGGTACGTAATTGACAATAAGCGTTTATCGTATATCCACTCTTGCAATCTTTATGGATGCTCTGTGCCCACATTGCAGATTACCTATTTCATCGCATCAACTTGCGCGGCTATTGGCTGCGCGCGGGGCGGGCAAGCCGAAGCGGTTCACTCCTCAGGAGCGCAACGTGCGCAGAACCCGGATGCAGGCAATCAATGCACGAAGAGCCGCGCCTTCCTTAATGACTCGGGACTCCGACCTGGCCTTCCTGGAATTTTGCGCGCAGCAGCTGACGAATTTCTCATCCGAGGCGTGGATTGCCCTGCCGCGTTCCAATATCCAGAAAGCAACAGTGGCTCTGTTCCTGGCGAACATGCCGTGGTTTGGGCACCAGGCTGAGCTCTTCGCCTTGGCCGCACGTTTTCATCGAGGATGCGTGGGGCGATTCAGCGTTCTGGCAGAACGCACCGGCTTTAGTCCAAGCCGATTCCGAAATCTCCTTCAATCCACACTCAACCATGCGTCCCTACCTCGACCTTAGCAACGCACTGAGCCTCCTCCTTGATCGGCTGGACGAGACTTTGCGCAAGGGGGGTTATTCGGGCGAGCCCATCCGGATGTATCTGGCGGGCGGCATGGCGCTGAATTACCATTGTGGGTCTCGCTATACCGCGGACGTTGACGCGATTTTCTCGAAACGCTTCCATGTGCAGGAGGTCACGATCGACTACAAACTCCCCAATGGAACTCCTTCATGGCTCACGTTGGATGCGAATTACAATCCAACCTTCGGACTCCTGCATGAGGATTATGAGAGGGACGCGCTCGAGTGGACCGGCATAGGCAACGAAAAGAGATTGATCCATCTTTACGTGCTGGCGCCGCTCGATCTGGCCGTCTCGAAGATTGCCCGGTTCTCCCCGCAGGATCGTGAGGACATTCTCACGCTGGCATCGTCAGGGTTCTTTACGGCGGAGCAACTAAAGGCCCGCGCAACAGAGTCACTGGCAAATTTCGTCGGGGATCTCAACACGCTCAGATCCAGCATAGAGATCATCTGCCGAAGAATCTCCGAGTTGCCGCAATCTCAGCGGGTGCAGTGAGGAGCCCCCAGGCGGGTAATCAAGGGGCGTGCGCAATGATGGCATTAAATGACGCGAGGCAGACGTTTTTCGATAAACGATCTGATCTTCGGCAGCTTTTCGTGGCCAAGGCCGGCGAATAATTGGGACGCGTCGAGCTGCAGCTTCCTGAACACAGTCCTGGCTTTCGCGGTGCTTACAACGGCAAGCAGGCGTTCCAGAAATTCGATCAATTTCCGCTCCTCCAAGCGCCCATCGACTGCCGCTTTCTGAAGGTCTCCCAGGTAGGCCGGGAGCACTTGGGACAGAATCACGACATGGCGCGCGTCTTGTCGGCCTGACTGGGCGATGTCGGAGACGTTGGCGATCTTCGCCTGCAACAAGGCAATCGGGCCCGGCACCTGAACGCGGGTTTTGCCCAACGCGACCGTATAAACCTGTTCGCGCAGTTCCTTGTTGGTCACGCCATGAACATAACGAAGCACCTCGATGAGAAGAGGGAGGCCCTGCCGATCCTTGGCTATCACCACCCCTATTTCGTTGGTCGGCGGCTTCACCGGAAAGAACTGTGGCTTGGCTCCGGCAAGTGTGCCGAGCGCCTCCAAAGTCTCCCGGTCGCCGAGCACGTCCACATCTCGTGAAACGAACGGCGCCAGCGCGGCCGTCCGGGTCTCGTAATACAACGCCCACAGGTTGACAGCCTGACCGCCAACCAGAAGGACCGGCTCCTTCGTCGCCAGGAGCGGTGCAAAATCCTCGGGCGGACGCGACTCGGCGTCAGACGGCAGCGGTGACATGAGCTTGATCGAAGTCGATCATTCGGATTGCCCGTCGCGGTGAAGCGATGGAATTGCGCTGCTGAACGGTTTGCGGACTCGCCAAGGCCAAATCGAGGAGGACCTGATCGAACTCGCGTTGCGCGCGTTTGAAACGAGACACCTGGGCAGCCGTCTTGAAATGCATCGGCATCCGCGGAGCCTTCGCCCAAACCGCCTGACGCAGGCGCTCGGTTTGGAGCGGCTCGGTCGCCCTTCTCTTCACCAATTCGCGGGCTGCCTGGCGCAACAACGCCATCACCGTCGTATCTTCACGATGGGCGATCTCCGCGAGCGCGGCCAGCACCGCCTCGTGCTCGGCGAGACTTTGACGGCGCTTGGACTTTGAGAGTTGGTTAGGCATGACCTAAAAGGTTGAAACAACCTTATCCGCTCACCTATTGCAGGCAAGCTTAACCCGAATGCATCCGCTTTCTGCCCTCTCCGAGGACTGAAAGGCAACCTCGTCGCGGCCGGCACCGGCGTTGGGCGCTCAAGGCCCCGAAATTACTGCGTAAGCATCTTTATCAGCTCGTGCATGAAATCGACTGACCGGTAGAATTCTTGCACCCCCAGGCGCTCGTCCCGGCCGTGCGCCCGCATGTCGCCGCTGTTGATGAATGTTCCCGAAACGCCATAAACCGGAATGCCGACAGACCGCAGGTATTTGCCATCGGTGGCGCCGGTGGACATAATCGGCGTGACCGGGACACCCGGCCACATTGCAGTGGTCAACTGCTCAACTTTGGCGAAGAGATCGGGCCGCAGCGGCGAGATCGGGCTCACGACAGTCGTCTCAAGGCGCGTGATCTTGATCTGGTCGTCAGCCAGCACTGTCTTGAGGGTCTCCGTCATCGCTTCGGGCGAGTCACCGGGCAGCACGCGTCCGTTCAACACCGCTCGCGCCATCTGAGGCAGGGCGTTCGCCGCATGGCCTCCGCTCAACATGGTGGCCACGCAGGTGGTGCGCAGCATCGCGTTGTAGGAGGCCGATTGCGCGGCGAGTCGCTCGGCGGCCGCGAGGTCGGACGGAGTCTGGGCGACCGCAAGCATGTCAGCCTTCGTCTGCCCGGTCTCCTGCAGGGCGCTGCGAGCGAAAAACGTGCGCGTCGTCTCATTGAGCTGGATGGGAAAATCGTAGGCCGCAAGCCGGTTGAGGCCCGCCGCTAGCCGGTAGATCGCGTTGTCCTTCACGGGCACCGAACCGTGGCCTCCCTTGTTGGTCACTTCGAGTTGAAAGGTGAGATAGGCTTTCTCGGCGGTTTGAATCTGCATCAGCATGGGCTTGCCGAGCTTCATTTTGCCGCCGCCGCCATCCGGATTGATGCAATACTCCGCATCGATGAGCTCACGGCGATTTTTCACGAGCCAGGCCATGCCGTTCGCTTCGCCGCCTTCCTCGTGGTCCGTCAACGCGACGATGATATCGCCGCGCGGCATGTAGCCCGCCTGCTTCATACGGATGAGACTGACGATCAGCGCCGTATCCGCATTCTTCATATCCGTCGTTCCCCGGCCGTAAAAGTATCCGTCCTTCTCGATGAGCGTGAACGGATCCATGGTCCAATCCGCGCGAAACGCCTCGACGACGTCGAGGTGGCCGATGAACAGGACGGGGCGTTGCAGGCCCTTGCCGCGGAGGCGGACGATGAGGTTCTGATTCTGCGGCCGCGGTCCGTCGATCGTAAGTTCGGCGTCGGTGAACCCGGCGGCTTTCAGCCGCGCCGCTATTGCCATGACGGCTTTGGTGGACCCGGTCTTGAGGGTCGTATCGGTCTCAATGAGCTCCCGGAACACTTCCAGCGCCAGGGCGTGGTGTGGCGGAAGCGAGGCCGCGCCGGAGGGCGACTGTGCAAGAAGCGAGGCCGCGCCCCAGCCCGACATCGGACCGATTAAGGCAAGCGCGACGCGTAACCAAGCGAACGACAGGGAGTGAGCCATGCCTCAGGCTAGTATTTCGCGCGACCTTGCCACAAGCCACAATCCATCCGCTCAAGGTGCGGCAGCTTCGTTTCCCCCACCCTGCGTTATTGAAACGCAGCCGTCGGCAAGGTTGATCTCGCTCCCGCGGCAGTCAGGGGATCGATCGGTCTGAGCATCGGGAAGACACGGGGCCTTGCGAATCCCCGTAGTTACATGGGCCACGAAGGCTTCGCCCGGGTTCGTGCCAGAGCTGGTAGTGGAGCTTCTGCTATGCTCAGCAAGGGCGCGGTCGTCCTTCTATTACGGAGAGTTAGCGAAAGGACGGAAGAGGCGCCGTTCGGTAAGAGTGATGAACCCATAGTGTTC
>JBAZHQ010000382.1:0-4438 GCA_041652235.1 Opitutaceae bacterium | reverse complement strand
TGGCGCTCAACAAGGCCGCCGGCATGGTCGTGCATCCGGGGGTAGGCACGGGCGAGGACACTGTTGTCCATGCCATGCTTTCGCATTGTGCGGGTGAGTTGAGCGGAGTGGGCGGCGTAGAGCGTCCCGGTATCGTTCACCGGCTCGACAAGGAAACCTCCGGCGTGCTGCTTGTGGCCAAGACCGATGCCGCCCATCGGGGTCTGGCGGAACAGTTCGCAGGGCGGCAGCTCAAGAAGGAATATCTCGCGCTTGTCTCGGGTGCGCCTTCCCTCCTGTCGGGAGTGATCGATCGCGCCATTTCCCGCCATCCCATCCACCGGCATCGCATGACCGTCGGAGAGGGTGGGCGCCCGGCGAGAACGGATTGGCAGCGGGTCGAAGCTTTCGGGACGGCAGCCTCGTTGTTGCGGTGCCGTATTTATACCGGGCGCACGCACCAGATTCGGGTGCACCTGAAGTCGATCGGGCACATCCTGTTGGGCGATAGCACCTACGGATGGAAGCCGGACGCCCGTTTTCCTCTCCAACCCAAGAGGGTGATGCTCCATGCAGAGAGGATTGCCTTCCTGCACCCGGTGACGGCACGACCCATGCTCGTACAGGCGCCGCTACCGGCGGATTTCGAGGAAATGATCGTCTGCCTGCGGCAGATTTCCAAGTAATCGCTGTTGGTTGCCTTATGGCCAATAATTTACGCGATAAACGCGGCGTTGCGCGAGCCGTCCCATCCCTTTTGGATTTTTAGCTTCATTCCCCCGCTGAACGGTTCGTTTAACTATGGACCCTCTGCAAATAATGAACATTAACCCGAAAAAGGACACCCCAAGGACCAGGGAGGAGCTGGCTAATCTCTTCTTTGCCCGCTTGATGGAATTGCTTCCGGACCACGTGTTTTTCAAGGACACCGAGGGGCGTTTCCAATGGATCACCAGCGCTCAGGCGAAGTTTTTCGGGTTATCCTCTCCTGAGGAGGCGATCGGCAAGACCGACTACGATCTCTTCGACCCCGCACTGGCCCGGCAGCGGGACGCCGATGAACGGGAGATCATTCGTTCGGGCGTTGGTTTTTTTGGAAAACTCGAGAACAACGCGACAAACGGCAAGGCACGGTGGGCTTTGACGACCAAACTGCCTCTCGTGGCAGAGGATGGCAGGATCATAGGCACCTTCGGCATATCGCGGAACATCACCGAGATGAAGCAGGCCCAGGATGAGCTCGAGGCCCAGCATCGCCTCCTCCAAACCCTCATCGAGATTTTGCCCTGCCGCATCGTCGTCAAGGATTGCGAGGGCCGTATCCAGTTGACCAACGAGGCGTATCGGCAGGCGCTCGGGACCTCCTATAGCGCCGACGGCTCCCAGGGGCTCAAGTTGGACGAGCTGATATCCGATCCGCGCATCGAGAACATCACGGACGATGACAGGACGATCATCGAGACGGGGCGTCCCATCCTCAATCGCGAGGAGGTCGATGCCAGTCTGATCGGCGAGAAGCGTTGGGCTCTTCTTTCGAAGGTCCCTCTGCTTGCGGCAGACGGAAAGGTGCAGGGCATCGTCGGCATGTCTGCTGACATCACCATCCAGAAGGATGCCGAGGCCCGGGCGGTGCGTGCCCAGCGCGAACTGGAAGTCAAGAATCGGGAGATCGAGTCGGAATTACTCCTGGCGCGCGAGATGCAGACCGAGTTGATGGCCGCCAGCCTCCAAAGCATCCGCGACACGCTGGACTTCAGTGCTCCCTTTGCGCCCCAGATCGACTTCGTATATGAACCCTGCGCCCACTTGGCCGGCGATTTCTTTCAGGCCGTTCCCCTATCGCGCACAAAAATGGGCCTGCTCCTCTGCGATGTCATGGGACACGGGGTGAAGGCAGCCCTGGTGACGACGCTCATGCGCGGTCTTCTTGCCGAGATGACCGCACGCGAACTCAAACCCGCGCAGGTGCTCGCCGCTCTTAACGACAGGCTTTGCAGCCTTCTGGACAGGCCCACTTTCCCGCGTTTCGTGACGGCTCTTTACACTACGATTGACATTATTGAAGGTCATCTGACGGTGGCAAATGCCGGTCATCCCTGGCCCTTGATCATGGCAAGCGACGGCAAGGTGAAGACGATCGGGTCAGAGGGCTGCTGCCCGGCGCTGGGCCTGATTCCCAATGTTCAGTATTTCTCTGCCGACATTTCCCTGAAGAAGAGTGACCGCATGATGCTCTTCACCGATGGCCTCAAGGAGGAGCACAACTGGGCGGGCGAGGAATTCGGCCAGGAGCGGATTGCAGCGATATTGTCGCGAACCGCGGACCAGCCCCCGGAGGAAGCCCTCCACCAGATTCTCCACGAAGTGCGCTCCTTCAGCGGCTCGACGATGAGCGCCGACGACCTCTGCGCCGTGATGACGTCTTTCTGAGAGTTTTAATGGGCTGACGGATCGTGGATTTGATCACACCGTGTCGCGGATCACTCCGGAGGTTGGTCGCAATTTGTTACCGAAAGCCCATCGTGTGGCGTCCTTGCTAAAACGGTGGTTGCTGGGAACGCATCAAGGAGCGGTTAGCCCAGAGCATCTCCGGCAGTATCTTGATGAGTTCGTGTTTCGCTTCAACCGGAGAGCCTCGGGTTCGCGGGGCTTGTTGTTTTACCGGTTGCTTCAGCAGGCGGTGGCGTATGAGCCCATCCCGAAAAGTCGGCTCAAGAAACCTTTGTCGAATTGCTCGGGTTGAGTGGAGGTTCAGCGGGTGGCGGTTGAAATGCCGGGCCTCTGGCCCCGTTAAATGCGGCCTTGAGTCTTTTATCGGAACTGCTTTCGAGACGGCGGCAGGAATTTGCCGAAATTTGGTCTGAGGCTGCTCGACGATCCGCCCTGCTTTTTTGCCATTCGTCCCAAGTCCAATGCGTCTTCATTTTTCTAAATCTTTTTTCTCGTTCGGCTTGTGCAGATGCCGTTCCATTAGACCATCGAGTTTTTCGCCTACATCGTAGGCCGAACTCTTAGCAAGATTTCTTGCATAAGTCCAATCAAAGTCCTCTTTCATATTGAATGCCGCCTTAATCATTTTTTCAGCGGCCGTAAGAGCCTCTTTGAGAGGTGGTGTCTTGCTGTAAGCAACGAAGATTCGCTCAATGAGAACTTCTTCGGCTGGCATGATTTGAATTTCTCCTTCAGGTGTTTGAAGGAAACGGAAATTCGGGGCTTTGGCTGTTTCGATTTCCCCAAGGAGATCGATGAAAACCCCGTCGATTTTCCATTGGCGTCGGGTGCCAGTCGATTCCGCGTTGAGGCGGCCCATAATCTCGCGTTCGACAGAAGGTGGTATCGTCGGCTGCCCAAGGCGTCGACAAACGTCTATATCCCCCGAAAGATATTGTCCTTCGGTATAGAATTCGAGCGCAGAGCCTCCGACAACGATGAGATTCCATCCTTTTTCACGGAAAGCTTGGGTGACTCGCCCGGCGATACAGAGGTGTTTGGAGAAATCGTCAGTTGCGGTGGTCACATGCCAATTCTCGCTTTTTTGAAACTTGTGTCGAGTGCATACCCAGTTTCGGCAATCGGAGAAACCCCACGAGGCAACAATGCCGATAGTTTTGGAATTCCTCTCAGGCTGCGAGGATTTGAGAACACTGTAGTACGAAAGGGGACCGGAGCCTCGGCTTAACCGGGATTCATTCAGTTGTAGGAGCCTGCTTGCAGGCGATTTCCCGTTGGCAAACATCTCTCATCGCCTGCAAGCAGGCTCCTACGTCGAACCACCAAAAGCGTTTCAAGTTTTACGAATGAACCATGGGTTTGTCTGCATGCGTCCGACTTACAGCTTCAAACTTACAGCTTGCAGCGGGCAGCGTCCTGCTGCCCCTCACCCGAGCGTCGCCTGATAGGCTGTCGGGTCGAGCAGGGCGGCGACTTCGGCAGGCTTGGCGACTTTGACCTTGATCATCCAACCGTTGACGTAGGGATCCTTGTTCACTGTCTCGGGGGCGGAGTTCAATGCCGAGTTGATCTCAAGAACGGTGCATGCCACAGGCGCATAGATATCCGAGGCGGCCTTGACGGACTCGACGACGCCAAAGGGCTCGCCGGCCTTGAGCACCGCGCCCTCCCTGGGCAGCTGCACATAAGTGATGTCTCCAAGGGAACTTTGGGCGTAGTCGGTGATACCGATCCGAGCGGTGTTGTCGGAGGACAGTTTTACCCACTCATGGGATTTGGCGTAGCGGAGATCGGAGGGAACATTGCTCATAGAAAGAAAGGGAGGATTGTTATTTCTCGACGCTTTTGCCGCGTGCTGCAAGCCCTGGAATTTGCAGGCAGAGGCCGGAAGCCGGAAGCCAGAAGCCAGAAGCCAGAGGCCGGAAGCCAGAGGCCGGAAGCCGGAAGTTGGAGCGTAAGGGAGTAAGAGCGTAAGAGAGTAAGTGAGAACCCTTCGGACTTCCAGACC
>JBAZHQ010000381.1:0-4448 GCA_041652235.1 Opitutaceae bacterium | reverse complement strand
ACTCACCATGCCGTTGCCTCGCGAACTGCCCATTTACGAACTCGAAGCCCCGCTCGTGGAAGCTCTCCGCTCCCGGGGGCGGGCGATCGTGCAGGCGCCCACGGGCTCGGGAAAGTCCACCCAGATCCCGCAGATGCTGCTGCGCCACGGGCTGATCGACGGAGGGCAGGTGGTCGTCCTCCAGCCCCGGCGCCTGGCGACGCGGATGCTCGCGAAGCGCGTGGCGGAGGAGATGGAGACGCCGCTCGGCGATGTCGTGGGATATCAGATACGCCTCGAATCCCGCCTGAGCGGCGCCACCCGCATCCGCTTCGTGACCGAGGGCATCCTGCTCCGGCAGATGTCCGAGGATCCCTCGCTGCCGGGCGTGCGCGCGATCGTCTTCGACGAATTCCATGAGCGCCACCTGTACGGCGACATCTCGCTCGCCCGGGCGTTGCAGATCCAGAATACGCTGCGGCCCGATCTGCTTCTCGTGGTCATGTCCGCAACGCTGGATTCGGGATCGCTGCGGGAATATATGTCGCCATGCGCGGTGCTGTCGTCGGAGGGGCGCAGTTTTCCGGTGGAGATCGAATATCTTCAGAAGGCGGTGAATCCCGACCAGGAGGCGGTGTGGGATGTCGCCGTGAGGGAATGCGAACGCATCGCCATGCAGACGCAGGGAGACATGCTGGTGTTCATGCCGGGAGCCTACGAGATCAGCCGCACGGTGCAGGCCATCCAGGGGAGCAGGGCATTGCGCGGCATGGTGGTGTTTCCCCTCCACGGCGAACTGCCGC
This sequence comes from Opitutaceae bacterium, assembly GCA_041652235.1. Lineage (GTDB taxonomy): Bacteria > Verrucomicrobiota > Verrucomicrobiia > Opitutales > Opitutaceae > MWDT01. The sequence goes on along the minus strand of JBAZHQ010000381.1, from coordinate 3,666 downwards.
CCGAGGCGCAGGATCGCGCCGTGGCGCGCTGCGATGCGCGGAAGATCATTGTCTCTACGAACGTCGCGGAGACGTCGCTCACGATCGACGGCGTCACGGCGGTGATCGACAGCGGGTTGGCGCGAATCCCGCGCTACGATCCCCACCGGGGAATCAACACGCTTCTGGTCGAGCGCATATCGGTCGCCAGCTCGGAACAGCGCGCCGGCCGCGCGGGGCGCACCGCTCCTGGGCGCTGCGTACGCCTCTGGACGGAGCGCGAACATGCGTTGCGACCGAGGCAGGAACTCCCCGAGGTGCGCAGACTCGATCTTTCGGAGGTGGTTCTTACGCTCAAGGCAAGCGGCATCAATGACGTCGCCGCCTTCCCCTGGCTTGAAAAACCCGACCTGGCTGCCTTGCAGCGCGCCGAGACGCTTCTGGCGGATCTGGGAGCGCTGGCGCTGGAGGATGGGGAAAAGGCGTCGCCTACGGCAGGGGCCGGGGATGGGGCCTTGCTTCGGATTACGTCGGTAGGGCGCCGGATGCTCCGCTTTCCGGTCCACCCACGCTACGCGAGGATGTTTCTCGAGGCCGATGTCCGGGGCTGCGTGCGCTCGATCGCGCTCATGGCAGCGCTCACACAAGGGCGCAATTTTCTCCTGCGCGGCGTGCCCAAGGAGGTGGATCAGGCCCGCGAGGATCTGCTGGGGGAGGAGCACGAGAGCGACTTTTTCCTGCTGATGCGCGCTTGGCGCCATGCCGAGCGGAGCCGCTTCGACCTGGATGCCTGCCGCAGGCTCGGCATTCACTCCCAGGCGGCGCGCCAGGTCGGGCCATTATTCGAGCAATTTCTGGACATTGCCGAGAAGGAGGGACTGTCCGTCGCCGAGACGCGGATCGACGGCGTGGCCGTGCGCAAATGCGTGCTGGCGGGATTCTCAGACCACCTTGCCAAGCGCCTCGACGAAGGCACCCTGCGCTGCGACATCATCCACGGACGGCGCGGCGTTCTTGCCCGGGAGAGCGCCGTTCACGGGGCGCCGCTTTTTGTCGCTGCCGAGATCAGCGAAATCGAGGGGAGGGGAGGCGAGGTGAACGTGCTGCTGAGCATCGGCACGGCCATCGAGGAATCCTGGCTCAGGGAGTTGTTTCCCGAAGACTTCAGGGCGACCCGCACGGTGCTTTACGACGAGGATGCCCGGCGGGTTGTCTCGCGGCGCGAACGCCGTTTCCGCGATCTCGTTCTGGAGGCAAAGGCGGCCAGCGACGACGTGCCGCTCTCAGAGGCCGCGGCCCTGCTGACAAAGGAGGTGCTGGCGGGACGCATCAAGATCGACGCCTGGGACGAAAGCGTCGAGCAGTGGATCATCCGCGTCAACCGCCTGGCGGAATGGTTCCCGGAGCTGGAGGTGAACGCGCTCACAGAGGCGGATCGCGCCACGCTCATCGAGCAGATCTGCTACGGCGAGACCAGCGCGCGGGCGGTGAAGGAGAAAAGCGTGATGCCCATCCTGCGCGACTGGCTGACGCCCGAGCAACTGGCGGTGATCGACGACTATCTGCCTGAGAAGCTGGTCATGGCCAACGGACGCAAGGCGCGGCTGGCCTACAAGACCGAGGGGCAGCCAGTCATGAGCGCCCGGATACAGGAACTCTACGGCATCGAGGGCCGTTTCACGCTCGGGCATGGCCGGGTGCCGGTGAAGATAGAAGTGCTTGCGCCGAACCATCGACCGATCCAGGTGACCGACGATCTGGCGAGTTTCTGGCGCGACATGTATCCGAAGGTGAAGGCGGAGCTGTCCCGCCGCTATCCGCGCCACGAATGGCGCTGAAGGGCAGAGCGATTTTAAACTGCGAAGAAACGAAGAATCAAAGAAATCCGTCCTTTGTTTCTTAGCTTCTTTGCAGTTCAAAATCGAATTTTGCTTTGCGGTGATAAAATACCATAACCTGCTCCGAATTCAGTCCACGATCATCACCTGGTCGCCGACGCGGACTTGATCGAAGAGTTCGATGATGTCCAGGTTGCGCATCACGACGCAACCGGCGCTCAGGGGTTCGCCGATGAGATTCTCATGGTTGGTGCCATGAATGTATATGTAACGTTCATACGTGTCGACCTCGTCGCCCAGGTTAACGCCGGGCTCGAGGCCCCGGAGTCGCAGAATGCGGCTGGTGATGAGGACTGCCTCCTGTTCGGTCCCGGTAAACTCGGAGAAATGCTTGCCCGTGGGTATCCTCGCCTTGAAGACCATGCCGGGTGGCTGGCCGGCTCCGATGCGCTCCACGATCTCGTGCAGACCCCTGGGGGTGCCTAGGGAACCTTTGATATTCGAAGGAGGGCGTTTTGATGTAGAAATGGTGTAAGCCCTTACCAGCAAGCCACTCTGGAATAATTGAAGGGTATTGCCGTTAATACGTGCGTAAAGCAAACGGTCTGAAGGCTTGATACCAAGCCTGTCACAAGTTTTGGTCACCCGCTCCACAGGCGTATTTATGAACAAAGATTCTTCCTTCACAGTAGCCATCGTCGGCGCCACGGGCGCTGTTGGTCAAGAACTGCTGCAGTTGGTGCACGAACGGAATTTCCCGTTCGGCCAGCTGCGCCTTTTCGCTTCGGCTCGTTCGACAGGCAAGAAACTGACCTGTGCAGGCCGCGAGTACACGGTCGAGGAAGCGAAGCCCGGCATCTTTGCCGACGTGGATCTGGCTTTCTTCGCCGCAGGGGGGGCCGTCACCAGGGCCCTCGCTTCCGATGCGGTCAAGGCCGGATGCCTGGTGATCGACAAGAGCTCGGTCTATCGCATGGATCCGAACGTTCCTCTCGTGATCCCCGAGATCAATCCCCAGGCGTTGCGCACCCACAAGGGAATCATTGCCAATCCAAATTGCTCCACGGCGGTCACGCTGATGGGCCTCTGGCCCCTTCATCTGAAGTTCGGATTGAAGCGCTACTTTGCGTCGACTTTCCAATCCGTATCCGGCACGGGAGCCGAGGCTGTCCGCGAACTCGATCAGCAGATCAACGCCTCCGTGAAAGGTGAAGCCCTCGTCAAGAAGGTGTATCCTTATCAGATCGCCTTCAATGTGATCCCGCAGGTCGATTCCTTCCTGCCGGACGGCTATACGGGCGAAGAGAACAAGATGATGCTCGAAAGCCGCAAGATCATGGGATTGCCTGCGCTCAAGGTGTCGTCCACATGCGTTCGCGTTCCCGTGGTGCGGGCTCATTCGGTCTCAGTCAATGCGGAATTCGAGCGTCCCGTGAGCGTCGCCGAGGCGCGAGAGGCCATTGCCTCCTTCGAGGGTGCCGTGCTTGTCGATGACACTGCGAACCGCAAGTATCCGACTCCTCTCGACTTTACCCGCAAGGTGAAATGCGGAGTGGGACGCATCCGCATCGACTCCGCGTTCGACAACGGCCTGGCCTTCTGGGTGAGCGGCGACAATCTCTGGAAAGGCGCCGCCCTTAACGCCGTGCAAAACGCCGAGCTGATGATCCGCGAGGGCTGGCTCCAGCCCAAGCGCAAGTAGCCTTCGTCTTCCGGTATTGTTGTGGGGAGCGCCTCGACAATACCCTTGCCAGTCGATCCTGGCTCCCGATTATCTCGCGCTTCTGTTTCGGACGACTAGCTCAGTTGGTTAGAGCATCTCGTTTACACCGAGAGGGTCGGGGGTTCG
>JBAZHQ010000380.1:0-4450 GCA_041652235.1 Opitutaceae bacterium | reverse complement strand
CGGTCGGACGGAACGGGGCTGTCAGCGGTCGATTTTCGGCTATCGGAGAGACCCCACGAGGCAACAATGCCAATGGTTTTGGAATTCCTTTCAGGCTGCGAGGATTTGAGAACACTGTAGTACGATACCGCGCGGGCGGATCGTGCGTTGACTCCGACCCATTTCGGCCAACGGTTTTGGCCACACGGGCCAGCCGCCCCGGGGGCCACCGGGGCGGTGTTTTTTTGCCAGCCCACCGCGCTACGGATGCAATCCGCACCGCTTCCAAGATTGTCTCCGCGTCATCGCTGAACATCAGCGCGCCTTGACGAAACTATTCTTACCGGCATTCTCACTTCACGGTCGCTGAAAACTTAAAAGCCCGTAACTCGCGAGAGATACGGGCTTTTGAAGATTGGCGTCCCCACGGGGACAAAAATCGGAAGAAATGAGACTAATACCTTCCGAAGGTTGGTTTTCCGGGGGTGGAAACAGCGAAAATACTACTGCGGGGAAAGTGTTTTGTGGGTGGCAATCCTGAACGGATCGTTGCAACGGGCCTAAAATCTGGAGAAAGATTTCTCTCATTCCTCTCAATTCCCCGAGAACGGCCCGCGAAGCCGGTAGTGCGTCGCGCGATTTTCACCTTCGACCACGACGAGACCAGCCGCACGTCAGCGCGCCAAGCCCCGAAGCATTATAGAACCGCGGGCGACATTCTGTCCCGGGAGCAGGCTTCAAGGGATTCTGTCGTTTGTGGACTAACGGATACACGTGGATATACAGAACCAGCGAATCAGGATATTCCGTCGCTTCTCTATTTGTGTCCCGGTCCAGTCGAAGATAAGTGCAAGCATAACGATGAAGAATGCTGCGGCAATTGCCCTAGGCACATCGTAAAGGCTCGACGCGCGCAACACCAAGTAACCCAGACCACGATTTGAAGCAATGAACTCACCTATAAATGCGCCCAAGAGAGCCAAGCCCGCATTCAATCGCATCGAGCTAAAAACCCAGTCTAGTGATCCAGGTACCACCACTTTGATGAACACCTGTGCGGGTGTGGCGTTCATGCCCTGCAGCACTTCAACATATTCATTGGAAACCTTTTCTGCCCCTTGTGCTGATTGAGCAAACGCGACAAACACCGTTGAAAGCGTCGCTAAGGCAACCTTCATCTCTAGACCGATGCCGAACCAGATGATCATCATCGGCGCAACCGTGAGGATCGGCATTGCACCGAGCGCAACAACGAATGGTCTGAGAACTTGAGCCGTGGACCGAGAAAACCATGTCAGTAGTCCGAGGCCAGCGCCAAGCACCGTTCCAAGGACTAGGCCGAGCACCGCGGCCCCACCGGTTGCGGCGACATGGGGCAGAATCATCCATCCCCTCAACAAATCAGCAAGCGCATTGCCCACCAAGGTCGGCCGCGCCAAAGCGAACTGCACCGCGGGGAAATGCCGCGCCGCGCCTTCCCAAGCCGCCAAGACTGCGAGCAGGATTCCAAACCGCGCAAGGAGCATGAGCCTTTTATCCATGGGGTTTTGTTTCAAGTGCGGCCCAGATCCGATCAAAATACTCAGCGAATTCAGGCGACTGGCGACATTTCACCGCGTCCTCCGGGAAGCGGCTGAGCGCAGGTGAAAGATCATCGACAATTTGGCAGGGTCGTTTGCCCATCACTAGAATTCGGTCGCCGAGGAAAATCGCCTCTTCAATGTTGTGCGTGACAAACAACGTCGTGCAACCGAGAAGCCGGCACATCTTTTTGAACTCGGTGCTCAGCCCGAGGCGCGCCACGAAATCAATTGCGGAAAACGGCTCGTCGCAGAACAGCATCCAAGGACTGCTTTCGAGCGCGCGAATAATCGCGACTCGTTGCTGCATGCCTCCGGAGAGCTCCGGGGGGAAGTGGTCCTCGAATCCCTTTAGGCCAAATGACTCAAATGCGTCTCGCACACGCTGCGCAATCGTGCTATTTAATCTTCCGCGCACTTCAGCTCCGAGACAGGCGTTCTGAAAAGCTGTCCGCCACGGCAAAAGCGCCGGTCTTTGCTCGATGCTCGCACTGTGCGCACGCCGGTCCTCGTCAACATGCACCTTGCCCGCCGATTTGGATTCGCAGCCGGCCAATATGCGCAGCAAGGTGGACTTTCCGCAGCCGCTAGGGCCTACGATTGCCAGCAGCGAGCCCCTCGCCACCGAAAACGTCAGCCCATCAAAGACGACCAGATCGTCGCCATTGCGGCCTCCGAAGCTTTTGCGCAAGCCGGCGACCTCAATGTCGAGAAGCGGGCTAGGGTTTTGGGCGCATTGCATAGCCAGCGAGAGCAGTTCCCAACGCAAAAGTTATGAACCCCAGTCCAACGTTTCTGGGATCGGCCTTATCCGCCACATGCAACCACCCAACATACGGCAGCGCGACGAGAAGGGTGCCGGAAACAGCGCCCACTATGAACAGCCAGAAGATCAAGCGATAGTCTGTGACCCATTTCTGCCTAGCAAACCACCACGTCATAAAACTCCCGCCGACCAAACACAACGCCGCCACGAGGCCGAGGCCCACTGCTAGACCTACCGCCATGAAGGCACAGACCAAGAGCGTCAGCAAGCGTCGAGGATCATCACCGTCAGGCTTCGGCTGAGGAGCGGCATCGAGCAATCGCTTCGTGGCATGCTCGCCGATTCCAGAATAGGGTTCGACGAACGCCTTGAAATATTCAATTCCCCGCTCCTCCTCATCTCTCGTCCAACCACCTCCAGGATGATTCGCCTCAAAGTATGCCTTCGCCGCATGCATCCAATGCGCTTGCGCGACGCTCACGCTCAATGGGAAAACCTCTGCCTGTAGCGCCTTGGAGACTGCGCCGGAAGCATGTTCGCCAAACGTAAAATAGTCTTCGGCGAACTTGATTACGTCGGGATGTTTGAGCCGAGTCATCAACAACGCTTTCTGCAAGCCCATCACAATGGCGTCGACGATAGTTCGATTGTCTTTTACATACTGTTGATAAGACACCAGCGCGGTCACCAGCACGTCGTTATATTCGGGAGTTCCCCCGAGCGCCAGCTCCACCGATGCGCGTTGGTTGTGCGTCATATCTTCAATCGTTAGGAGGTCCGGCGACAGCGCGACTGCTCCGTGGCCCTTTTTCGCGTCGGTGAGGAGCAGTAACTCTTTGCCGGGAGCCACCACTTCGATGAACTGATCCAGCGGGGTCGTGTTGCCCGATTCTCGCGCGATGCGGGCGGCAATGCTATACGAAGACGTACCGGGGCGATACGCGATCACCCGTTCAAACGCGCCCAAGTCACGCAGGCCGTTGATCTTTCGCGTTCCGTGGTTGACCGCCCAAAATGCGCCGTTGGTTACTAGCGTAGCCAGAACTGCCGGCTTGCGGCGCGCATCTAGAGGCGTTTTGAAAACTTGTATCGGATCGGTAACCGCCATCACAAAATCGCGGTGCGCCGCCGTCTCGTCCATTATCTGAGAGTAGGTCGCCTCATCGGAGCCCGCCTCGCAGGTATCGATCTCGACATGAACGTCATCCGGCAGGAATCCAAAGAACTGGTTCTGCCGCGCAAAGTATAACGGCAGATAGAGGAAGTGCTTCCCCATTTGCAGAATATGGACGCGGCGTCTTGGCATCGGGATCGGGTAGTAGTCTTCGGCGAGCTTATCTCATTTCCCAGCAAATGTGTTATCAACAAACTCCATAGCATCCGCGGGCTTCTTGACTTCTCCCGCGTCGATTCGCAATTGCAGCGCCTTCTCCCACGCCGCTCGGTCCACTTTGGGCGCACGTGGGATGATTCCCGCAGCCAGCACGCGCTTGAGCGCTGCCGCGGCTACGTCGCGGTTGATCTCCGGGAACCGCTTCGCCAGGATCAGCGTCGCTTCATCTGGGTACGTGTGCAGAAAGATCATCGCCTCGCCAAGAGCTTGAACGGCACCGCGCACAACCTCAGGGTTTTTCCCAATGTAATCAGGCGACGTCGTTAGCCCGGTAATTGTGAAATCTCCATAGATGTCGGCCAATGAATAGACAATGCGATAGCCGCGAGTCAGTGCTTGGGAAACGTTTGGTTCTAGTTCGAGGGCGATGTCCGCCTGGTTCGACTCCACGAGGGACAACAACGTCCCAAAGCCACCCTCGCGAATTGCCGGCTGCATCTTGGCCTGCTCGAACATCCGCCGCTGAAGAGTATAGGCCGTCGAAGGAGAGGGAAACGTAGCCACTGTGAATCCCTTTAAATCGGCTGCCGTCTTAACCATCGGCACCTGTGGGTTCTTCGTGATACCCCAGAAAGGCACACCATTGACTAAGGTAGATACAATCTTGCCAGGTTGGCCCCGCTGGCTGGCAATCGCTATGAAGGTAGGGTCGGCAACGCCGAACTGCGCGCTGCCCCCAATGACTGCCGCCCAAGTCTTTTCGTCTCCGCCCGTGCCCACAATCGTAACCTC
>JBAZHQ010000379.1:0-4474 GCA_041652235.1 Opitutaceae bacterium | reverse complement strand
GGATCAATCATTTGCTATCCTCCTTATTGTCTTCTGCTTGCTTGGATTTTTCTTTTTTGTCTTTTTTGTCTTTCTTCTCTTCCTTGTCCTTCGTGGCTTTCTCCGCATCTTCTAGGCGTTGCAACCAATAGGTGCATTCCTGAATGGCTGCGCCAAAAGCATGTACGTTGGCAATCGCTTGATTGCGCCCAGTTTCAAGTTCAGTAATTCTCTGCTGAATCGCTTCTTTGGTAATAGGCAAAGAATCCTGGGCGGCCAGGAAAGAACCGCCCAGAATCACGAGTAAAGCTACCATCGTCAGTATTCGATTCATGTATCTCCTAGGGAACGGTTACGGCTGTCCAAGTAGTAGTTCCTGTGCAAACGTACAGGATGGTGGAAGCGGTAGCAGTTCCGGTACGCAGATAGATAGACCCATCTGTCCCCGTCACTGCCCCGTTAGGATCAGCCGTCCCTGACATGATCATGTTTCCGCCCTTTAGTCGCATAGCGGCGGTATTGATTGTGGCTCCATACTGGTCAATTCCGTAATTCCAACCAACCGTATTCCCTGCATTGGCTGGAATCAAGACTGCCGCCTGAGCCGCACCGACGTTGGATTGGTCAATGTTGCGGATGCGGATACCATAATCCGTAGTAGCCGCTGCCGCTTCGTTTTTGATGTAGACATCAATCCCACCGTGTTCTGTGGCATTGGTGCCGAAGTTCTCCGTGCCAACCTGCAAGCCAACTACGCTGGAGGCTGTGCCACCTGACTTATTGGAAGCGTTGAATTGCGCCCCGTTCAAGACTCCGACAACACCGCCAGAGCGGTTGGACATGGTTCCCAAGAAAATCCGCGTCTGGAAGTTGGCATCATTGGCCGCATAGTTGCTATACGAGCCCTTGATAACCGCGTCATTAGAATCCCCGGTAACGGCATAGCCGGTAGTTCGGCTAAGCCCGTATTCCGTGGCATAGGTTTTCTTGGCATCCCCGGTGCTACTGAAGAAACCTATGTTAGAGGGATCGACGATGAGTTTTCCTCTTCCATAGGCTCCCGCAGCGCGCCGAGGCGCGACTACAGTGTAATTACCAGGAACCCAGTAACCCCCAACGCAATCCCACCAAGTTCCCGAAACGAAACTAATCAGAGGAAGGGCGGACAGAGAAGTTGCCGTGCAACCCCCGGATCGGTCATAGTTGGTGAAATAGCCAGGAGGCCCGACAAAGATAGTCGTCCCGGTCAAGTGAGGTGTACCCGCCGTTCCTTCTTGCCCTCTCGTGACCCGGATGGCAGTCCCGCTAATCGCATTGACGCGCAGGACTTCCCGGTCAACATAGGCAAGATATCCCACCGAGAACCCCGTAGCGCTAGTAACCCTGATCGTTCCCGTAGATGCGTCACTGACCGCTGCGGAAAGAGTGGTACTGGTTAAAGTGGCCTGTGCGTACCCAAATACCGGCAGTACGAGCAGCAGCGCCACCAGAACCGACTTGCTGTATTTGTTCAACATGGTGCTAATCTCCCTTCGGTTTTGATTTTTGCTACTACTCACTTAGCCGCAGGCAATCGCTACGGCACAGTGATCAAAGTACAGGTTGCCGAACCCGAACATGGTATCCAGGCGGTGCGTCTCACGCCGACCAGTAATCTGGTCCCAAGCACAGACGTAGGCCATATCGAGGCCAGACTCAGGATCGCGGGCATGATCGCCAGCGATAACACCCTTTTCCGGTACTTCCAGAGGCACGAAGCACAGAGCAAAGGCGTCCCGGTGCAAAGCGATTCCCACCGTTCCCGTCTTAGGGCTGTTCGGCACAATGGTAGTTCCCGGCCAAAGCGTCAAGTCCGCGCCGTCCGCCGGCAGCGCACTGACGTTCTGGTAATGTGAGCCAGGGCCAACGATGGCAGGCAGGATGGACAAGGTATCGCCACCCACGCCGCCTACTGCCGAAGCAATCGTGTCGGTAATGACAAACTGCTTCAGAGTGCTGGTCGCTTGCAGCGTCTTGGGGTTAACTTCATAGACGCCCGCGATGTTGAAGCGGTCGCCCTTGTTGTAACTGTCACCAGCCGTCGAGGTAACTACCAGTGAAGTTCCGGTTTGACCAGCGCCGGAAACCTCGTTGGTTGCGAGCACTTGCCAGTTGTCATGTGTATGACGAACCAGCGACATGGACTCGTACCATTCAAAGCCGCGAGCGCGGCCCTTGTAGCCTTCCCGATACTGCTTAGCAATCTCGCTGGAGGGATTGAACACGGTTGATTCAGCATCGACGATGCGGCCCATAGCGGAAGGCGGAACGATGAACTTCAATTCGGCTCCCGCCGTGGGACACGCCAACTCGATGAGACGTTGACGGGCATATCCGGCAATGCTGCTGTTGGTTGGGTCAGTGCCAAGTACGCCCACAAAGTTCGGCGTGTTGTAGAAGGCCCACTCTGCGGCTTCCTGGTCGAGCTTCTGTGCCAAGGCAGCCATTTGCGGGTCAAGGTACTGCTTCTGGAACTGGTCTTTCCCGCGCTCCATAAACAGTTCTTTGTCAGGGGTAGGAACGTCGAAGTGAACGCCACGCGGACGGTCAATTGCCACCGTGGTAGAGGGACGGTCAAGCGCTTGGGGCTGATACCCAAAGCCGGTCGTGACGTTGAACCACTGAGGCAGCGGCACGGTCACCGATTGACCTACCGCAAACGATTTACGAAACTCTTTGTTGTAGTCGGTGTTGAAGGAAGAGGCAATCTCCAGCCGGTTCTTGAGCTGGCGCAACCCTTCCATCGCCACCCAGGACGCAAAATTATAAGCATTCGGCATTGAAAAGTCCTTTCCGGGCTTAGCCCATCAAGGACCACACGCCTATGGGCCAAACCGCTTCTTGTCTTTCTCGTTAGCGGCCTTCTCATAGGCTTTGAAGTCCTTGTTCTTGAGCGCTTCGGATACCGCATCGGCGGAGGCGGTTTCACCCGTCCCTAAGACCGTGGGCGGCTCCGGCGCTCGGTTTACAGGGGGCGCAGGACTTTTCTCAGACAAGGCTTGCTCGATCTTGAATACTTCGCGGGCTTGGGCAATAGGTGCCAACCCTTGTAAGCGCACGATCTCATCCTGATGCTGGCCGAGGTAGTACAAGACTTCCCCGCCCATTTCAGAATCGATCAGTAGCGCGTTCAAAGGCGAATTGACCGGGATGAGTTCAGCCATTTCCGGCGTATCCACGACAGACTGATAGTCCGCGTGTTTACCTGCCGCCGCTTTAACTGACTGCATCCACGAGTCGGCTATCTTCTCTTGGGCTTTGGCCTTCTGTTGCGCCTCAGCCTCCTGCTTGAGAATTGCCTTGACCGTATCGGGGCCGACCGACTGTTGCGTTTCCAAAACAATGGCCGCAATCAGGTCTTCGTATCGCTCGAACTTGTCAGCATTCTCAATCAGGGCGTCGATCTTGGCTTTTAGGGTGGCTGGAATGGTAGGCAAAGAAGCATGGGCAGGGGCCGAATCTGCCTGTTCAACGGCCTTGGGTGTGGCCTTCTCCCTTTTCAATTCTTCCAGTTTATCCCGAAGCGCCCGTCTCTCCGCAAGAAGTTCCGAAACTCGCCTATCGCTTCGGCTCAAATGCTCAATCTGTTTTCCCTTGTCTGGTTCCTGCGCTGGTTTGTCAGTGTCCGGCGCTGACGCAGTTTCAGCCTGTTTTTCAGGCTCGGACTTCTCCTTATCCGCAGGAGCGGCGGGGGTGCTCGATTCCCCTGTTTTCGGCCTTGCCGGGACTTTGCCCGTTAATTGCCAATCATGCCGTTCGTCTGAAGTCATGGACTCCAGAACCTCGGTTGCTTTCGGCACTTCAACTACTGGTGTTTCAACGGTCTGTGCTTCTACGGCCATCGGGAACCTCCGACGAAGGGATTTGCGAAGAGTTGGGCGCGTCATCGCTCGCGGTGGAAACTTGTTGCATAGCCCAGGCTCTAGCCTCATTCATGCGGCGAACCTTGAGCTTGCTCGTGGGACTGCATTTCTCATGCGCCACCGTATTGCTGGTCAGGGCGCGGCAAATCTCTCCTATGACAATCTCGTTGTGACACACACAGCATTTAGGCCAGATAGTCACTGTTCAAGCTCCAATTCAGCCGGTTCGCTTTCTTCCTGTGCCCCCGCAGAAAATGCGGAGCGGTCAGCATTGGCCCCGGCCAGTTGCGCCTTAAGTGTAGCCAGCATGGCTTCACCCTTGATCTTTAATTTCTCAATCTCCATGTCCACTTGCGCTTGCATGGCTGCCACTTGCCGCTTGGCGTCATTGTCAACTACCTTGGCCTGTTTTTCCTGCTCCAGCGCTTGCACTTTGGATTCAAGCTCTTTGGCATAGGCATTAAGCTGCTGTATCTGCTGTTGCGCCTGCTGAATGGCCTGTACAGCCTGCGGGGGTATCTGTGCCTGCTTGTCCTGCTGCGGGTCAAGCATATCGGCCATTTGGTCGCCAATGGGCCCTAGAGTCTTAAGGC
>JBAZHQ010000378.1:0-4511 GCA_041652235.1 Opitutaceae bacterium | reverse complement strand
ACGGAGAAGGAACAAGTAGCGAAAGCGAACCTGATCGCGAAAATGGAGGAACTCAAGATCACCGTGTACCGGTACGGCGACCATGAGATAGACCTTACCAAGAAGGCAAACGTGAAGGTGAAGAACGTTGACGCCTCTGCGGATGCCGAAGAAGAAGAGACAGAGTGAAAACCATCTCCGAACTCTGTCCGGGAGTCTCCCCAACGGGGGACTCCCTCCGCTACGAAGTCCAATCCCTGAGCCGCCCGGCGGAGAAGCATACGGTAGATCTCACGGCTTGGAGTGGGCACGGGGAATGCAGTTGCGAGCGATGGAAGTACCATTTCGCACCCCTCATTCGCGAAGGCGTGATGCAATTGACGCCAGCCGCGGCGTGCGAACACCTGAAGCTGGTCTGGCGGTACTTCGCGATTCAGCAAGCCCAGGCAGTGATTGCCTTCAGAATCGACCAGATAAACGCGAACCGGGCAGAGGCTGGGCAGCCGCCGATCAAGTATGAAAACGAATCGACGCCGTATTAGCTCCGTGTCGAAAGCCAAAGCCATCGTCAACGCCGAGTACGCGATCAAAAAGCGTATCTGGTGGGGAGACGGCCGCCGATGCGAATTTCCGAAGTGCAGGAAGATGGCAGAAAAACAACCTCATCACCAATTCGGCAGAGCGGGGCGCCTTCAGAACGATACGCGCCACTGGAAAGCACTTTGCATCCGTCATCATATGTGGATCGACTGGAACAGAGATGCCGCCCGAGCACTTGGACTTCTATGTCCATGGGGGCACTGGAACGATTACAACAGGATGATTCAGTACTACGAACAGAAAGAAAACCTATGACCTTAGAGCAACAATGGACCCAATACCGTGATGCCTGCTACCCGCCGAAGAACGGCCCGATCAGCAAGCTGCAGGAAACCGAAACCCGCCAGGCGTTCTTCGCCGGATGTCTGGTAGCGATCAATGTCGTTGCTGATGGCATAAGGAATCATGCCCCCGTGGATGCGGTTAAGAACATCAAATCCCTGCGCGCGGAAGCTGATGCCGTGTGCAAGCAACGTGTCTACGAGCTGAAGGAAAGGAACTGACGTGATCAAAAACTACACTTCAACCGTCCCCGTGGAGACCTCAATTCAGCGAATCGAGGCCAAACTGGCAGTAGCCGGCGCCAGCGGGATCATGAAGCTCTACGGCCCAGACAAAAAGGTGACCCCCCTCGTCTTTCGCTTCGACCTTCAGGGAAGGTCTTTCAGCTTCCGCATTCCGGCGAACTCCAGCGCGTGTTTTGACGCAATGTGGAAAGAGCATTGCTTGAAACACTCGCGGGTGAGGCCGGAGACTCAGCAGACGATCAAAGAGCAGGCGCACCGAACGGCGTGGAAGCTTGTCCAGGATTGGGTTGAGATTCAGATCAGCATGATCGTCCTGAAACAAGTCGAATTTCTGGAAGTCTTCCTTCCCTACGCATGGGATGGGAAGCAGACCTACTTCGAGGCCCTGAAGCAGAACCAGTACAAAGCCCTCCCTCCTTGCGTATGAAAGAGACAACTCAGATCAGAATGTGGTACCGGAAGGAAACCAGGGACGCTTACCAGTACTCTCGGATACCTCCGGAGAAGAACCCCCAGGAATCGGATCTGGAATGGATCCCGAAATCAGTCATTGAGCATCGGACCATGAAGCCGAACGGAGAACACATACTCACCCTGCCCGATTGGGTGGTAAGGACGAAGAAGCTTTAACCATTTCCAGGCAATGACGCCTTGGATTAACAAAAGGAACAGAATGGACAAGGAAAAGATCGCGCGCGTGTGTCATGAAGCGAACCGGGCTTGGTGCCAAGCCTGTAATGATACAACGCAATTGCCATGGGACGAGGCTCCAAAATGGCAACGGGAATCTGCCATCAAGGGCGTTGATTTCTGTATCGCAAATCCATCGGCCCCGGCATCCTCAAATCACGATTCTTGGTTTGCTCAGAAAGTAGCTGACGGTTGGAGGTATGGCCCGGTGAAGGATGCCGAAGCAAAAACCCACCCGTGCATGGTGCCATACGACCAACTTCCGGAAGAGCAACGCCGCAAGGATGCATTGTTCAAGGCAATCGTCGCGGCGCTCAGCTAAACATTTCCCGGCAATAACGCCTGGATTAACCAAAGGAACACAATGGCCAAAAAGAAAGCAGCACCAGCACTGAGCCCGAACAGGCCGGAACCCGCCCCGAGCCCGAAGCCGAAACCTGAAAAGATCGGCAAGGTCTGCAAAGGTGGGAAGTGTAAGTAACCCAAACCGCCCCGGGGAAACCCGGGGCAATTCAAAAGCTCACAATGAAAACGACAGTCATTTACCATTCGGCAGATTACGACGGGATCTTTTGCCGGGAGATCGCCCGCAAATTCCTGGGCGAAAAGGATGTTGAGTTTATCGGATGGAACTACGGAAACCAGGCTATCGAAATAGAAGAAGACGGCAACGGCAAGTTCAAGTCCAAGGTCTATATTATGGACCTTTCTCCGGATTGCGTTGCCGGGCTTCCTGAAACCTGGACAGAAGGAATATACGACGATCCGGTTATCTGGATTGACCATCACAAGACCTCCATCGAAACCTGGCCAAAAGAAATCCCAGGCTACCGAATCGACGGCGTGGCCGCGTGTCGGCTGGCTTGGCAGTGGTTCAGTCTCTATGCGAGTTGGGATCCGCGGGAACTTTATCCGCCATACCCATTGCCTGCCAAACAGGACTTCATTGACCGAAAGGTTTCAGAACCCCTCTCCGTTCGACTCGCCGGCGAGTACGACATATGGGACAAACGCGATCCCGATGCTTGGACGTTCCAGTATGGAATTCGGATAGTCGATGAAGGCGCAGACTTTTGGGAAGCCCTGTTGCGGCTAGATCCCATTGGTGAAAAGGCAGTTTTCGAAACCCTGGAGAACGGGAGGATCGCGCAACGTTACGCAGTCAAAACCGATGCGGGAACTTGCAAGTCGCGCACCTGGATCATGGAGTGGGAAGGGTTGAAGTTTCTCTGTATCAACTCGGCCCGTTTCAACTCCCTGGTGTTCGCCGCCCGGGATCTTCCTGAAACCGGGCATGATGCGCTCATGGGATTTTGCTTCGATGGTAAGCAGTGGAACTTCAGTCTGTACCATGCGAAACACAAAACAGACCTGGACCTTTCCGTAATCGCCAAAAAGTACGGCGGCGGTGGGCATCGCGGGGCGTGTGGCTTCCGGTGCGATAAACTGCCGTGGTGAATCAACAGCCCCGGTGGAAACTCCCGGGACAACCTAAAAGCCTATGGAACAAATAACGATTGAAGAACTGCAACGCCTCTTTCCTGGATCGAGCCGAAGCACATTGATGGCGAACATGAACAACCATCAAATGATCGCCATGGTGCAGGCGGCCCGCGGAGATGCGTCCATGCCTAAGAAGGAGCCGGCTCCAACGCGCATCAGGCAGACGACCAAGCCAGAATTGAACAAGACTGAACGCCGGGGAATTGAATTTTTGAAGCGCCGATACCCTGATGCGAAGCTGAGAATTCACTCTAAAACGTACGTTCTTGCCAACGGGGTGCGATACACACCAGAAGCCACGGCGGTAATTGACGGTGTAGAGCGCGCCTGGGAAGTGAAGGGGCCAAAAATCTGGGACGATGCAACGGTTAAGATCAAGGTGGCCGCAAACGAGTTTCCGGAAATTATCTGGAACATGATTTGGGAGGACAAGAAAACGAAGGAATGGAGATCTCAAATTATCCTATCAAGGGAACAGGCATGAAGCTCATCTCCCTCGCATCAGGTTCAAAAGGCAATGCTCTCTATTTAGGCACCAGTGAGGTCTCGTTGCTGTTCGATGTCGGGTTGAGGATGCGAGAACTCAGAACCCGTATGGCCGAAATCGGCAAGACTCCAGAACTCCTCGACGGGTTTCTATGCACGCATGAGCACAATGATCACGCATGCGGGGCCAGCGATCTCTTTCACAAACTCAAGGTGCCCATGCTGGTGACTCCGGCGGGGAACCCTCTCATCATTCGCGGGGTTGAGATACGATCCTTCCCCGTTCCCCACGATGCGAAGGAGCCCGTAGGTTTCAAGGTGCGGGTGGGGGAACACAAGATCGGTATCGTCCTGGATTCGGGGCAGGTATGGGATACTACCGTCGAAATGCTGAAGGACGTTGAAACGCTGGTGATTGAATGCAACCACGATCCCGGTATGGTCTGGCTCTCGGATCGTCCGGAAAGCTTGAAAGAGCGTATTCTCGGCCCACTTGGCCATCTCTCGAATGATGCTTGCGGCTCCGCGATCGTACGGATTGCCCAGGGTGGGAAGCTCAAACGTGTTGCCCTCGCTCACCTGAGCCGGGAATGCAACAACTCATCATGGGCCAGAACCGTCATTGGCACCTGGCTGGCAGGCTCTAAACTGAATCTGGACGTGACTGTCCTGGAACAAACCGAAGTGAAGGAGATCTATGCAGACTGACACAAACACACCCGCGGG
>JBAZHQ010000377.1:0-4517 GCA_041652235.1 Opitutaceae bacterium | reverse complement strand
GTGCTTGCCGAATCATCCAACGTTTTGCATCTTAAATCCCCAGTGCAACGTACATCCGATCTCCACGTCGTCGAAAACCGAGTTCTGCCCTCCCCAGGGGAACTCCTGGCCGAGCTGCCTAAAACTGAAGAACAGGCAAATTTCATCGCACGGGCTCGAAATGACATTCACCGGCTGATTTTCACGAGTGAAAAGCGCTTTCTGCTCATCGTCGGCCCCTGCTCCATCCACGATATCGATGCAGGCAGAGTCTATGCAGACCGGCTCGCAAAATTAGCCAGGGAAGTGTCCGATCGGATTCTGGTTGTGATGAGGGTCTACTTTGAAAAGCCCAGGACGACAGTGGGCTGGAAAGGCCTGATCATGGATCCTCACCTGGATGGCTCGCACGACATCGCCACAGGACTGAGAATGGCCCGTATGTTTCTGGCGGATGTCTTGAACCTGGGCCTGCCAACTGCGACGGAACTGCTGGATCCGATCACTCCCCAATACATCGCGGACCTCATCTGCTGGTCAGCCATCGGCGCGCGCACTGTGGAGTCCCAAATACATCGCCAAATGGCGTCGGGGCTATCGATGCCCCTGGGGTTCAAGAATGGCACGGATGGCTCGATTCAGACGGCGATCAATGCCATCAAGGCGGCAGGTCAGCCACACACATTCCTTGGCATAGATATAAACGGCCGGGCTTCTGCAGTGACCACAAAAGGCAATCCAAACTGCCATATTGTCCTCCGAGGAGGGGCTTCCGGCCCTAACTACTCACCAGCCCAAATCGCCCAAACCGAGCAGCTACTCGCCAAGGCAGGATTGCATAAATCGATTCTGGTGGATTGCTCCCATGACAATTCAGCGAAGCAGCCCGAGTGCCAACCAGAGGTATTGAAGGCGCTTCTGGACCAGATTTCAGCAGGTAATGAGTCAATCATGGGAGCCATGATCGAGAGTAACCTAGAGGCAGGGAATCAACCGTTCCCACTGCCCAAGGACAGATTACGGTATGGAGTCTCGATCACGGACGGATGCATCGGATGGGAGGCAACAGAGACTTTGGCACGTGAGTTGCATGCATGTCTTGCCTCCCGCACCCATTGAACGAGCATGCTGCCGACATCGGATAAAAACTGTTCTTGCCAGCATTTCCATAAATGAAGTCTTCTCGAATGTTTACGCTATGAAATCACCTATTCGTGTCGCTGTCACTGGAGCTGCTGGTCAAATCGGCTATTCCCTCCTTTTCCGTATCGCGTCAGGCGCAATGTTCGGTCCTGACCAGCCGGTAATTCTCCACCTTATGGAGATTGAACCGGCCCTCCCAGCCCTTGGTGGCGTGGTGATGGAATTGCAGGATTGCGCCTTCCCGCTCCTGAAGGGCATCGTGCCCACCTCCTCGCTGGACGAAGGCTTTAAGAACGTGAACTGGGTCCTGCTCGTGGGCTCCGTTCCCCGCAAGGCCGGCATGGAACGCAAGGATCTGCTGGGCATCAACGGCAAGATTTTCACCGGCCAGGGGCAGGCTATCTCCAGAAATGCCGCCAGCGACGTTCGTGTGCTGGTCATCGGCAATCCCTGCAATACCAACTGCTTCATCGCGATGAACAACGCGAAGAACATACCCGCCAACCGCTGGTTTGCGATGACCATGCTCGACCAGAATCGCGCCATCTCGCAAATCGCACAGAAGGCCGGACTGGACATCACCAAGGTGAGCAATCTCGCAATCTGGGGCAACCACAGCTCCACGATGTATCCGGATTTCTACAACGCCAAGATCTCGGACAAGCCCGCCCTTGAGGTGATCAGGGATGAATCCTGGTTCAAAGACACCTTTATCCCGATTGTGCAACAGCGTGGCGCGGCTATCATCAAGGCCCGCGGCCTCAGCTCTGCGGCTTCCGCAGCCAATGCAGTGGTTGAGACCGTGCGCAACCTGACCACGCCGACCAAAGCCGGCAATTGGTTCAGCGTGGGCGTCTGTTCCGACGGCTCCTACGGCATCGAGAAGGGCCTGCTCTTCTCCTACCCAATCCACAGCAATGGCTCGACCTGGGAGATCGTCCAGGGGCTTTCGCTCAGCGAGTTCTCAAAGGCCAGGAACGCCGCCACCGAGAATGAGCTGAAGGAGGAAAAGTCCATGGTATTGGACCTCCTTCCCCGTTAGCCTGCATCCATCACTTACTCGTGTGATAGATGCATCCTGAAGGCTGACTTTGCCGGGCTAACTCCGACGAAGTCGCCTTTCTGTTCTCGGAGAGGGTGGAAAGCGGATGCATTCGGGCACATTTTTCGAACAACTCCCGGAGTCACATGGTGATACTCACAAGATGACGCAAGCCGCTCCCATACCCGTCGTTGCAGCAGTGGTCTGTCGCGGAGACCTCTATCTTGCAGCTCAACGTCCCGCCCACAAGCACCTCGGGCTAAGATGGGAATTCCCCGGCGGCAAGGTGGAAGCAGGCGAAACTCCGGAAGCAGCATTGATAAGAGAAATCCGGGAGGAGTTGGGCTGCGAAATTATCGTCGGTCAGAATCTGCCCAAGTCCGTGCATGCTTATGGCGCCTTTTCCATCGAAATGATCCCCTTCCTGGCTTTCTTGAAACCCGGGACATCCGAGCCGCATCCACATGAGCACATTGCAGTGAAGTGGCTAACGCTCAACGAACTCCAGACCCTGGATCTGGCGGCTGCAGATCTCCCAATCGTAAACTGGCTCGAAAAGCGTCAGTAGTGCGGCGGCCGCTCCACGGCGGAGTCTTCCAACTGACCATCGGCAGACTGCGAAGTCGCGCGCTCGCGGAGGTCAAGAATCTGCTTTTTCATGCGGGACAGATCATCCGCCATTTCCAGCATGGCCTTATCCTGCTCGACCACGTGTTTTTCGAGCCAGGCGACTCGCTCCTCCAGGCGCAGTATGCTTGCATCGTTCACACCTGCATGTTTTGGCAAACAGAAGATCAAGTCAACCGACTGGAATTGGAGCGTTCCCAATCAAGAAACGGGCCACAGGATCGTCATCGACGATCGCTTCTCTTACATCCCTTCCTCTCGATCGCATCGTTCCAGAGCGGCCAGAAGCCGCGCCCATGCGCTGTCGATGTAAACGAGGATCTCCTCAACCTTGGTCCATTCGGAAGAGATCGCCGCCAGTTCCACGGCTTTCATCGCGCACTGCATCTGGCGTGCTCCGATGCTTGCCGTGCTGCCCACAAAAGCGTGAGCCAATCGGGCGACCTCCGCAGCATCCCTTGCAGCAACAGCCTGGTGTAAAATGGATATTCGTGGTGTGGCCTCTCGGCGAAAAATGACTGATAGCTCGTAAAAGAGTGAATTTTTCCCCTCTACATGCAGGGCACGCAACTGCGTCATATGCTTATCATCCAGCACCTCGGCAACTAATCTTCCATTGCTACACCCGAACTTGAGAGGCTTCGCTGGCGGTACAACAACCGGGTTTTTCTGCGATGGTGACATGATTGTTTGATAGGCATCATGCGGTAGCTCTGAAAGGCCTAAGAATACGTAAGTTAGATAAGTACTTTCACAAGAAACTACAACCCTTCCTTGTATATGTTAATTAAGACCTAATGACTTTTTCCAGGAGGCATATCGGATCACTTCTCCAACCGAGATGCGGCCGATTGGAATAATCGGGCGAGCTGTGAATCTCCTCCGAATCCCTCGCGCCAAATGGATGGGGCAACCAAGGGAGGAGAGAACCCAATCAGGAACGCAGAGTGACCGTCTCAAAGGGGGTCACTGGGATTTGGGATCCATCGGCAAGACGCAAGGGATGGGTCTTGATCGGATATTGATAGAGCCGTCCCTCGTAGTTCCGGAGCGTAATCCTTTCATCGGTGATGGACTCGACCGTGTCGGGATTGATTGGGATCTTCCCTCCGCCGCCAGGAGCATCGATGACATACTGAGGAACCGCATAGCCGGAAGTGAAGCCACGCAAGGCCTGGATAATCTCAATGCCTTTTCTCACATCGGCCTTGAAGTGCGCGCCACCGGTAATGAGATCCATCTGGTACAGATAGTAGGGGCGCACTCTCATGCGCAGAAGCCTGTGCACAAGGGCCTTCATCACCTCCACGTCGTCGTTAATGCCCCGCAGCAACACGCTCTGATTGCCTAACGGGACTCCTGCAAAGGATAGACGCTCGCAAGCATCGCGCAGCTCGGCAGTGCATTCCTTCGGATGATTGACGTGGATGCTCATCCAAATCGGTCCGTACCGTCGAAACACATCGCACAACTCGGGGGTGATTCTCTGCGGAAGAAACACCGGTATTCGCGACCCGATCCGGATAAATTCCACGTGCTTGATCTCGCGCAGCCGCGCCAGAAGGTGCTCGATCTTGCGATCCGAGAACAGAAGCGGATCGCCACCCGACAGGAGCACATCGCGCACTTCGGGATGCGCTTCGATGTAACGCAGCCCTTGTTCGTACTCGGGATGGAAATTGTAGTCCTGGGCATTCGATACGAGGCGACTGCGAGTGCAATACCT
>JBAZHQ010000376.1:0-4523 GCA_041652235.1 Opitutaceae bacterium | reverse complement strand
GGTTGCGAGGGTCGCCCTGGAGAGCCTCGTCAAGGATGGCCGCATCCATCCCGCCAGCATCGAGGAGTTCGTGAAGCAGGCGAATGAACAGATCGAGCTGCATGCCACCGAGGCCGGCGAAGCCGCCGTGGCCAAGCTCAATATCAACGGCATGCATCCCGAGCTGATCAAGCTGCTCGGCAAACTGAAGTTTCGCTTTAGCTACACCCAGAATGCCCTCGATCACTCCATCGAGGTGGGCTTTCTGGCCTCCATGCTCGCAAGCGAACTGGGCCTGGACCCCAACATAGCCAAGCGCGCCGGACTTCTTCACGACATAGGAAAGGCGGTCGACGGCGAATATGAGGGCAGCCACGCCCATATCGGGGCCGAGTTCATCAAGCGCTTTGGCGAGACTCCCATCGTTGTGAATGCCGTGGCGGCTCACCACGAGGAAGTGAAACCCGAGACCGTGTACGCCGGGATCGTGATCCTCGCCGACACGGTTTCCGCAGTGCGCCCCGGTGCGCGCGCCGAGACGATGACCGGCTACTTGCAGCGGCTCGAGCGCCTGGAGAAACTCGCGCTTTCCATGGACGGAGTGCAGCAGGCTTTCGCGATCCAGGCGGGACGCGAGATCCGCGTGGTGGTGAAGCCCGACGTCGTCACCGACGAGAAGGCCCGTGATCTCGCCACGAACCTCCGTCGCCGTATCGAAGAGGAGCTCCAGTATCCCAGCACGATCAAGATCACGGTGATCCGCGAACAACGCTTCACCGAGATGGCCACGTAGCCTGTTCGACCGGCTCCCGCCTTGGATATGTTTCGGCGGGCATAGCAGCGGATGCAAGAAGCCAGAGGCCAGAAGCCGGAAGCCGGCACGGTAGTCCTTCGACCGGCTCACGGCAGGCCGGGGATCAGCCCGGCTAGGCGGTACGACGGTTCCAGCGGGCGCGGATACGGGCTAGCATGTCGTCTTGGGACAGGCCGTGGGCGGCGCGCAACTCGTCCACGTTGCTGCCATGATCGATGAAGGTATCAGGCCATCCGATACGCTCGACCGGCAGGGAGAGAGCCGCTTCCTGAAGGGCCTCGAGCACCGCGCTCCCAAAGCCGCCGGGCAGCGTGTGGTCTTCCATCGTTACGAGCAATCCGTGCCGGGAGGCATGCTCCTTGAGCAAAGCCGTGTCGAGGGGCTTGGCAAAGCGCGCGTTGACGACCGTGACCGACAGGCCGTCCTCGGCCTTCAGCCGCTCCGCGAGCCTGACCGCCTCGGCGACCATGGGGCCCAGCGCCCAGAGCGCGATCTGGGTGCCTTCGCGCAGCACTTCGGCCCGGCCGATGGGAATCAAGGCCGGTTCTGGTTTCAGGGGCACGCCCTTTCCCGCTCCCCGCGGATACCTGATAAAGGCAGGGGATTTCAACTGGAGAGAGGTGTGCAGCATGTCCACGAGTTCGTCCTCGTCCTTGGGCTGCATGACGGTGGTGTTGGGCACGCTTCGCAGGTAGGCCATGTCGAACAGACCGTGATGCGTGGGACCGTCGTGCGGGGACAGTCCCGCGCGGTCCATGCAGAATACGACGGGCAGATTCTGCAGGCAGACGTCGTGGATGATGGGATCAAAACCGCGTTGCAGAAAAGTGGAGTAGATGGCGACCACGGGCTTGAGGCCGCGGGCGGCCATGCCTGCTGCCGAGAGCACCGCGTGCTCCTCGGCGATGCCGACATCGAAGCACTGTTGCGGACAGGCGCTTGCCAGGTGGGAAAGGCCGGTGCCGCTGGACATGGCCGCGGTGATGCCTACGACGGAGGGATCGGCTTTTGCGAAACGCACCATGGCCTGGCCGAAGACATCCTGGTAATTCGGGGGCGTTCCCACGGCGGGTCGGATGCTCTCGCCCGAGACGGGATTGAAGGCGCCCAGACCGTGAAACCTCTCAGGATGGCTCATCGCCGCATCGAGCCCCTTGCCCTTCTTTGTGAGCACATGAACGATGATCGGCCCATCGCACTGCTTGGCGAATTCGAGGTTCTTAACGAGCTCGGCGAAGTTATGCCCGTCGATGGGGCCGATGTAACGCACGCCGAACTTCTCGAAGAGGCTCGACTCGACAAAGAAGTCCTTGGTCTCGCGCTTCCACTTCGTCCACATCTTATGCATCTCGGGCCCGTGCGGCAGGCTGGTGAAGAACTTCTCGAGTTCGTGGTGGATGCGGTTGTAGGCGGGGCTGGTCGAGAGACGGGTGAGGTAACGAGCCATCGCCCCGACGTTGCGAGCAATGGACCACTCGTTGTCGTTGAGGATGACGATGAGGCGCTTGGTGGAGGAGACGATGTTGTTGAGCGCCTCCATGGTGATCCCGCAGGTGAAAGCGGCATCCCCGCAGATGGCGACGATATGCTCCTGAGTGCCCCGGAGGTCACGGGCTATGGCCATGCCGACAGCGGCGCTCAACGCGGTGCCCGCGTGTCCCGCGCCGTAGGCGTCGTGCGGACTTTCCGAGCGGCAAAGAAAGCCGCTGGCGCCGCCCGTATGGCGGATTTTGCGGAAGAACTCCCCTTGGCGTCCGGTGAGAAGCTTGTGGACGTAGCCCTGGTGGGACACATCGAAGAGGAACTGATCCTCGGGGGTGGAAAACACTCGGTGCAGGGCGATCGTGAGTTCCACGACGCCCAGGTTGGGGCCGACATGGCCGCCCTGCGCTGCGGTGACCGAGATGATCTCGTCGCGGATCTCCTCGGCCAAGAAAGGCAGGTGTTCCAGTGGAAGCGCCTTCACATCCGCGGGACCGCGGATGCTCGCGAGGATCGGAGCCGCAGGCGGTGGCACGCTGATATGAGGAGGAGGGACGGACATCAGGGAAGAACTGAAAACGCAGTTGAATGGCCACAAAAAGGCGCGAAAAGACAAAAATATGGAACTCAGAATAAAATCATCGTCAGCATTTCATCCACGTTCCGAGTGAATAAGCCGCTTTTTGGGGATATTTCTTACTGTGAATTCTCGTGCCTTTTCGTGGCAAATTTCTACGGGTTCTAGGAAGATTGCAGGAGCTAGGATGCGGGAGACAGAATGGAATTGCGTCGATGAAGAGCCATTCTGCGATGGAGGAGGCTTCTCTCAATCGGCATCCTTTTCGGATTCGAAGCGCGCCAGGGTGGGGGCGCCGCTTTGTTTCTTTAGCTGCTCGATCTTGAGCTCCGCCTCCTTGAGACGGGCCTCGCAGGCCTGGAGAAGCTTGCTTCCGGTCTCGAATTTGGCGAGCAGGTCCGCCAGGGGGACATCGCCCGATTCCATGGAGTCCACGGTTTTTTCGAGTTGGCCGAGGGCTTCCTCGAAGGAAAGTTTATTGACGGATTTCGCGTCCACGTCGCCAACATGGAAGACGGAGGCAGGTTTTCAATACCGATCCGCTTTGGGGATGAATAGTGCCCCGCCGGTGCTTTTTTAGGGAGCGAACCGGAAAAGAGCCACGTCACCATCTTTGAAGACATAGTCCTTCCCTTCGAGACGATATTTGCCCGCCTCTCGAGCCGCAGCAGTTGAGCCGAGTCGTGCGAGCTCTTCGTAGGAAACAACTTCGGCCTTAATAAAGCCCTTTTCAAAGTCCGTGTGAATCACACCTGCCGCTTGTGGTGCTTTTGTGCCTTTGGTGATGGTCCATGCACGCGCTTCTTTCTCACTAGCAGTAAAATAAGTTATGAGACCAAGGAGGGCGAAGGACTCCCGAATAAGTGCGGAAGCTCCGGAATCGCTTACTCCCAGATCGGCCAGGAAAGCCGCGGCATCTTCGGGGGAAAGATCGATCAGCTCGGCCTCTATCTTGGCGCTGATGGGCACGTAGGCGGCGTCGTGATGGGTACGGACGAACTCAGCCACCTTCTGGACGAAGGGATTTCTCGCAACGGTGGCCAAGTCGCCTTCAGCCACGTTGCAGGCATAGATAACGGGTTTTGCCGAAAGGAGTTGGAACAAGCGCATGAGGCGCTTCTCGTCGTCCGTCGCTTCGAAGACGTTGGCGGGTTTGTTCGCATTGAGGTGAGGAGACAGCCTTTCAAGCAGGGCAAGCTCCGCCTGGGCATCCCTGTCGCCGCTCTTTGCCTTCTTTTGAGTCTTATCGATTCGTTTCAGCACTGCCTCGAGGTCGGCGAGGATGAGTTCGGTGGTCACCACCTCGATATCCCGGATGGGGTCGATCACACCCATGGTGTGGATGACATCGGGATCTTCGAAACAGCGCACGACATGCACAATGGCGTCCACCTCGCGGATGTTGGCTAGAAACTGGTTTCCGAGACCCTCGCCCTGGCTGGCTCCTTTGACAAGACCGGCGATGTCGACAAACTCGATAGCAGCGGGAATGATGACCGATGTTTTGGAGATCCGGGCCAAGACATTGAGGCGATCATCAGGCACGGTTACGACACCCACGTTGGGGTCGATCGTGCAGAACGGATAGTTGGCGGCCTCCGCCTTGCGAGAGCGGGTAACAGCGTTAAAAAGAGTGGATTTGCCCACATTTGGAAGACCGACGATGCCTGC
>JBAZHQ010000375.1:0-4536 GCA_041652235.1 Opitutaceae bacterium | reverse complement strand
GGCAGCAGGACAAAGGGCAGTATCAGGCATAGGATCACCTGACTGAGGTTCACCAGGTTGGTGACGCTGCCTTCTCCCCGCAAGGTGATGATCAGAATGGCGGGCACGACGGCAAGGGTGCGAGAGATCATGCGACGAATCCAGGGACGGATCCTCCACTGCATGAAGCCCTCCATGACGACCTGACCGGCGAGCGTTCCTGTGATGGTGCTGCTTTGTCCGCTGGCGAGAAGGGCGACTGCAAAAAGGGTGCTGGCAAGGGTCGTGCCGAGCAGCGGGGCCAGCGTGAGGTGGGCGATGCGCAGCCAATCGCTGTCGGGGCTGAAGGCCACAACGTGTCCCCCGGCGACGATCACGGAATCCTTTCCATAGAAGACCAGGGCTGCCAGCACCAGGATCGATGCGTTGATGAGGAAGGCCACGCCGAGGGCACAACTGGAGTCGAGCGTGTTGAAGCGGATCGCTTTTCCGACCGATGCGTCGTCGCGCTTGAAGTTCCTTGTCTGGACCAGGGCGGAGTGGAGAAACAGATTGTGCGGCATCACCGTTGCCCCGATGATGCCGATGGCGAGGACAAGCATGCCGCTCTGGCCCAGGCTGGGATTCATCAGCGCATGACCCATCTCGGGGAAACTGGGCGTGATCTGGGGCAGCACGAAAATCTCGATCCCGTAGCAAATTGCGATGGTCCCCACGAAAACGGCTATCAGGGCTTCAAGCATTCTCATGCCGAAACCCTGCAGCGTAAGAAGAATCAGCACGTCAAAGGCGGTGATGATGACGGCCCAGGAGAGTGGGATGTGAAACAGGAGATTGAGCGCCACCGCGCTGCCCAGCGACTCGGCAAGATCGGTCGCGGCCACTGCGATTTCCATCATGATCCAGTTGGGCCAGCGGCTCCACTTCGGATAGTGGTCGCGGTAACATTGGGCGAGATCCTTCCCAGTAGCCACTCCAAGACGCGCCGAGAGCACCTGCAGGATCACCGCCATGAAGCTTGCCAGGGCGATGACCCAGAGCAGGCCGTACTTGAATTGGGCGCCTCCGGCGAGATCGGTGCCCCAGTTGCCGGGGTCCATGTATCCGACGCTGACGAGGAGGGCCGGCCCGGTGAAGGCGCGCCACTGCTTCCAGAAGCGCTCCTTGTGATGGGGCACGGGAACGGAACCATGAACGCCTTCAAGCGAGGGATGGCCGGTGGTCGCGGGTCCGGCCTCTCCACCCCCGGCCGCCGCATCGTGCGCGCCGGCGCCGGAGTCGGGCTCTGGACTTTGTAGTGGAGGCTGCAATTTGTAGCTTAGGCTACGCGATATTGTTGGATTGTCCAACGGAATTCTTTCTCTTTAGTCGCTTTCATGAAGCGTCCCTTGGCAAAAGCCGCCAAAGCTCGTGCGCCCCTGCAAACGATCAATCTTCAGCGCACCCGCGCGGAGCATGCCCAGGAGACTGCACAGGATTATGTGGAGCTTGTCGCCGAGCTTATTGCCACGAAGGGAGCGGCCCGCGTGACGGACATAGCCCAGCGCATGGGCATCACGCATGTGACCGTGAACCGCACGATCCAACGGCTGCGGCGGGACGGACTGGTGATCGCGGAACCTTACCGAACGATCTTTCTCACCGATGCAGGCCGGAAGCTTTCGGAGGAATCGCGCAAACGGCACGAGATTGTAAGCGAGTTCCTTGAGTCGCTCGGCGTTCCCGGGGAAATCGCAGATGCCGACGCCGAGGGCATGGAGCACCACGCGAGCAAGGAGACTTTGGAAGCCTTCAGCAGGATCTTAAAACAACGAAAGAAGAGCGGAGGGCTTGCGCAGGCCGCCGTGAATCCGGGGAAATAACGAGAATCGTCATTGTGAGTCTTGGACCGTTTGCGCCGGGGTTTTTGGAACCGTTTTTGCGGACAGCGAGAAAAAGACCCTGAATATGCTTCCCCAACCTTGCACACTCTCAACCGTGATGGCCCCATTGTGGGCGCGCACAAGTCCGAGAACGACTGCCAGTCCCATGCCGCGTCCGGGGAATTTGCTGGAGAAGAAAGGATCGAAAATGCTTTCGATATCCTGTTCCGGGATCCCGCAGCCCCCATCGGCCACTTCGAGACAGGCATAAACAGGGTCGTCAAGCTGGCAGTCGATGGGGAACCGGTGCGTTGTCGGGATTTCCGATGCGGAGAGTGTTTTGACGGCCAAGCGGATGCATCCCCGAGCGTCATTGCCAGCCTCCCATGCGTTTGTAACCAAGTTGGTCAGGACATGTTGGATCTGGTCCGCATTGCTGTCGATGACCGGGCCTGGAGAGGGTAAATGAGTCTCCAAGACCACGTTTTGCGGCATGACAGCCCGCAGCAGGGACAGGCTTTGGTGGCAGGTTTTGGATAGGTCCAGTGGTTCATGTTTGGCAACGGTTTGGCCGAGATAGATCAGCATCAGCCTGCTTACTTCCGCCGCCTCACGGGTAGACTGAATGGCTGTGGTCATGCTCTGGAAGGCCCCTTCGGATTTGTCCATTCGTTTCATGGTCAACTCCAGGCTCAACATGACGGATTGGAGTTTGTTGTTAAAGTGGTGGGCTATGGCACCGGCCATGCGGCCCAAGCTTTCGGCCTTCTGGAGCTGCCGGTTCTGAACCTCCAGCTTTTCCTTCTCGGCCTCCACCTTTTTACGCCCGGAGATGTCGCGAATGATGACGACCATGCCGGCGGGCGATCCCTTTGCATCCCTGATGAACTCGCTGTTCACCTCTATATCGAAAGTGCTGCCATCGCTGCGCAGCCCGCGGTATTCATTCGTTCCCGTCGCGATGCCCTGGCGTTTCAGGGCAATTGCGGCCTTTGCGCGATCCCGATCCTCCGGAACGATATAGTCGAGGATCGAACGCCCTAAAAAATCTTCTTTTTTTCCGGTGCCGAATGTCGTCAAAGCTGCGGGCGAAACCATGAGAATGTGGCCCTCCCGATCCGTGATCGTGATATCGTCGGGAGAAGCCGTGAGGATGGACCGATACAGGCCCTCGCTCCGTTGCAATGCCTCCTCGGCCTGCCTGTGCTGAGCGATCTTTTTCTCCAATTCTTCATTCGCCTGTCGCAGGCTTTCGTTCGCCTTTGAAAGCTGGATCGTCCGTTCGGCAATCAGTTCCTCCAGGTGCTGATTGCGGTCCATCAGTTCCTGCATCGGATATACCTCGCCCTTGCGAACGAGGTAGTAGGGAATGGAAATACTGCTATGCGAGATTTTCCAGCCTTCGGACTCCTTGTGGAAAATCAACACCAGGCGGGCTGTCTCTCGCGATAGAATGTGGTCCTTGATTGGCAGGTGAATGATGAAGAAGCTGGTCGCGACAGCGGTCGTTTCAGCCAGTAACTGGATGGACAGGTCCTTGAGTTCGATTCGAAGCGGATCTTTGACTTGGGCGAAGTCCTGCCGGGTGATCGCGACCCATTCCTTTTTATCTTTGACCAGAAAATCCCCGCCACCGGTAAAACCGGAAAAGTCCTCGCTGAAATGCGTGGTGAGCGAATCATCGCGTGATGCATACATGCGCAGGTAGTCGTCCAACAGTTGCCGGATCGTCGAAATATCGGCGGCATGTTCGGAGCCTGTATCCATGTTTTTCATCGAGAGTGTCACATTCCGTGAGTGAGACTCCGAGATAATGCGGTGGATATGCCGAATTATATATCCAGGAAGTTACTTACTATATGTCATCAAAGTTACTTACATAGATCTCGCCCGGATCTTGTGATCCGAGAACCTCAATTGGACCACAGGCACAGCGCGGCGAAACCGCCTTCGATGCCGCCGCGGACTTCCTCAGCTCTCGATCGTCTCGTCCTTCGGCTGGATATGCGCCATCAACCCTTTATGCAGCGTGGAATGCCGGCGGCCGTAGGCGAAATACACGACCATGCCGATGGCGAACCAGATGATGAGGCGCTCCCAGGTATGCCAGGGAAGAGATCTCATGAGCACGAGCGATGAAAGCGCGCCTGCCGGAGCGACGAACCAGATGGCGGGCGTCTTGAAAGCCCGATGATGGTGAGGCTCGCGTACACGCAACACCAGCACGCTGATGCACACGATCACAAAGGCCAGCAATGTCCCGATCGAGCACAGGCTGCCTGCTTCGCGCACTGGGAGCAGAGCGGCAAAAAAAGCCACGCCGGCTCCCGTGATGATGGAAGTGATCCACGGCGTCTTGAAACGGGGATGCACTTTGCTTACGAAAGGAGGGAGAAGCCCGTCTCGCGCCATGCTGTAGAATACGCGGGACTGGCCGAGGAGCATCACCAGGATCACCGACGACAGGCCTGCGATGGCCCCCAGCTTGATCAGGGCAGCCATGACGCTGACTCCGCCAATCATGATCCCCATGCCGGCGCGATCTGCGACGAGCGCGATGGGATCCGGAACGTCAAGCTGCGCATAGGGCACGACTCCGGTGGCGATAGCCGATACGATGATGTAGAGGACGGTGCAGATAATGAGCGAGGCGATGATGCCTATGGGCATGTCGCGTTGCGGATTCTAGATCGGA
>JBAZHQ010000374.1:0-4551 GCA_041652235.1 Opitutaceae bacterium | reverse complement strand
TTCGGGCAGGTCTTGGCTGTCGGCGATTGGCTTTCGGCTATCGGGGAAACCCACAGGGGCAATCTTGTCGCTCGTCGCCGGCCTCCGATTTCCCTGCTGGCCTCTGGCTTCTGGCCTCCGGCCGCTTTCCGAAGACGGAACGCCTCCGCGCTTAATAATTTCTTAATGCTTTGGCCGTCCCAATTAATTAGGGGCGGGCGGGTTCGTGGAGTATCTTGCGGGCATGAAAACACAGGCCATCCGGCATGCCGAACCAGGGATACCCGCATGAACGACGTCATCTTCATCATCGTCACACTGGCGTTCTTCGGGCTGTCGCTCGCCTACGTCTATTTTTGTGATCGGGTCCGTTAGCACGGAGACCCCAAAGCATAACCGCCATCACGCCATGGAAAACATCATCATAGGTCTGATAGCCCTTGCCTGTCTCGTCTACCTCGTCGTCGCAGTTCTGCGTCCCGAGAAATTTTAAGCCTGACTGCCATGAACAATCCCAACGCATGGCTTCAATTTGCGCTTTATATCGGAGCTCTTCTGCTGATCACAAAGCCGCTCGGGCTCTACCTAGTGCAGGTGCTCGATGTTCGCGGGCACACCTGGCTCGACCCCCTGGTGCGTCCGATCGAGCGCCTGACCTACCGTGTGTGCGGCATCGACCGCGAGCAGGAGCAGTCCTGGATTGGATACACCGGCGCGCTGCTCGCCTTCAGCCTTGTCGGCATGCTGCTCACCTACCTCATCCTGAGGTTTCAGGGTCATCTGCCCCTGAATCCGCAGAACTTTCCCGGGCTGTCACCGCACCTCGCGTTTAACACTGCGGCAAGTTTTACCACCAACACCAACTGGCAGAGCTACGCCGGCGAGGCGACCATGTCGTATTTCTCCCAGATGGTCGGTCTCGCGTTGCACAACTTCACCTCGGCGGCGTCAGGCATTGCCATCGCCGCCGCGTTGGTGCGCGGCATAGCCCGCCATACGGCGCAGACC
Organism: Opitutaceae bacterium; assembly: GCA_041652235.1. GTDB lineage: Bacteria > Verrucomicrobiota > Verrucomicrobiia > Opitutales > Opitutaceae > MWDT01. The sequence goes on along the minus strand of JBAZHQ010000374.1, from coordinate 3,564 downwards.
ATCGGCAGCTTCTGGACCGATGTGGTCCGGGTGACCTATTACCTGCTCGCGCCCGTCTGCCTGGTCTTTGCCCTCTTTCTTGTTTCACAAGGAGTGATCCAGAACTTCCGCCCCTACACGGTCGCGAAGACTATCGAACCTTATACTACCCAGGTCCAGAAGACCGACGATGCGGGCAAGCTGGTGACTTCACCCGACGGTAAGCCCGTGCTGGTCGATCAGGTGGTCGACACTCAGACCATCGTCCAGGGGCCGATGGCCTCGCAGATCGCGATCAAGCTGCTCGGCACAAACGGCGGCGGCTATGTCAACGCCAACGCCGCGCATCCTTTCGAAAATCCGACGCCGCTCTCGAATTTCCTTCAGATGCTCTCGATCTTCGCGATCCCGAGCGCCCTCACGTATTATCTCGGCCGCGTCGTGAAGAACCAGCGCCACGGCTGGGCGATTTGGAGCGCGATGTTTGCCATGTTCGTCGCTGGCGTTCTGGTCTGCTGGAAGGCGGAGGCGCATGGTAACCCTATCCATCAGGCCCTCGGCGTTGCGGCGTCCGACGGCAACATGGAGGGCAAGGAGGTCCGTTTCGGCATCTTCAACTCGGCACTGTTCGCGACCATCACCACCGACGCCTCCTGCGGCGCGGTCAACGCGATGCACGATTCCTTCACGCCTGTCGGCGGCCTTGTTCCGTTGTTTAACATGCAGACCGGCGAGGTCATTTTCGGCGGCGTCGGCGCGGGCCTTTACGGCATGCTGGTCTTCGCCGTGCTCGCCGTGTTCATCGCCGGGCTGATGGTCGGCCGCACTCCGGAGTACCTTGGAAAGAAAATCGAGGCCTACGATGTGAAACTGGTCATGCTCGTGCTGATGGTTCTCTCGACGACCATCCTCGGGTTTGCCGCCTGGGCATCGATCTCCCCCTGGGGACAGGCGGGGTTGAATAATTCCGGCCCGCACGGGTTCAGCGAGATCCTCTATGCCTTCAGTTCAGCCGTCGGCAACAACGGCAGCGCCTTCGCCGGCCTGTCGGCCAATGAGACGCATTGGAACACGACGCTCGGTATCGCCATGCTGATCGGACGCTTTCTGATGATTGTCCCCATCCTCGCCCTGGCGGGAAATCTTGCGGGGAAGAAACTGATCCCGGCCAGCGCAGGAACCTTCAAGACGGAAGGGCTTACCTTCGTCGTGCTGCTGATTGGCACCGTGTTGCTCGTGGGTGCGCTTACGTTTCTGCCCGCCATAGCGATGGGGCCGGTGATCGAGCACTTCCTCATGGGCGCAGGCTCCCTCTTTTGATCATTCCGAATCCCAAGTCCCCAGCACCGCTTCCATCATGAGCACAAAAACAGTTTCCCTTTTCGATGCTGCGATTCTGAAGCAGGCGATTGTCGATTCGTTCAAGAAGCTCGACCCGCGTCTTCAGATCAAGAATCCGGTCATGTTCGTCACGCTGATCGGAGCGATCCTGTCGTTTTGGCAGCTCTTCTCTTCCAGGGAACCCTTCGGCTATGTCCTGCAGATCGCGCTCTGGCTGTTCTTCACCGTGGTCTTCGCCAACTTCGCGGAGGCGGTCGCCGAGGGGCGCGGCAAGGCGCAGGCCCGCGCGCTCCGGGCTTCCCGGCACCAGTTGGTGGCGCAGCGCCGTCGCAAGGATGGCTCATTCGAATCGGCGGACGCGGTGGCCTTGAACAAGGGCGATGTCGTGTTCGTGAAAGCCGGCGAGCAGATTCCCGGCGACGGCGAGGTGATTGAAGGGGCCGCATCGGTTGACGAGTCCGCGATCACCGGGGAATCCGCGCCGGTCATCCGCGAGGCGGGTGGCGACCGCAGTGCGGTCACGGGCGGCACAGTTGTGCTCTCCGACACGCTTCTCATTCGTATCACGGCTAATCAGGGGGAGGGCTTTCTCGATCATATGATCCGCCTGGTAGAGGGTGCGACGCGCCAGAAGACTCCCAACGAGATTGCACTCACGATCCTGCTTTCCGCGCTCACCTTCATTTTTCTTCTCGTCATCATAACGCTAAAGCCCTTCGGCAGCTACGCGAGTGTCGCATTCTCGCTCACGGCGCTCATCGCCCTGCTGGTCTGCCTGATCCCGACGACCATTGGCGGACTGCTCAGCGCCATTGGCATTGCGGGGATGGACCGCCTCCTGCAGCGCAACGTGCTCGCCATGAGCGGACGCGCGGTCGAGGCGGCCGGGGATATCGACGTGCTTCTGCTCGACAAGACCGGCACGATCACCTTGGGCAACCGGATGGCCAGCGAGTTCATTCCCGCTCCTGGCATCAGCGTTGAACGCCTTGCGGACGCCGCCCAGCTCGCTTCGCTGGCCGATGAAACACCCGAAGGACGCTCCATCGTCATTCTCGCTAAGGAGCGCTTCCATCTTCGGGGCCGCGAGGTGGCGGCTCCTCATGCGAGTTTCGTACCGTTCACGGCCCAGACCCGGATGAGCGGCGTCGATTTCCCGCGGTCTGATGGCAACTCCCCCCGGCAGATCCGAAAGGGTGCGGCGGCGAGCGTAAAAACCTGGGTTGAGTCCCAGGGAGGGACCTTTCCTTCGGCAGTGTCTGCAAGCGTGGACAACATTTCCCGCCAGGGAAGCACGCCGCTCGTCGTCGCCGAGGGGCGAGACGTTCTTGGCGTCATCACCCTCAAGGATGTCGTCAAGGGCGGCATCAAGGAGCGTTTCGCCCAGCTTCGCGTCATGGGCATCCGCACGGTGATGATCACCGGCGACAATCCGCTCACGGCGGCCGCGATCGCTGCCGAGGCGGGCGTGGATGATTTTCTAGCCCAGGCCACACCCGAGATGAAGTTGACCCGCATCCGCGAGGAACAGGCTGCCGGCCATCTTGTCGCGATGACCGGGGACGGCACCAACGACGCTCCCGCCCTTGCGCAGGCCGATGTGGGCGTTGCCATGAACACTGGCACGCAGGCCGCCAAGGAGGCGGGCAACATGGTCGATCTCGACTCGAACCCGACAAAGCTTCTGGAGATCGTCGAGATCGGCAAACAGATGCTGATCACCCGCGGTTCGCTGACGACCTTCAGCATCGCGAACGACGTGGCGAAATATTTCGCGATCATTCCCGCGATGCTGGTCGGCTCTTTCCCTGCCATCGCTCCCTTGAACGTGATGCATCTCGCTTCTCCGCTGAGCGCCATCCTCAGCGCGGTGATTTTCAACGCGCTGATCATCGTCATGCTCATCCCGCTTGCCCTGCGCGGCGTGGCCTACCGCCCGATCGGCGCTTCCGCCCTGCTGCGGCGCAATCTGCTCGTCTACGGGCTCGGAGGCATCGTCATTCCCTTCATCGGCATCAAGGCCATCGATGTGCTGATCAACGCCATTCACCTCGTCTAGGACCATGAAAACCACTCTCAAGCAACTCGTCACCGCCGTCCTGCTCACCGCAGTCTTGGTCATCCTTCTTTGCGGCGCATATCCGCTGGCCGTCTGGGCCGCCGGTCAGACTTTGTTCCCGGACAAGGCGAATGGCAGTCTCATCACGGACAAGGACGGGATCGTGCGCGGTTCCTCGCTCCTCG
>JBAZHQ010000373.1:0-4554 GCA_041652235.1 Opitutaceae bacterium | reverse complement strand
ACGGGAGGCGCCCCACGAGTGGATACCGGCAACATCTACGACCTGAGTCTCGAGATGCTGGCCGCCGTGGTCGTCACCGACACCAAAATCGCACAGCCGCGCGAGACGGTGACGCAGAAGATGGAAACGATCCGGGCGGGCGACTTTGAGTTTCTGTCAACTCCCCAGGGAAACCTGTCGGAACTCCTTCGCTACACCGCCGGCCAGTTCGTGAATCCCCTCTCCCGCAACGACGCCAATTGGGGTTCGTACGCGGGCCTCGGGCCAAAATACAACATCTACGTTTTGGACGGCCTTCCCATCGACTCCTTTGCCGATTCCATGAGCCTTGACCCGTGGGCCTTGCAGGAGGTGGAAATCCACAAGGGACCTGCCTCCGTTTTGTATTCCAATTACCTGAGCATGGATTTCGCGGGGAACGAGATGTCCCTGGCAGGCATCACCAATTTCATTCTTAAGGACCGGATCGACTCCGAGTCCACTCGCATCGCCGCCGGTTATGGTTCGTACAATACCGGCAATGCCCGCTTCTATCACCAGAATCGCAAGGACAGCATCAGCTATTTCGCAGGCGGCAGCTTCGAGCGTTCCGACTACGCAAACTATGGCTCCTCCGGCTCGTGGCTGAACATGCTTCAGTCTCCGGATTATCGAAAGACAAAGCTCTACGCCAAGATTTCGTACGCTCCCGACGACGACAGCCGGCATCTCTCGCTCTTCGTCCACAGAACCGATCACAAGGGGAACGCCGGCCGGCCCAATCGCGATTTCCGAAATCGCTACGAGACTGTAAATGCCGCTTACAGTCTGTCCTTGGATGATGCATGGAATCTCCAGATCAAGTCCGGCTACCGAAACTATGACCGGGAATGGGGGGAGGATAACTATCCCGTGAACCTTGATTTGCGTGAACGGGATGGCGTCAGTCAGAAGATTTATCTCTCCGACCTTACCCTCAACTATCGGCATGCGGGCAATAGCATGCTCACAATGGGAGCGGATCTTCAACGAGCCTCATACGAGACCTATCAGGTCGTAAATGATGTGGATGCGCGGTCCGCCGGCCTTTTCGTGCAGGAAAAATACGTCAAGGATCGCTGGGTCTTCCGGGTCGGCGGCAGGGCAAACCGCACCGATCAATCCTATGAGACGATCGATTCCGCCGCCCCCGCCTTGAAGGACAAATCATGGGACTCCCAGCTTTGGAGCACGGGTGTGCGCTATAATGCCGATTCGATCCTGTCGCTCTACTGCAATGTCGGTTCGAGTTTCGTCGCCCCTTCCGCAAAGTCGGTCTGCGGCACCATCGCCGCCTCCGATGCGGGGATTCCGGGCAAAAACGGGCAACTCCCAAATCCAGGCCTCAAACCGGAGAAAGGGACAGGCTCCGATCTCGGCATCGAAGTGCGTCCCGACTCGTCCTTCACCTTTGGCATCCGAGGCTTCCTTAACCGGATCGATGACGCGATTGTCGACAACGCAGTGAGCGCAGTCCCTTCCCAAAGCATATCTGTCAATGCCGGCAGGGTCCGTTCCTGCGGTTTCGAAGTCACCGCCGAGCAATCGTTGAGCAGGGAGCTTAAATGGTTCGCAAACGTCACGCGCACTTCCTCCAAGGTGAAAAACGGAATCGAACCGGATCAGAACGGAACGAGCATCCCCTTCGTCCCCAACCTGGTCGCCAACTCGGGAATCTCGATTAAGTTCCCGGGGGATATTGTCGTTTCGCCCTATCTCCAATTCGTCGGCGACTACTATGACAGCACGTCCAGGGCCGGGCGGAAACGTTTCGGCTCATATGAAGTATTGGATCTGAAGATACAGGGATCGCTGGCGAAGAGCCCAAGCTGTTCCATGGGCTATGCGCTGGAATTGAATAACCTTCTCAATCGGCGCTATGAGATGCCCTGGCAGTTCCGCAACCCCGGTTTCAATATGTTCGTCAGTTTTGAAGTCGGTTTCTAAGCCCCCACCGATGACGTTCCGCCCCTTTCTGCCTCTGCTGTTTGTCATTCTTGCCTCGCTCCCGCAGGCCTCGATCGCGGGTGACGCCAAGTCTGAAACCGTGATCGTGAAAGAGGCGAAGGTCGTCAAGGCGGCCTATATCTACAACTTCGCGAAATTCATCGACTGGACCAATGAAGATGGCGTCGACACGTCCACCACGCCCATCGTCATCTGCGTGGTGGGGGACGATCCTGTTGGCAGCGAGCTGGACGAAATCACATCTCTTCAGGCCAAGGGCAGGTCGATCTCGGTGCTCCATATCAAGAGCCAGGACAAGATTCCTCACTGCCACATACTCTACATCGGCGCCTCGGAGCAGCCGCAGGTGGAGCTCCTGTTACAGCAGGTCAGCAACAGCGAGGTGCTCACGGTCAGCGATCTCCCTGGTTTTGCCGAGCGGGGAGGCATGATCGGCTTCGCTTCGAAGCGAGGCAGGGTGCAGATCGAGATCAATGTTCCGCGTGCTCGCTCAGTCGGCCTTAGAATCAACTCCAAGCTTCTCGAAATCGCCCGAATAATTCCTCCTCTCACAACATCATGATGAGCCTCCCTCTCATCCGACGTCTTTCCCTCAAGGGGAAACTGATGCTGATCATCATGACGACCAGCACGCTTGGCCTGTTGCTTGCGGGGACGTTCTTTGGCGCGTATGAGCGGTATCGGGTTCTCGATTCCATGGTGCATGACCTCACCGTGATTGGCCGGATCGTCGGCGATCGCAGCACGGCCTCGCTGCTGTTCGACGATCCCCGAAGCGCAGGAGAGAATCTCTCCGCTCTCCGGGTCAAGTCCGTTATAGCATCCGCCTGTATTTACACCGAAAACGGAGCGATATTCACGACCTATAACGCGAACGGCGCCGATAAGCCGTTCCCGCCCGCGGAGGTCGTGAGCGTCCATCGGTTCGAGGGTAATTCCCTCGTGATTTTCGAGCCCATCGTTCTGGAAGGCCGGCGAATCGGGTCGATTTACATCCGAGCCAGCCTTGAGGAGATAAACAGCCTCTGGAGACAATACCTGCTGGCCACGACCCTGATCATCGTCGGCGCGGGCCTGGCCGCACTCTACCTTTCCTCGCGTTTGCAGCGGGTGGTCTCCGTGCCGCTCTCCCAGGTTGCGGAGGCCGCGCGCCGCGTCACCCAACAGAAGGACTACTCGGTGCGCGTGAAAAAAACGAGCTCCGATGAGATCGCCGTGCTGGTTCAGGCCTTCAACGAGATGCTGGAGACGATCGAATCCCAGAACAAGGAGCTCATGGAGAATAATAAAAATCTGGAGCGCCGCGTGGACGAGCGCACCGTGGAGCTCGCTGATGCGAAGAACCGGGCAGAAGCGGCGGACAGGCTGAAATCCGCCTTCCTCGCCACGATGTCTCACGAACTGCGCACACCGCTCAACTCGATCATTGGGTTCAACGGAATCCTGCTGCAGGGCCTTTCCGGTCCCATCAATCCCGAGCAGGCGAAGCAGATGAAGATGGTGCGCAACAGCGCTACCCACCTCCTTTCGCTGATCAACGACATTCTCGATATCTCCAAGATCGAGGCCGGCCAGCTCAAGGTGGAACCGAAGCCTTTCGAACTTCGCGAGTCCGTTTCGAAAGCTATCCAGACGATCAGGCCCCTGGCCGAAAAGAAGGGGCTGGAAGTCAATGTGCAGATGGCCGGCCAGGTCGGGATGCTCGTAAGCGACCAGCGACGGATCGAGCAAATACTCCTCAACCTTCTCAGTAACGCGGTCAAATTCACCGAGACCGGCAGCGTATCCATATCATGCAATGTGGAGGGCGATTATTATGTCACACGGATCACGGACACCGGCATGGGAATCGCCCGCGAGGATATCGACAAGCTTTTCCGCCCCTTCCAGCAGATCGATACCGGACTGAGCCGGTTGCAGGAGGGCACCGGCCTCGGGCTCTCCATCTGCAAGCGCCTGCTCGAGCTGTTGAACGGTTCCATCAGGGTCGACAGCGAAATTGGAAAGGGCTCTTGCTTCTCTTTCAGCCTCCCGATCCCGAAGGGCCAGAACTTCTCCCAGGAGAATCCGCCTTCCTCAACCGTGTAGTAAAAGTTTCCCCATGAAAACAGTCCTGATCGTCGATGATAATAGCCAAAACCTCTATTTCCTGGAGCTGCTGCTCAAGGGAAACAGCTTCAAGGTTGTATCTGCGTCAACCGGAGAAGAAGCCCTGGCCTTTGCACACAAGGAAGCCCCCGACCTGATCGTCAGCGACATTCTGATGCCTGTCATGGATGGTTGGACTCTCTGCCGGAAATGGAAGTCGGATCCGCAGCTCCAGAATATCCCCTTCGTTTTTTACACAGCCACTTATACCGAGCCGAAGGACGAGGCATTCGCCATGAAACTCGGCGCAGACCGCTTCGTTACCAAACCCCAGGAGCCGGCGGCCTTGATGGAAATCGTCAACGAGTTGTTGAAGGAGCCCAAAGGAGCATCCCAGCCACATCCCTCCCGCGACAGCGATCTGAAAACGGAGTATAGCGAAGCGCTCTTTCGCAAGCTCCAGAAGAAGGTCGCTGACCT
>JBAZHQ010000372.1:0-4577 GCA_041652235.1 Opitutaceae bacterium | reverse complement strand
ATCCAGCGAAACGGGAGGCATCAGTTATGATTCCACCGGAGAGGTTGCCACGAGCGGACGGAGCGTGGGTCGTTTGATGCAGGGTGTGCAGTATGTTCCCCTCCCGGGATTGAGGTTTCAGATTCTCAGCGCGGCGGTAATGGGGCGTGGGAGTTTTTCACCTGCGGATTTAGGCCGCCTGGATGACTCCGGCGAACTGGTCCTTCAGGGGCGGGTGGGGCGGGTCGTGAAGGTGGGCGGGCGCCGCTTGGATCTGGCGGGGCTCGAAACAGAGCTTGGCGGGTTGCCTGGGATTCGCGGGGTTGTCGCGGACCTGCATGTCGGGCACCGCGATCTTATCGCCGCCATGGTGGCAACCGACCTTTCCCTGGCCGATGTGCGTCAGGTATTCCTTGAGCGCATGGCCGCATGGAAGATTCCGGGTCGCATCGTCGTGGTGCGGGAGCTTCCCCTCACGGCTCGGGGCAAGGTCGATCGCAAGAAAGCAGAGTCTCAGATCAAAGCCTCTGCGCGTTGAGGACTGTGATTTCTACTTCGACGTTCAGGTCGCTTCGGCAAATGTCGGAGCGCAGGTAGCTGACCTTGTCGCCGTCGCCAAGAAGATGGTTCGAGAGATAACCTGCAACCAGACCGAGGTCCGAGGCATGCCGGATATAGACCTTCACGTTGCGCTGCATTGTTGCGCTGGCGCCAGGCCGCAGGGGCAGGCCACAGAGGGTCATAATGACCTTGAGATTCTCCAAGGTTGCCAGGAGCTGTGCTTCCGTTTCGTTGGGAGCGATGCTCTGGTGGTCGCGAATGGCGGCCGTGCCTGAAATGAAAACGTGCCTCCTGTCCTGCTCCTCGACCACGCTGGCTCGTGCGAAGCTGGGAGGGCGCGGGCCAAATTCCAACGGGTACTGGTATGCCGGCGTCTGAAGTGGATTCTCGTAATGATGCGGATGGGTGTCGTGAGCGGCGAAGGCCACGATCAAACGATTTGAATCCGTGCCGACCGCCGAGGCGGCTGGAAGAACCCGCTCGAAACCTCTCCCAAAGTGGGATTCGAAGGCCATGGCGCGGCCTCGGCAGAAGGCGCGATATTGCTCCAGTCCATCGCTGTTGGGTTCGTTGATGTCCGGCAAGTAATTCCAGATCCGGCAAAGATGTTTCGCGCCTAAGACTTGGAAGAGGTCTTGGTAGAGTTGAAATGCACTTTCCACGAGATCGGCGCAGTCGAGAGCCTGGGCTACGCCGATAAGGAACTCCTGCTGCCTGTACAGGGAGAAGGGGCCTTCTCGGCGAATGAGGGACGCAAAGGGAAACAGGTTTTCAGCAGAATCTCCATCGAGGACGGGAATCCCGCTAACCCATGCGGCACCTGCCGGTCCCCCAATTTGAAGCTGAAGCTCGGGATGGCTTATTTCGATCACGGTTCAGGAGAGGCAGCTCACTGCTTATTCTTAGATCTGACGATTCCGAGGTTCTTCTTTATGTCCCTGGAGAGAATTCCAAGCCATCCGTCGGGAAGCTCGGGCTCTTGCCGCTCGCCCGCCTTGTTGATCCGATAGCCCCAGCAGCTAATCTCGATTTGCTTTTCATCGAAGAGAAAAGTGACCTCGGCCTCATTGCTCCGGTGCTTCAGATAGCCGACGACTTTATTGGAGCTTTGCTCCTGGATGGACCAGCGACGTCCTCCTAAGGCACTGGCTACAGCCTGCTGGACGGTTTTGACATCGGTGCCCGCAGGCAAGGCGATGACTTCAAACTTCACCGCAGTTTCTTCGGCAAGAGAGTCGAAGGCAGGGGCCAGGAAGGCCAGGGAGAGTGCCAAGCCACTCAGGATCAGACGAAGAAAAGCTTTCATGATGGGTGTTTTTTGGGCCGCAGATACCTAGCTTTGCGCTCTATGGTGATCAAGCCTAAGTTGTGTCGTCACGGCCACTTAATCCCCTGTTTGGCAAGATCGCTGGCGGATGGCGTAGCCTCTAGCCCACTCGGTTACGGAGCATTTTCACTGTAATCGCAAGGGTGCCCAAAAGTGCCAGGGCGAACAAACCGGCGCGGACATCGCCGCGCATCAGGGCGTCGCCCCCGATGATGGCTGCGGCGGCATAGGCGCTCGCCACAGACCATGAAGCGAACATGTAGGTGAGGAAGGGAATTCCCGCGAGGCCGAGCAGGCAATTCTGCAGAAAGAACGGGGGGCCGGGGGTGACGCGGACCAGAAAGGCCACGCTCAAATGATGGCGAGTGGAAAGGGCCGGGATGGGATAGCCCAGATAAGCAAGCAGGCGGATGACGAATGGCCTCAGCGCATAACGGGCAAGCCAATAAGCCAGCGCTACGTTTGTGGCGATGGCAGCCGAAGCAAGGAGCAGGACCTGCCCAAGCCCGAGCGATTCGGCGAAGGCGGGCCCTGCGGCGAACATGAAGACCGCCAGGGGGAAGCCGATGGCGGGCAGCAAGGCCATGGCGGCGAAGAACGCCCAGGGCCCCGCGTTGCGCAGACAGCCCACCGTCTCCCGCACATGAAACCCGGCATTGCAGAGGATTGCGATCAGGATGGAAAGAACCGCAAGGGCGATCCCTCCCGCAGCGATGAACTGTCTCCGTTTCTTGTATACAGCAGGGAGAGAGGCTTCGGCGGAAGGCATGTCTTAATTAAGATTCAGACTTGAGAGTGACGAGTTCTCTGAACGGTTTCAGGCGGTAGGAACACTGGGCTTGAGGCGACGCAGTTGGGTTTGGCGGTCGGCGATCTTGACGGAGAGTTCGACGCAGCGGTCGACGAGGAGACGGAAGCGTTTGAAGGTGGCCAGTTGCGGGCGCAGGGCCTCGAGTTCGTCCTGGCGGACGTAGCGAGTGCGGCTGCGCATTTGGTGGGTGTAGCTGATTTGCCAATAGGCGCCGGTTTTTGCGACTCGGTCCTTGAACTGCTGGGAAAGCGTGCCCGGGCGCATGGGCCCGATTTTCCCGAGCGCGGTCTTCGTCAGGTCCAGTTGCTTTTGCCACTTGGCGAGCTGGGCGTCGTCCATGGTGGCCGACCCTAAGCCGGGATGTTTGCGGGTCAATCTTCCACCCCTGAAAAAAGTGAGTTTGAGAGTGGAAAAACATCGTTTTTGCTTGAATTATAGCATATATATGCTATGCGCGATGGAACATGCAACTCTGGCTCTTGTGGTGGTCTCTGGTCGTGCAACTGCGTCCGGCTTGCAGCCGCGCCCGCACTTTCTTCTGGCTGTGCGTCGCGCTCGCCTCCCTGAGCGTCCGCTCCGATCTGGCCGGAGGGGTCTCCAGCTGTGTGCGAGCCCTCGGACTAAAGGCCGGCACTTATGAACGCCTGCTCGCCTTCTTTCACAGCTCCGCCCTATGCCCTGACCATTTGGCCCGCGTCTGGACCGCCCTGGTCCTGCGCGTTCATCCCGGCGTCCACCGCGTCGGCGGTGCTCTGGTCGTGCTCGCCGACGGACTCAAAAAATCCAAGTGCGGACGCAAGATGCCAGGCGTCAAACTCCTGCACCAGGTTTCGGACCAGAATACCAAGCCTGAGTACATTATGGGACATTCCTGCCAGGCCCTCGCCTTGTTATGCCGCGTCGCGGGCTCCTTTCAGGCCATCCCCCTGTGCGCCCGCATTCACGAAGGCCTGGTCTTTTCCAACCGCGACCGGCGCACCCTGCTCGATAAGCTCCTTGCCCTGCTCCAAAACCTGCACCTTCCCGAACCGGTCCTGTTGGTTGCCGACGCCTACTACGCCAGCGGCAAAGTCGTTCACGGACTCTTCGCCCAAGGCGGACACCTCATCTCCAGGCTCAAAAAGAACGCCACCGCCTATCTGCCTGCCCCCGCTGTGACCAAACCTCGCCGGGGACGGCCCCGCCTCTATGGCCGCAAACTCAAGCTCGTCGCCCTGTTCGACGGCCCCATGCTCTCCATGCCCAGTCCGGTCTACGACGAACACGGGCTCATCCTGCAGTACTGCGTGCGCGATCTGCTCTGGCGCCCCGTCGGCTCTCTGGTGCGTTTTGTCGCCGTCGTTCATCCCGTGCGCGGCCGCATCCTGCTTCTCTCCACCAATCTTCATCTCTGCGCCCAGGACATCGTCGCCACCTACGCCTTGCGTTTCAAGATCGAGCTCGGCTTCAAGCACGCCCTCCACCAAGTCGGCGCCTGGTCCTATCGCTTCTGGATGCGCGCCATGCTCCCCCTGCGTCGCGGCTCCGGCGATCAATTCCTTCATCGGCGCTCCGACTCCTACCGCAACGCCGTCCGTAGAAAGCTCACCGCCTATCACCGCTACATCCAGGTCTGCCTTGTCGCACAGGGTCTCATGCTATGCATTGCCGCCCTCGCACCAAAGCTTGTCTGGGCTCACTTCGGCTCCTGGCTGCGCACGGTCCGCCAGCCCTCCGCCCCATCAGAGTTCGTTGTCGCAGCTGCCCTGCGCTTCTCCCTCGGCGATTTTCTCGCTGCTGCTCCCGCCAATCGAAAACTCGCTTTATTCCTACGCTCCATCGTCGACTTCCGCCGTTCAGAGGGCGCAAGGCTTGCCGCCTGATCTTCCTTCCCCTACGAATCACTCACTCTCAAGCACC
>JBAZHQ010000371.1:0-4597 GCA_041652235.1 Opitutaceae bacterium | reverse complement strand
CGACGAGACGCCTGTGAAGGTGCTCGATCCGGAAAGGCCCGGTGCTGCCCGGCAGGCCTGGCTTTGGGTGCGGCACGCGCCCACGGTCCAGACTATCCTCTTCGATTTTGATCTGAGCCGAGGACAACGAGTCCCCCTGGGCTTCTTTCCAGAAGACTGGCATGGCGTGCTCCAGAGCGATGGCTATCAGGTGTATGAAATCCTCGCCAGCCAGCGCAAAGGCATGATCGCATTGCGGTGCTGGGCTCACGTGAGGCGAAAGTGGGTGGAAGCTGTCGACAATGGAGGCCAGACCGTCGCCGTAATCCTGGCGCTCATCGCCAAGCTCTATCAGGTCGAAGCCGAAGCCAGGGGAAAGCCCTTCGCTCAGAGGGAATCCATGCGAGCGGGTCGCAGCCAGATCCTCCTCGCTCAGATCAAGACCAAGATGATCGAAGCCCAGAGCAGCGAGAGCTTCCTGCCAGCGAGCAAAGTCGGCGAAGCTTGTGCCTACGCGCTGAAGCGCTGGGAAGAGCTCACGCGCTATGCCGAACCGGGCTACGGACATGTGGAGATCGACGACAACCCGATCGAGAACGGAATCAGGCCCAGCGCTCTAGGCAAAAAGAACTGGCTCTTCGTTGGCCATCCCGATGCCGGCTGGAAGTCGGCCACAATTTACTCGATCCTGGGCACCTGCAAGCTGCTCAAGCTCAACCCGGAGGCTTATCTCAACTGGGTGTTGCCCAAATTAGCCGCCGGCACAAATCATTCCACCGGTCTACTGCCTCACGATTACCTCGAGTTGTTCAAAGAACAGCCCAAGTCTGAAAAATCCTGAGGCCTCAGTCGAGTCCCTGCCGGATGGGGGCTATAACCCGCTTACCTCCATTTGAGAAAGTGCCTATTAATGAACTCTTTGAAAGAGATATGAGCAGTTTGACCAGAACAATGAACTTTGATGCCGACTTTAAACTGCTTGCCTAGAATATGTTGCTACCGGACACGCGTGACTCCAAATATGAGATGAGTAGGGGAACTTGGCCGGGCTTATCGTTTGTACTCACTAGAACAAAAGGCCAGCCCCCCGAGTGGTGAAGGAGCGAACCGAGCAGCCTAGCGAATCCCCTTGCGGGGTGTGGTAGTTCGCCTGCGATTTGCAACTTGTCATCTTTATCGCATGTCGTTTACTATAATAGCAATGAATAAACTCATCTCTGTTTATATCTGTACTGTGTTCGTACTTTTATCTGGATGCGGCAAGTCCAACGTCTCGGGACAGCTATTCTATAGCCGTGAGAGTGGAACCCTCGAGAATAATAACGGAATGGCTAAAAAGATTTCGAACGCCGAAGTTGTAATCCTTAGTGAGCAACAAGCCCGTGAAACCTTTAGCAGAGCTGATGCCGCATATGCTCAAAAAGTCTCTGAATTGTATCCCTCCTTGCACGCGTCTAGGGCGAGCTACTTACAAAAAAGGGAACAATGTACTCAGCAAGACGCGAAGAGGAAGGATAGGGAGAACCGCCTTAAAGAAGCATTGAAAGACGCGAATCCCTACATGGCTCTCGAACTCCAAAAAGCGGACCTCGCTGCCTCAAACGAGGATACCGAAGAGATGGGAAAACTACTCGACAGTATGAAACCGTTTACATTGCAGGAGACGGAAGCAAATAGGAGCATCGACAGAGTCGTGATAGAAGCACTTCTTGCCGGGCCATCTTTAGCACATTGCCGAACAGACGCAGATGGTAAATTTACCGCAGTTGTGCCCAATGGAGAAATTGTGATCGTTGCAGGATATCAGCTCGCAGCGTGTTGGACCTTACGAACAAATATTCCCACTCAAACCAATCTCGTAATATCCAACAGCAATGAAATCTTATCTGGCAGAGATAGTGCATACAAACATAAGTGGCCAAGATGGTAGCATACAAGTAGATCGCACTACGTCCAGAGGTGAGTTGTATGCTAGCGTGGATATACCCGATGACCGATTATGACATGTCAACTCCCAGCCTCAACCATATCCGTCCGGCGGAGTGCCTCCCTGAGCGGTCTTGATGCTACACGCTGAGACGTCGTGATGTGTAGCAGTTCGAGATCACGATGCTACCCACTGCGACGTCACATTGCTTAGGATCGCGACAGGGGCTTCCAGGAGGAAGGCAACAGATCGTCGAGGCTCTCCTGATCGGTCATAGCGCCGATCAAGGGGGTCAGTCCGCGAGTTGTCATAAGGTGGAGATGCTCTATAGGGGGCAAACTGCTGAACGTTGATTCAGCCACACTGGCGGTAAAGGCGACGACGAGCTGCAATTATCTTATCGAGAAACTGGGGCGACCGTTTGACCTCTCGCTTTGGTTCATGCTGTGGCGTTGAAGGTGTTCTCAAATTCCAAGGCTGCGGCCATCATCTCCTCAAATGAGGGCGTTTCGCCAAAAAACATCGGTCCGAGCATGGCTTCATAGTCCGCTTTCCATTTGGGAAGATGGCCGGAGGGCGGGACGAGCCGGAAGGTGCCAGGTTTGTGCGTGGTATAGTCGACCCAGGAAAAGCGAAAGAAAATTTTCCGATGCTCCGCGACGCGCTTAAAGAGCTGAATGTTTGCCAGAGCCCGTTCACCGACTCCGGCACGAAGAAGACACCAGAGGTCATAGTAATGGCGGGCCATGCGGATTCTTCTCGGCTTGTCTGACGGCCTGAACGTTTCCTCGTGGAGCAAGCAGGCCTTTTCCCAAAACGTGCGCTCGGGCGCAAGGACACGAACCAGGAAAGCGCTGTCAGAGGCGAACGAGGGAAAGAGTTCAGTCACGTAAGGCTGAATGGTTTTCGTCTCATGCGGCCAATCGTCGGAACGAGCGCCGAGTTCAATTTTAACAACGGGCCGCACGTAACCGGCAATGCCTGCTGGAAAAACGGACGGATAATGAAAAAGCAGGCACTGGCCATCTGGCATGTCCGGATCGACCTCCACTTGCCACCCGGTTTCTCCAAGAGCGGCTTTGATGCGTCTCACCAAAGCGGGCTGCAGCGTGCCCTGCACCCATTGGCGGCAGGTCTCCATAAGGGCTTCAAGACGCGCCTTGCGTTGCTTATTGCTGGGAGCTTTGTCCGGTGCGGTTTCACCGTCGAAACCGAGCACTTCTTTGTCCACGACGAGATCGATGTCTTCGCTAAAACGCTGGATAAGCCTCCAGGCCTTCGAGAGCGACGTTCCTCCTTTGAAGGTGATGTGTTCGCCAATTCCAGGCAGAGTGAAGAGTTCACTCAATGTCCAGCAGACCCAGAAATCCTTTTCTACGCTAAGGGCCTGCAAACCCAATTGCGCATCGACCTGTTGATAGGCAAGGCGTCTTTCGGTGGCAGGAAGTTGGAGAAACGTGGGCACGCCTTAGGTAGTCGGCTTAGTGAGCGGTCGGAGGAGGTCTGCAATCCATGCGGGCGCATAGTTGAGATCCTTGCGAAGGGCTGCGCGGTCCGTTGCGGCAATGTGACGGCGGAGGGCCGCGAGCACTTTGTCGTCCACTTGCCCCTGCCCGAGATAACGAAGCGCCTGAATCAGAGTGCCGCTTTTACGGCCGGCCGTCGCCATGTTCCGTGGCGAGGTATGATGGAGGAGAATTTCCTGCTTCCCGATCTTCACTTTTCGTGCGGGCCCGTCAGTGAGAAAGACAATGCGGGACGGGACCTGCTCCGAGAGTCCAATCACGTTGGCCGCATAGGCTCCGGAGGGCTGAAGACGGATGGCATCCCTCACTACAAGAGCTCTGGCAATGGCATCGGCGGAGGGAGCCACAATGCCCAGAATAGGATGCCGCTCCGGATAGTCATAAAGCCCCCGGGCGAGCTGGCGAATGGTGTTGGCGGCTCTGAGACGGCGCAGGGCAGAGTCAATAGCATCACTGCCTCCGATGTCTTGAAAATGTTTCGGCGTGAATGCCCAACCCTTCCCATGCCCATAGATTCGGCTTCTGATCTTAGCATCAATGGGTTGAGTCTTTATCGCCATAACTTTTTGACGGAAAAACTATGTATTATTTCCGTCAAAACAAGTCTTATTTGAAGGTGGATCGACGGGGTCGGGGGCTCGGCTTTGCTTGAGTTGTGCTCAGTGCGTAGCGCCCGGTTTTCTTGCTGCCGGATTTTGCCACAACACCGGCTTCAAGAAGGGGGCGCAGCAGGTCCATGGCTCCTTGCCGCGAAATCTTGAGCTCCGCCCATATTTCCGCCGGGGCCATGCTGCCATGGTCACGGAGCAGCTGGAGCAAACGTTCCTGCTTCGGACGCAGCACGAGTTTGCCGGGTGAGCTGCTCTTCAGCGCCTGAACACGCAGCCACACTCGATCCAGCGTCTGGTGCAAACCTTCGGCGCAATACTCCAGCCAGCCTGTCAGATCATCGCCCGCTTTGCGCACCGACTCCAACGCGGCGTAGTAGCGCGGACGATCTTCCCAATAGTATTCGTCCACAGAAAAGATGTGGTGGGTATCGAAGCCGCGCCGATAGAGTTCCCATAGCGCAAGGGCGCGGCCCGTCCGTCCATTGCCGTCGGCGAAGGGATGGATCGCCTCAAAGCGATAATGCAGGATGGCCGAACTGAGCACGGGCGAAATC
>JBAZHQ010000370.1:0-4609 GCA_041652235.1 Opitutaceae bacterium | reverse complement strand
CGGACAGTTCGACGCGTTCTGGGAAGACTGGAATCATCCCGCCCATCACGCTCAATCCGTCGCCGCGTAATCCTGCTCGGCCAGATTCCAGTCACACACCCACGCGCTAATCAGCACGGCGAATAGAATGGCTCCAAGTGTGTCAAGAGGGACATCAGTTGTGTATTTTCTGCGCCTGCGGTCCGGGATGCTCTATATTGGCTGCACAAAGAATCTCGAGCAGCGCCTGAGAGATCACGCAGCCGGTTGGGCCTGCACCACTACCAAGAATGATCCCGCTTTGGTTCTACTTCGAGTCGAGCCGCAGGCGAGCTTTAGCATGGCCCGCCGTCGCGAAGCCCAACTCAAACGTTGGTCCCGCCCGAAGAAAGAAGCCCTGGTCAGAGGCGACCTCAGTCGACTCCACGAATTGTCGTTATCCCATGATTGATGAAGCCAACAATCCCTGCGTTGTTCCGACAGCTTTCAGACGCTGCACGTGAACCGGACTGGCACCTTCGTCATCTCGATCTGACTTACGAAAGATTAGCAGCATGACCAGCTAGGACCGCGGCCTGACCCTTTCCAAATCTCCGCCAAAGGAGGCCCCTGGTCGAATCGTCCGATAATCGTCCGATTTTCTCGTCGAATCGTCCGATGGCTGCCGGGCAAGGCCGGCGCCGGCCTCCTTGGAATCGCCCGATAACCGTCCGACAAATCTAGGGAATCGTCCGATTCACGAAAACGCCCATCGCCACCATGACCGCGACCATGGTCACCATGATGATCATCTCCGTCTAGCGCGCTTACATCGATAGGCGCGGAGAGGAACGCGGCCCAGTCGGCCTTGGGAACTGCGCGATGGCGACGAGTGGTATCGCGTGGATCTACTTTCCTTTCACAGGCGCTTGCGATGCCTCATCGTGATCGACCTGTTATGTGTTCGAACACATAAGAGTTCTTCTGTGGCGGAGAACATTATGTGGCGGCAGCGAGAGCCTTGGCACGAGTTGGCGGCGTAATGGAGGCCTGGGCGCCACATAATCTGCAACTCAGGCCGCGGCCGGGTGTTTTGACGATGTTGGAGAGACATCCAGCCCGCCATGTTCAACACGCTTTTCGAACGCCCTGCAGCGCTGGCGCGTCAAAAATCCACTCCACTTGCGGTAGAGCGTCGTGACTACCTGCTTCACCTGATCAATCAGGGGATGGCGCTCAAGACAGTGAGGATCGTCGCGCAATACCTCGTTGCGATTGTCGAGCGGTTGCGCCTGGCCGACGCGCCCCGGAAACAGGTCCAGCGCTCCACGATTGAGCGTCAGGCTGAACTCTGGTCGCAGCGAGATTTCCGCAGGGCTATTACGCGACCCCGTTTTTCGCGTCTTCGATTCCTCCAACATACGAAGGGCTGGCTCATGTTCATGGGACGGCTGCAACCGCCTCCACGACCGGTGGGCGCTTTCTCCATCAGGATCGAAGCGTTCGCCGACTATATGAGAGACGAACAAGGCTTGTCGCCGAACACGATTTGCGGGCGGGTCGCTCTCCTGCACGATTTTCTGCTGCGCCTCAATGGCCCGCGCCATTCGCTGCGGTCGATCAAGGTGCAAGACGTCGACCGGGTGTTGACGAGCAAATATACGCTGGAGCGATACGGCCGGGCCACCATCCAAACCCAGGCCTGTAGCCTGCGCGCATTTTTTCGCTTTGCCGAGCGCAAGGGCTGGTGTCGCGCAGGTTTGGCCGCGGCCATCCAGTCGCCGCGAGTTTACCGCAACGAGTCCGTGCCCTTTGGACCGTCGTGGGACGACGTTCAGCGCCTGCTGGCGACGACAGAAGGTGACCGGACCAGCAGCATCCGCAACCGGGCGGTGATTCTGTTGCTGTCAGTGTATGGACTGCGCGCCGGGGAGGTGGTTCGACTGCGCCTGGAGGATTTCGATTGGGAGGGCGAGCGACTCAGAGTTCAGCGACCGAAGCAGCGCAAGGCCCAGGAGTTTCCGTTGGTCCGCGTTGTGGGTAGCGCGGTGCTGCGTTACTTAAAACACGCCCGGCCGACCACCAAGCTGCGCGAGGTCTTTGTGACCTGCCGGCCGCCTTATCGTCCGCTGCACTCGGGCACCCTCTGGCCAGTCGTCGCGCGGCCGTTGCGCGCGCTCAAGGTCAGGTTGCCTCACCACGGTCCGCATTGCCTGCGGCATGCCTGTGCGACGCACCTGTTGAACGCAGGACTTTCGCTCAAGGAGATCGGCGACCAACTGGGACACACTCATCCCGACACCACTCGCATCTATGCCAAAGTGGATCTCACGCATCTGCGTGAAGTCGGGCGGATCGATCTGCGCGGACTGCTATGAAGCCACGCATAAAACTGCATTGTCTTATCGAGCGCTACATCGCTTACCGGCAGGCACTCGGCGAAAAATTCCTGACCAACCGGAACATTCTCCGGGCGTTCGGTCGCAGCATCGACGCCACGGTCGCCGCCGCTGCCGTTGGCCTGCCGGAGACGACGCGTTTCCTCTACGACCACGGCCCCGTGACCAGCGCATGGCATATCAGACACGCCGCCCTCAAAGGATTTTTCCGCTATGCGCTCGGCCGCGGTCACGTCACGAAGATTCCATTGCCGGACGTGTTGCCTGAGCGTCCGCCACCCTTCGTGGCTTATCTCTACAGCCGCGACGAAGTGCGCCGTCTGCTGGCAGCCACGGATGGCTATCAGCGCAACCGCAGTTGCTTGGAACCGGTGACGATGCGTGTGCTGATTCTGCTGCTGTATGCGACGGGCTTGCGCGTGCATGAGGCGATTGCGCTGAACCGTGACCAGGTCGATTTGGACCAGTCGCTGCTGACGGTGGTGCGAACCAAGTTCTACAAGTCGCGGCTCGTGCCCTTCACACCGCAACTCAACCGAGTCTTACGGGCTTACCTCGCGCGGCCGGCCTCAGCCGCGGTCGGTCTGTCGCCCGAAGCGCCGTTCTTCACGACGACCCGCCGCGGTGCGCGGATCAATCAATGCACGGTCGAGGGCGCTTTTCGGCGGGCCTGCGAACACGCCGGCATTCGCCGCGATGATGGCGCCCGGTATCAACCGCGGCTGCATGACTTGCGGCACACCTTCGCAGTCACCCGGCTGACGACATGGTATCGGAAAGGGCATGATGTGCAGCGGCTCCTGCCCCACCTCTCGGTCTATCTCGGCCATGTCTACTTGGCGGCCACACAGGTTTATCTCCACATGACGCCGGAGCTGCTCCAGCAAGCCAGTCGACGCTTTCAACATTACGCAAACCCGAGGACGAGCCATGCCTGACCACACTTTGTTGGGACCCTGGGTCCGCCGCTTCTTGGTCGAGCATCTCGTGACGGAACGTAATCTCGCCCTCAACACCCAGAAGAGCTACCGCGATACGCTGCGGCTGCTGTTACCCTTCGCCGCGGACAAAACGCGCCGCAGCATCGATCAGCTCAAAGTCGAGGATCTCTCCTCGGAGCGAGTGCGCTCGTTCCTCCTCGGGCTGGAAAAGGACCGAGGCTGCGGGATCGCCACCCGCAACCAGCGATTGGCCGGGATTCATTCTTTGGCACATTTCATCGCCCGGTACTCGCCTGAACACCTCGCGTGGTGCGCAGAGCTGCGCGCCATTCCGTTCAAGCGGTGTGCCCGTCCCGGCGTCACTTATCTGGAAAAAGCCGAGATGGACGCCCTGTTGGCCGCACCGAACATCGGCACGCCGCAAGGCCGTCGCGACTATGCCCTGTTGCTTTTCCTCTACAACACCGGCGCCAGAGCCGACGAGGCCGCCCACGTGCAAATCGGCGACCTTCATCTGGGGACGGTGCCGGGGCGCGATCTCTCGTCCGTGGAGATTCGCGGCAAAGGCAACAAACTGCGCCGCTGTCCACTTTGGACCAAAACTGTCCAAGAACTCCGCTGGCTCATGCGCGACCGCGCGGGCTCCCAACACGTTTTTCTGAATCGGCTAAATCAGCCGCTCACCCGTTTTGGCGTCCACGCCGTCGTCGAACGCCATGTGCTCGTGGCGACGAAAGTGGTGCCTTCGCTCGCGCGAAAACGCGTCAGTCCCCACACTCTCCGGCACACCACGGCGACGCACCTGCTCCGCGCCGGCGTGGATATCAACACCATCCGCGCGTGGCTCGGACACGTCTCCCTTAGCACGACCAACATTTACGCCGAAGCCGATCTGGAGATGAAGGCCAAGGCCCTGGCCCTGTGCGCGGTCGATTCCAAGGCACCCCGCAAACGGTGGCGCGACGATCCCGGTCTCATGCAGTTTCTGCGTGCCCTGTAGCGCGCATTTATGTTGCGGCGAATCGCTCCCGGACGCTGGATTCCGCTGCTGCGTGAATCCCAACACCACATAATGTTCTCCGCCACAGAAGACCTGAAAATGGCAAGCTGACCCACGCCGACGCCGGGCAGATGCATATGTATCTGAACAATACCCGCTAATGGTGAGCGCACCATTAGCAGGTTTATGGGGATCGCGCCGTTATGTGGAGTTGTAGGTTGGCTGCGACGGATTCAGCGGCGTTTTCTCCACATTAATAGCCTTGGTGCGGCTATGGTCGCTGGATGGATACTATCCTTAGACGACTGTTC
>JBAZHQ010000369.1:0-4622 GCA_041652235.1 Opitutaceae bacterium | reverse complement strand
GGCTGCGGGACTCACGCGCCAACTGCTTGTCTTCAGCCGCCAGCAAGTGGTGCAGATCAAAACGCTGAACCTCTGCGATGTTGTGTCGGGGCTCACCAAGATGCTCAGAAGATTGCTAGGGGAGGACATTGAGCTGGTCTCCTCCGTAGGTCTTCGCCCCTTGTTCATCGAGGCGGACATGGGCATGATGGAGCAGGTGATCATGAACCTGTGCCTGAACGCACGCGACGCCATGCCCAAGGGCGGAATTTTAAAGATTGAGCTCGATCAGGTGGAGATCGCTGAATCTTCGATGCAGACAGATCCCCAATCGAGGCCGGGACAGTTCGTTCGCATGAAGGTAAGCGACACCGGTTGCGGAATTAGCGAGAAAGACCTCCCTCATATTTTCGAGCCTTTCTTCACCACCAAGGATACGGGCAAGGGCACAGGACTGGGCCTGGCGACCGTTTACGGAATTGTTACCGAACACAAAGGCTGGATCAGCGTTGAGAGCAGCATAGGATACGGAGCGATCTTCGGCATATATCTGCCGTCTTCGGTAAAAAGCACGTCTCTGCAGCAAGTCGATAAGATTGAGCCGGCATGCGAAGGAACGGAGACCATCCTGTTGGTCGAGGATGACGCCATCGTCCGCAGCATGATCAAGCAATGCCTGCAGTCCTTCGGCTATCACGTCTTGGAGGCGATCAATGGCAGAGAGGCTCTCCGCCTCTGGCCCGATCTTTGCGACAAGGTCGATCTCCTGCTGACCGATTTGATCATGCCGGAGGGAATGACCGGTCTCGATCTTACGGCAAAGCTCAGGGCGACAAAGCCGGATCTGAGAGTGATCATATCGAGCGGATATGGGGCCTCCCTGATCAGCGACGACATCCTCAAGACCTCCGGAGCCAGATACCTGGCCAAGCCATTTGCCGCGTCGACCCTCGCCGCCACGGTGCGCGAAAGTCTCGCGAGCGTCTAGCTCCGGGCGTCATGCTGCGAGGTTTGTCCGTCCACTGGCAGCCTGCAGCCGATGGGCGGTCTATTGGCTCTCGGGAACAGGTGAATAACCCTCGCCATCCTCCCCTGAGTTCGACTAGGCAATGCCTATATGAGTCCACTTTATAAAACTCCAGCCAGACCCGCCGACACCGATAGCTGCCCCTGCGGCAGCGGAAAGACCTTTGGTGAATGCTGCGCGCCGGTCCTCGCAGGCAAACGCCCGGCCCCCTCGGCGGAATATATGATGCGGGCGCGTTTTACCGCGCATGTCGTCGGCGACCAGGCTTTCCTGCACAGCAGCTACCTGGAGACCTCGAAAAAACCTTTCATCGACCAACCCGAGGCTCATCCCACAAAATGGACGCGCTTGGTGATTCATTCGGAGGAACCCAGCAAGCTCCCGAATATGGCCTACGTGGATTTCACCGCCTTTTACGAGGAGAGCGACACCGAGTTCGCACATGACGAAAAGGCGGAGTTCGTAAAGATCGGCGAGGACTGGATCTACACGCGCGCCGTTCGTCTCGGGCCCGCTCCGTTCAAGAGTCCGCAGCCCAAGGTCGGCCGCAACGATCCCTGCCCCTGCGGCAGCGGAAAGAAGTACAAGCAATGCTGCCTGCTCAAGGTCTGAGATTGGCCGCAGGATCATGACTTCCGGCAATCCGGACGCCTGAAGATCCTGCCACTCAAACGAAAGAGAAGCGCCGGAAAGAACGCCCCTTGACCGGGAGCGCACGCTTCGTTTGGCTTAACCTTTTCATCCCACTCCCATGGCACAATACGGCACGTTCGATGACTCAAATCGCGAGTTTGTAATCTCTCGCCCGGACACTCCGCTCCCCTGGCTCAACATGCTTGGCCAGGACGATTTCTACGGCCTCTGCACGCAGACCGCCGGCGGTTATTCCTTCTGGAAGGATGCCCGCCTGCGCCGCCTGACGCGCTACCGCTATAACAACAACCCTATGGATAGCGACGGCCGCTTCCTCTATGTGAAGCAGGGCAAGTCGATCTGGAATCCGGGCTGGAAGCCGGTTCGCTCCAAGCTCGACAGCTTCGAATGCCGCCACGGCCTGGGCTACACGCGCATCACAGGCGCCAAGGACGGGCTCGAGGTCGAACAGCTCATGTTCGTGCCGCCGCAGGAGAACCTTGAGGTCTGGAAAGTGACCGTTCGCAACAAGACCAGGAAGACCCAGAGGCTCTCTCTCTTCTCCTTCGTCGAGTTCTGCTTCTTCGAAGCGCTGAACGACATGACGAATTACCAGCGCACCTACTCCATCGGCGAGGTCGAGATCGAGGGCTCGGCCATCTACCACAAGACCGAGTACCGCGAGCGCCGCAACCACTACACCCTCTTTGGCTGCACGCGCAAAATCAGCGGTTACGACACGTCGCGCGACGCTTTCGTCGGCGTGCACCGAGGTCTCCACGATCCGCAAGCCGTGCTCGACGGCAAATGCACCAACAGCCGCGCCTACGGCTGGAATCCGGTCGGCGCCTTCCAGGTGGATCTCGCCCTGAAGCCCGGCGCGACCGAAACCTTCGCCTACGTTCTCGCCTACGTCGAGCAGGGCGACCTGCCCAAGTTCGACAAGCCTTTCGTCATGAACAAGGCTAAGGGTCGCGAGATCCTCGCCAAGTACTCGGACATGAAGGTCGTCGATGCCGCCTTCGAGGGCGTAAAGCAACGCTGGGAAGAACTGCTCTCCGTTTACCAGGCCCCCAAGGTTCCCAACGAGCACCTTCGCCGCATGGTCAACACCTGGAACCAGGTGCAGTGCATGGCCACCTTCAATCTCTCCCGTTCGACCTCCGGCTATGAAACCGGCATCGGCCGCGGCATGGGTTATCGCGACTCAAACCAGGATATTCTGGGCTTCGTGCACCTTCTGCCCGAGCGAGCGCGCCAGCGCATCCTCGACATCGCCTCCACGCAGCTTGCCGACGGCACCTGCTTCCACCAGTACCAGCCCCTCACTAAGAAGGGCAATGCCGATGTCGGCGGCGGTTTCAACGACGATCCGCTCTGGCTCATCCTGGCAGTCAGCGCATACATCCGCGAAACCGGCGACACCACAATCCTGGATGAACCGTGCGGATACGCCGACAACCCCGACAGCAAGACGACGCTGCAGCACCATCTTGAGACCTCAATCGCCTACACGTTGAACAATCGCGGCCCGCACGGTCTGCCGCTCATCGGACATGCCGATTGGAACGACTGCCTCAACTTGAACTGCTTCTCGAAGGAGCCCAACGAGTCCTTCCAGGTAACGGGCGACATCGCAGGTTCCAAGGCGGAATCCGTCATGATCGCCGGCCTCTTCCTCTATGCCGCCCGCGACCTCGCCGGCCTCTACCGCTGGATGGGCAAGACCGGCGATGCCGCCCGCGTGGACGGATATTACGCGGACATGCTCAAGACGGTCGAGGAGCAGGCCTGGGATGGAGCTTGGTACACCCGCGCCTTCGATGCCGAAAGCAAGCCGATCGGTTCCAAGGCATGCAAGGAAGGCAAGATTTACATCGAGAGCCAGGCCTGGTGCGTCCTCGGCGGCGCCGGCCAAAATAACGGCCGCGCCAGGAAGGCCCTGCAGGCCGTTGAAAAGTACCTTTACACTCCCCAGCACGGTTGCGCGCTGCAGTATCCTCCCTACTCGACCTACCATCTTGAGCTCGGTGAGGTCAGCAGCTATCCTCCGGGCTACAAGGAGAACGCCGGCGTGTTCTCCCACAACAACACCTGGATACACATCGGCCTCGCGATGCAGGGCGAGGGAGACAAGGCGCTTGAGTACTACCTGAGCATCTGCCCCTCGGCTAAGAAGAACCACGACCAGTATCGCTCGGAGCCCTACGTCTATGCCCAGATGACCTCCAGTCAGTTCTCGCCGACTCCCGGCGAGGGCAAAAACTCCTGGCTCACGGGCACGGCCGCATGGTCCTTCGTCGTCGGCTCGCAATACATTCTCGGCGTGCGCCCCGACTTCGACGGTCTTGTCGTCGATCCCTGCGTTCCGAAGAAGTGGAAGGGTTTCTCAGTCACCCGCAAGTATCGCGGCGTAGAATACAGCATCGAGGTCAGGAACCCCAAGGGCAAATCCAAGGGTGTGAAGAGCCTCGTCGTTGACGGCGTGAAGGTGCAGGGCAACGTAATCCCGGTGCCCGCCGACGGCCGCAAGCAGGTGAAAGTCGAGGTCACCCTCGGCTCCTGAGCCTGCGGAACGATTTCTTTCCCCCAAGGCGCGGCCCCAAAAGCCGCGCCTTTTTCATGCCCACCCCCGCAGTATGCGCACCAAACGCATCTGCATTGCCGACCCCGCGGCCCCGTAGTTGCCGCAAACCCGTTCCGCCACCTCTCCATATTCATTTCTTAAGCAAATTTCCTTTGTCACGTATTACGTGACAAAAGAACTCAGGTCATCGGCGCCGCGAATATTCTCGGTTGATCTGAACTGCCACGGGCTCTGCTCGTTGCCGGCTTCACGGAAAGTCACGGATACTCTACTGTGCGAGCCAGACCCTTGCTGCCTGGAGCCGGAGCGGGTGTATTGCTAGCACAAACTCTCATTTATCACATGAACTACGGTCACTTCGACGATGCTGCCAAGGAATACGTCATCTCACGCCCC
>JBAZHQ010000368.1:0-4638 GCA_041652235.1 Opitutaceae bacterium | reverse complement strand
AAAGTCGGCACCCTCGCGCTTCATCCGGGTGAGGATATAATTGCAGGTGCCGTTCACGATGCCGTAGATGCGCTCGAAGCAGTTTCCGACCAGGCTTTCCCGCACGACCTTGATGATCGGAATGCCGCCGGCGACACTGGCTTCATAGTAAAGATTGGTGTTGTTCTCGCTGGCTGCGGCGAACAGCTCCGGCCCGTGCGCGGCGAGCAGCGCTTTGTTGGCGGTGATGACCGCCTTGCCGAGCTTCAGCGCCGCCAGGACCATCGTCTTGGCGATCGTCGTGCCGCCGACGAGTTCGATCACGATCTGGATCTTGGGGTCGTTGACCACCTCCTGCCAATTCAGGGTCATCACGGATTCGGGAATCGCATAGGGCCGCGGCTCGTCGAAGGCTTTCACGGCGACCTTGACGATGGACACGCTGACGCCGAGGCGGGAAGCCATGAGCGCCGAGTTCTTCTGGAGTGCGTGAAACACGCCGCTGCCCACCGTGCCGCCGCCGATCATGCCGACATAGACCTGATTCACTTTTTTCATAAGGACGCCTTGAGGAAGTTGTGTTGAGGGAGAGTTCTATAAAAGGGAGTTCCCGCTGGGGAATTCGGCTACTGGTAGATGAACTAACGGCATTCTCAAGCCCCTATTCAAGAGCGAGCCGGGAATTCGCTGCGGTATCGCAGCCGGAGCAGCCAGACACCTTCCTCTATGCCAGCCTCAGATGAGCAACATTCGAGGGAGCGCGCTCCGTGGATGTACTTGGTGAGATTTGGTGAACCCAGCGCGTGGGCGGCTGACCGGTCTGTTGTCGAAACCAACGGGCGAAATAACTTTGGCTTGGAAGCCCGATGGCATCGGCGACGTAGGAAACCTGCATGCCTCGCGACAGCAGTTCCTTCGCTTTTTCCAATCTGCGCTGCGCCCGGAATTGGCCCAAAGTGAGGCCTGTTTCCTTTTTCACCAAACGATTCAAGTGGTCGCGCTGATAACCGCTCTGCCGCACAATTTGCAGCAATGGCGTTTCGAGCTCCATTCCACACAGCAGCCGATTCAGGGCCGAGGAACCGTTCCTATCGGCAAAAACCGGCAGCGGTTCCAGCCAACCAGCCGCTCGCAACAGCGTTGTCAGCCACTGCACTATCTGCACTGCACTTTCCGAGCCAATCATCCCGTTTGTCATCAACTGCAATTGGAGCAGATTCGCCAGCTGTTGTCTCACCCGAGCCAGTTCCGACTGATTGATATTACGCACAACGGGCGAGCTCGGTCGCATATGCTTCAGGGAGAAATCGATGATCAGGCACGACATCCCCCGATTCGCATCTGCTCGAAATGCGTGCAACTGCCCTGGAGGCAAAGTCACGACGACTCCCGGTTTCACGCGGACATTGCGATCCGGAAAGATCTGCCTCCCCTGCCCGCTCAGATAGAGGATTGCCTGACACCAACAATGCTTATGAGCTTCGGTTGATGACTGACCGGGCAAATGCTCATGGAACGCAACCGTCCGGATGCGCAGCTCCGGCATCCGAATGTCTGCGTGGTTGATCAGAAGTGAACGAACAGGACTCATGCACGTTGCGTAACTGCGTTCAACGTTTGGTCCTGCCGACGAGCGACAGGCAGAATCGTTGGGAGCGTTTCATGGGGTGGAACTCAATGCTATGCAGGTTCGAAGCACGCGGGCAAAACGGTCGCTTGCGGCTTCGAGGGAAAAAGCGGGCAGGCATTTCATGGGGATAAAGAAAACAGGAGTAAGCTACGCGTTGGGTTGATCTGGATGATAGTAGAAATTAGGAGCGATGTCTTGCCCTACATTGATCAAATACACACTGTATTGATGCAACGCTTGGTTTTTACATCACTGCTCCTGCCCCACCCCCATTTCCACTGCGATTCGACACGAGTGGCTGCACGGGAAATAACCTTTGAGCACAGCCACGATTTTTCAGAGCTATTTTTGGTGACTGCAGGTCGCGGACTTCACCGGATCAACGGTGACAGGCAAGAGCTACAGACGGGTGATCTTTTGTGGGTCGAAGCTGAGGACGTGCATTTTTACGAAGGGCCTGAGACGGGGACGAAAAGGGAGAGGCAAAATATCCCGGGTCAGGGATGGGGCGCGAACACTCGGGCTCACACGCCGCCGAGTCGTTCGCGTCGCTCCGCCAGCAAGGCAAGATAGCGCGCCTGGACAACGTGCCCCACCCGCAGTAGGAGAACAGGGACAGGTCAATAAAGGGTTAGGCAGCGGTTCGGTTGCCGAGGCGTGGAACGAAGCGACCGGTTCGTTGTGCATAGGCGCGGTATTCGTCCCCGAAACGGCCCAGCATGAGGCGTTCCTCGAGCGGGATCACGAGGTGCCAGAGGAGGTGAAGGGCACCGGCGGCTGGATGAGCTGGCTTGCGGCCTGCCTGTTGGCTTCCAGCACTTCCCTTCGGCGGGCGTCTTCGTACGTCTGCGCCACACGCCGGTGTCGTTCATCGAAGAAATGTGGATCGAGCGCGACTGCTCTTCCGGTCGGTTGTAGCGCCGCGGCACCTTTGGCTACGTGGAGCGCGAGGGTGAGCGTGCGACCTTGAAAATCGACGGTCACAAGGTCCCGCGCCGGATCGTAGCTCCCGCAATTACAGTTCCCTGCGCTCTGTTTTCTGTCGCCGCAAGATCGACAAAACCAGGCTGGAGGAGAGAACTCTCCGCAGTACTCCGGGGAAACCGGGGGCTCGGGGAATCGATCCTCCCATGCCTCAGATCACCTACGATTTACTTCCCTCCGGGCGCGGAAGCCGGCTTATCACTTGGCGGGAGGACTTTGACTTTGGGCCACCATCGTTGCGTCGCTTCATTGCGTATCCGGAGATCGTTGACAAATTTGGCCATCCGTTTGATTTCATTCGCCCTTGAGATTGCAGGCGCGCTGGCGATGACTTTGGATCGCTTCAAGGACAGCGACAGTATTCGTCCTCGATATTCCACGGTCACGACCTCCCTGCTGCGATCGTAGATGTGCACCGTGAAAGGATTGCCCGGTTCTTTCAATTCCACCCAGAGCGCATGGCGGGAATCGACCTCAAACAGATTGAAAAGGCACTTGCCGCTGCCGTCCGAATACACGCCGTGTAATTCCAGGTCGGAGGCAGTCTCCGGCGCTGCGTCGGCGGATACATGTGCTATAAAAGGGGAGTCCAAAAGCAGATTGTGCGTATTCGCCGCCTGTAAACTCGAAGCGAAGGCCAGAAAGGCTGAGAGGAAGATAGGCCTGGTAAAAGAAGCCAGAGGCCAGAGGCCAGAAGACAGCAGTCGGGCCGTCAGACAGAATAGGGGAGGTCGGATGTCGGAGGTCGGTGCAAACCCGTGCCACGGAGAAGAAGACCTGTAGCCCAATTTCTCAATGTGTTGTTGTCCTGCATGCATTTTAATCGGAAGAATTTTCACGAGCTGAAGAAACCGGAACCAATCAGAGTTCTCGCGCGGAGTCGCAAAGGCGCAGAGGCTCGATCCAATCCTCCGTGCTCTCTGTGACACTATATCTCAACTTCGCGCATTTTGGAGACGATCCTCCTATGTTACGAGTCCGGCGAATCTAAACATGGTCGGCACTGAAATCAGTGCCGTTGCATTCGGTGGCCCGTCTGCGGGACGCCCATTCTCGCTCCTCGCTCCTCGATTCTATCTTCTTTGGTTGCGGCTCCGCCGCTCCAGGCACTCCGTGTTGAAAAATGCATTTCCTCCGCGTCTCCGCGTCTCTGCGCGAAAACGGATCGAAGTCCTTCTTCATTTCATGCCTTGGTTCATTGGCTGGGTTTTCCTTGCTAAAATGCCCCGGAGCAGGGCTCCGGGGCATTGGAATAAGCGCTCTAAACCGTTCTAGGCTACGATGAAGAAGTGGTTAACCCCGACAGAGTCGGCCCACTGGGTGCATCCATCACACGAGTGAGTGTTCTACTGTCTCTACGGATCGTGCATGTTTGCGACGATTTCCCTATGGCACGAGCTCTTCGACTCAGTAATGTAGGTTCGTACCGACTTCCCGAAGGCCCTGCGCTCGCCGAATGGGCGACCGCCGACATCCGACTTCCGTGCTGGCTTCCGGCTTCTGGCGTCTGGCCTCTTTGGTTGCGGCTGCCGCAGTAGGATGAATGCAGGTTAAATAAGCTCCCATCGCTTTGTCACCACCGGTGGAGGCGGTAGCGATGGGAGGGTTTTTGTAGCGGCGTTTACTTCATCAATAAGTCCAGGTCAGGATCTCCTGGATCGCAGTCGCGCTGCCCGACCCGCCGCTAAATCCAGCATATGCTGTGCTGGCGCCGATCACGGACGGCAGGTTGATCGTATAGTTCTGCGTCGCGGTCGCAAGCGTGGTTGCGTCGGTCTCCTGCACGGTGAGGGTCGTCCCGTTATAACTGATCGTCACGTTGAACACGTGGCCGCTCAGCAGATCGATGCCGGTGCCCGTCAGGTCGATGGACGGGGTGGTTGGCATCGAGCCGTTCTGGTAGAGGCCGGTCGAGTTGGTCCCTTCGCCGGAGTTGTTCCAGATGTCGAATTTAACCGCGATGCTGCTTGGGATGCCATCGTAGCCGAGGCCCATTCCGCCGCTCAGACCGAGCGCTGTGACCGCGCTGTTTTGGAGGATGAAGG
>JBAZHQ010000367.1:0-4663 GCA_041652235.1 Opitutaceae bacterium | reverse complement strand
TGGAGATGACGAGTCGCAGGTTGGCCTCCACCATCTCGGTCTTTGCCTTGTGGGCCTCGCGGATGTGGGTGTGCGACTGCTGGACGATCCTGATGAGCTCGGTCGTGTCGATGCGCTGCTCTGTCTCGATTTCCTTGAGCTTTGCGTTGATGGACCTCGTGTCGATGGCGGCATCCTTCTTTGTCTTTGGATGCTTGGCCCGTTCCCGTTGCTCGAAGAGCGTCTGGATGCGTTCAAGGGTGGGATGAAGCCTTTCCAGATAGTCCTCGTAGACCTTTAGCTTGAAGAAGAATTTTGGGAAATGAGCGCGCAGGGTGGCCTCGCGTTTCTTATGCTTGGAAAGGACCTTTTTGCGCTCTGCTTCGTTGTGGGTCTTTAGGAGTTCCGACCAGGAGGCCGAGACCGCTGTTTCACCTCTTTGCGTGAGCTCGATGAGTTTCGGGAGCGATTTGAAATACGAATCGCGGCTCTCGATTTTCTTATCGATAACGATGCGGTCGAAACGCTCTTCACGGCTGAGGAGTTTCTGGCCCAGCACGATGATGTAACCTGCCACCTTGGTGGACTGGAAAAGGGCATCCTGGGCCTTGAGTTCAGCCGTTTCGATGCGTTTGGAGATCTCCACTTCCTGCTCGCGTGTCAGAAGGGGCACCTGGCCCATC
This sequence comes from Opitutaceae bacterium, assembly GCA_041652235.1. Classification (GTDB taxonomy): domain Bacteria; phylum Verrucomicrobiota; class Verrucomicrobiia; order Opitutales; family Opitutaceae; genus MWDT01. The sequence continues at coordinate 4,001 of JBAZHQ010000367.1, read as the reverse complement.
TGCTTGAGGTACATCCGCACCGGGTCGTCGAGAATGTCATTCTGCGAGCTCCGCGATTCCTCTTCTTCAGCTTCCTCCTGGCGTTGTTTGTAGTCCTCGACCTGATCGGGCTCGAGGATCTCGATATCGAGGTTGTTCAGGATGGAAAGGACGTTGTCGATCTCCTCCTGATTCTCGACCGATTCCGGAAGGGCTTCGTTGATGTCGTCGAAGGTGAGGTAGCCTTGCTCCTTTGACAGGCGGATCAACTGACGAATCTTCTCGTTCAGATTGCCTGGTGCGACTGGCTCGGGCTCGGCACCCTCTTCGTTAACAACGGCACGACGGGTTTGCGAAATGGCCGCTTCAACGGCTTCGCTGTTTACGGCGTCGGCATTCTTCGATTTGCGCGGCATAGATAAGGAATTTGCGAAAAAAACTTAGTCAGCTGCGGACAAGCCTATCGGCTGCCGTAGCTGTCTTTGCAGTTCGGTGCGTTCTTTTATTAGGGAAATAGCGTCAACTGTACTGTCTTTCCTTAGATTAGCTAAATCAAGTTCGATTTTGCGAAGGCGAGGTTCCAATGCCCGTGTTCTCATGAGCTTAATCCCTTCGGCAGCGATCTTTAAAGGGTCTTCAAACGAGGGCGGATCAAAGAGCAGGGAGGCGATCAAGGCGCGTTCATCAGTATCATGCAACAGTTCCTCCAAGCTATCCCGACCCGGCCAGTTATCGTGTTCGACTTCATTGAGAAAGCGATGGAGCAGCAGGCCAGGTGTATGGGAGGTGTCGATCCATTGGTGCGGAATAGTCGAGCTGAGAGCCTTGCCTAAGCGTTCATGGTGCAGGAGCAGCAGTAAAAGATGTTGTTCGGGGCTGTCCTTGGCGGCAGTGCCGGACTGCGAGGGAGGGGTTGTCGAGGCCTGAGATTGCGCCGCTTGGGAGGACTGGCGCGACAATCGATGGCGGAATACATCGAAGTCCCGGCTGAGGGCGGAATGGGGAAGTTGCAGGAAGTGAGACACCTCTTGTATAAAACCTGCGCGGGTCACCTCGCTTTCGGATGCGGCGATGATTTCGAAAAGGGTCTGCGCGGTGCGTGATTTTTGTTCGGGTGTGGCGCTCTCGGGAACGGGCAGGTGGGCGCGGCAGGCGAAGGCCATGGCTGAGAGGGCGCTGGCGCGCACCTGCTCATAAGCGGCCAGGCCGTGTTCAAGGAACAGCAAGTCGGGATCGTTTTTTTCCTGACCGGTCAGCGTGAGAAAGCGAGCTTCCAGCCCCGCCTTCAGCGCCATGGGAAGAAAGCGAAGGGCCGCCTTCTGGCCTGCGCTGTCGCTGTCGAAAAAGCATTCCACCTGCTGATGATAACGACGGAGCAGCACGAGCTGTTGCTCGGTGATGGACGTGCCCTGCGGTGCGACCGCGGTCTTAAGTCCGACGCTCCAGCAGCGAATGGCATCGAGCTGTCCCTCCACGAGGACAAAAGGATGCCCGTCGCCTGCGGCCGTCCTCGCCCGGTCGAGGTTGAACAGGAGGTGGCTCTTCGAGAAAATGGGAGTTTCGGGAGAGTTGACATATTTCGCGTCGTGGGACGCATCATCGGTCGGGGTCAGATCGGTCTGTCGCGCGGTGAAGGCTACGACGCGACCCTGATGGTCGCGGATGGGAATCATCAGGCGTCCGCGGAAGCGCGTGCGGATCGATCCGAGAGTCATCATGGAGTCATCACGGACGAAGAGCAGGCCGCACTGCCGCAGGGACTCCTCCGAGAAGCGGCGTTTCAGGAGCATAGCCGCCAAGCCGTCGTCCACAGGCGCGGCGGCGCCTATGCGAAACTCGTCGGCGATCTCCATCGAGAAACGCCGTTTTTCCAGCCAGTAGGCGCGCATGAAATCACCCGTTGCGGATTTGGCCCGGAGAGCCTGATGGAAGAAATCGGCCGCGAGTTCATGGATCTCGAAAATCTCCTGCCTCAGAGAGCGTTCCTCTCTGCTTGGGCCTTTGCCTTCATCATACTCGATAGGAATGCTGAAACGCTGGCCCAGCGCCTCGACCGCCTCGGTGAAGGACAGTTGTTCGGTCTCCCGAACGAAGGTGAAAATGTCGCCCGATTTTCCGCAGCCGAAGCACTTGTAGAAGCCTTTGTCGGGGTCCACGTGGAAGGAGGGCGTTTTCTCCTGATGGAAAGGGCAAAGGCCCTTAAACCGCGATCCCGCCTTGCGCAAGGTAGCCACCCGCGAAACGACATCCACTATGTTGATGCGCAGCTTTAAGTCGTGAATGCAGGTGGCTTTTATGACGGACATGGAAGCGGCAGGCGGTGCGGGCTGCGAAAGAATGCACTTTCAACCTAGCTGGGCGACTGTCAAGTTTTGCGGTTTATTGCGGAAACACTCGTCGTCATTAGCGTTCTGATTCACATGCACTTTTTTAGTAAGACTGTTCTCTTTGCCCTTAGTCTGATGCTCTCTGCCGGTTTTGCCTATTCGCAGGCAGCCCCGAAGAAGACCCCCTCGAAGCGCGAACCTGTCTGGGAAGCCCGACTGGAGACCTTTGGCGAGCAGGACTACGATTTCCACGTCGAGCGTTTGATCGAGGCATGGGAGAAAGCCGCGGGCAAGAAACTCGCTCCCGGGGCCAAGGGGAAGGTGGGGCTCAAGATTTTCACGGATTCCGGTCCGGGCATGGCCACGCCCATCCCGTTGGTGAAGGCTGTGATTGCCGCGATGGAACGCCGCGGGTTCAAGCACCAGAATATCTTCCTGGTGGGCTTGAATCAATTGCGCCTTCGCATGACCGAATACCTGCCATCTTTCATCACGGGCAAGACGCCTTTTGAAGGCACGCCGATCTTCGTGCTCGAATCCAACCGTTACTACGATCCGGTGTGGTTCTACGACAGCCCGCTGCCGACGCGTTTCGACCCGGTATTCATGGAGTCGCAGACCAAGGACGTGCCAAACACATCCACAAAGGATGAGGATCGAAAGAGCTTCCTCGCGACGCCCTTGTTCCTCGATGCGGATTTCTGGATCAACCTGCCCGTCTATACCGATCACCCCACGCTTGGCGTCAACGGCGCGCTGGTGAACGCCACTCTGTGGAACGCCTCGAACACGGCGCGTTTCTTCCGCTCTCCCGCGAACGCGCCCGCCGCCGTCGCGGAAATGAGCGCGATTCCCGAATTGCGGGAAACCTGGGTGTTCTCGATTGCGAGCCTTGAGCATTACCAGTTTGTCGGCGGCCCGTTCTTCAATTCCCTCTACACGGTCTCCGAGCCCGTCATGTGGCTTAGCAAGGACCCCGTGCTTCTCGACGCCCTCATGCTCGATCGCATCAACACCTGGCGTCACAAGAATCGCTTCGAGTCGGTCAACGAGGAGATCCGCACTCTTGAGTTCGCGGAGATCCTTGGCGTGGGCAGTTCCAAGATCAGCGACGCGCAGATCATACGCTTGAACGAATGATTGGGACGGTCCTGGCGAAGGCGGCCGATTCCCGGCGGACGTTTACGCGAGAAAACATTAAAAACCGCTTGTCAGCGGAGGGAAGCTGGGGCCAATTAGGTTTGGATGTCTTCCGCCGCTTATTTGCCGTTCCTCATTCAGATTATACTCGCTGCCGCGATTGGCGCCGTGGTGATCGGGGCGAGCCATTTCTTCGGCCAGCGCTCGAAGGCGAGCGCCATCAAGGACAGTCCCTACGAGTGCGGTTTATACTCGGAGGGAATTGCGGACAACAGGTTCACGGCCCGATTCTTCGTGACGGCTCTTCTCTTCCTCGTTTTCGACATCGAGGTGGTGTTCCTTCTGCCCTGGGTCGTCATCTATCGGGAATTCCTCGCCAACCAGATCGCGATCTTCTGGCCTATTCTCTGTTTCCTGGGTGTTCTGGTGCTGGGCCTTTTCTACGAAATGAAGAAGGGTGCGCTCAATTGGGAGAAATAAGCATTTTCCGACCTATGCGGCTCGACCAACTCATCACACGCAGCCGCATCGTCGAACTGCACAGCCTCGATCTCG
>JBAZHQ010000366.1:0-4678 GCA_041652235.1 Opitutaceae bacterium | reverse complement strand
GAATTTCGGATGGCTGTGGTCTTCGACGCTACCGCGACCTGAAATTCGTAGGCAACAAATGGTTCAGCAGCCAGCTCCTGCGCGAAAAGCTGGGAGTGAAGCCTGGCGACGAAGTACGACTCTCCACCCTGCAAGATGGGGTCAACTGGACCAATACGAACCCCTTTCGCCAAGTGCAGGTGCTGGTAAACGACAAGGATGTTGAGGCCGGCAAGGCGGACCTCATCGTAGCAGTGCAGGAGCGCATGCCCCTGCGGGGCACACTAAGCTACAATAATTATGGCAATACGGTCACCGGGGACAACCGTTATTCGGCGACCATTCAATACGGCAATCTTTGGGGTAAAGATCACCAGGCATCCTACACTTACATCACTACGGACCGGCCTAAAAATTTCCAAGTCCATTCGGCCGACTACCGGATTCCGCTCCCGTGGCACCATTATTTGCAGATCGCGGGAATATTCGCCAAATTCGAGCCGGATATCAACGCAGATCTCTCTCAAAAAGGTAAAACCACCCTTGCCAATGTGCGCTACATCGCACCGGTGGACATTGGCCCGATCTCAATGGAATTGAGCGCTGGCCTGGACTACAAGCAGAGTAACAGTAATTTATACTATAATCTCTACAATGTTACTACCGATGTCTTTGGCACTAAAGTCGATGTGCTCCAGGCAAACCTAAGCGCTACCGCATCTCGTCCCGATAAATTGGGAGCATGGACGGTTGGAGTGAATCTCAATCTAAGTCCGGGCAGATTTAACACGCGCAACAGTGACGAGCAATTCCAAGCATCGCGCCCAGGATCTGACACACACTACGTGTATGGAACCCTTTTCGTCCAGAGGCTTTTCAAACTACCCGCCGGCTTCAATTCGATGACGAACCTGCAGTATCAGAAGGCCAGTACCAACCTAACTGGCAGCGAGCAGATGGTTGTTGGCGGGCACAACACTGCACGCGGATACCGCGAGGCCGTCTTTGCTGGCGATGAGGGCGTGGTGTTCAGCCAGGAGTTTAGCGCACCGCCATGGACCAAAGCCATTCCTCATCTACCCAAAGGAACACCTCCTCTCACTGCAGTACCCCTGGTCTTTTTCGATTACGCCCACACTTGGTATAAATTCAGGGCAACAACCGATATTCCCATGGAAGCGCTGGCAAGCATGGGCATCGGCCTGCGCTGCGCGGTAGGACCCTATTTTAGCTTGAGCGCCGATTTTGGCTGGCAGCTCCGAAAAACCTCTGCCCCCATCCAACAGCAAGATGAAGAGACAAAGAAGAACACATTACTCTTCCGCCTACAGCCATTAGGCAGCAGAGGAAGCATTCGGGTGAGCATGTCTTACTGAATTCGAAGCTAATAGCTCGTAGCTGGTAGCTGGTAGCTCGTAGCTTTTTCAGCGACAGCTCGAGCTTGCGCTTTTGGGGCGGGTTTGCGGCTATTTGGGGATGCGACGCATCCATATCGGGCATCATTTCTATGGAGCCGGAAATGCCGGCGACGATCTGATGCTGGCAGGGTTTCTGTCGCTGTGCGGAAGCAGAAGCCAGAGGCCAGAAGCCAGAAGCCAGAGGCCGGAGGACGGAGGCCAGAAGCCAGAAGCCGGAGGCCAGAGGCCAGAGGACGGAGGCCAGAGGCCACCCGCCTTTGTCCCGCATCGCGGGACTACGGCGCGGTGCTCTGCGAGCAGAGGGCGGCTAGCGGATTCCTCTGGTGGTATCGAGATCAGCTGTTGCACGCCGTTTGATCGGGAGGCGCTGGCGGTGCGGTTTCCGGAAGTGATCTGGCTGCCTTATGAAAACGCGGCAAGGCGGGAGGCGATTGAGCAGTGCGACCTATGGCTGGGGCTGGGCGGATCACCATGGCAGAGCGCGGTGTCGCGCTGGTTCATCGATCATCTGGAACAGGAGCGGAGGTGGTGCGCGGAGGCGGGCAAGCCGATGCGCTTCCTCGGCGTTGGAGGACAGGACGCCGCCGCCTATGAGCTGCCCGAGACGAAAGCGCTATGCGAACAGGCGGAAGGCATCTGGACTCGCGACGACGCCACGGCGGAAGCCCTGGGGAAAGCAGTATCCGGAGCTAGGGTACGGAAGGGCGCAGAGCTGGCCCATGTGTGGCTGGAAATGAATCCGCCGGGGCCGGCCAAGCCGGGGCGCTTGGTAAGCGTGCTCAATTTCGACTTCTCGGACTGGCCTGGAATGGAAGCCGCGCTCAGGGCGCTGGAGACCCTTCCCGTGCAGGAGCGGATCTGGCTCGCGCAGGAGTCGCGAGCCCTGCCGGGTGCCGAACTGCAATTGCACGCGCAGTTGCCGGACCGGGAAAGGGCACGATGGACATTGTGTCGCGCGGAACGGCCGTCAGTGCTGCAAACGACCAACGAGTGGCCGTGTGGCGAATGGCAGCTCGGCTCGCGCTTTCATGCGACCGTCATGGCCGCCTGGGCGGGATCGAAGGCGGTGGTGATAAGCACCAACGAGAAACTGCACCGAGTCGCTGCGGAACTGGGCTACCCTGCCCTGCCCCCGGATGCGGACATGAGCGGTTTGGCAAAGCTGATGATGGACAGCCAGGCGCCCGAGAGGGCGAAGCTGGTTGAATTGGCTGCGCTCGCCCGGAATGCGTGCGAGGAATGCTTGGCCGGATAAAAGCTGCGAGCTGTCAGCTTTTAGCTTCGAGCCAAAAAAAGAGTCCGATCAACCAGGAAGATTCGGACCGAATCAGGCGAACGAAGCATTCTCGCGCAGAGTCGCAGGGAGCGCCAAGAAAAAGGCCTTGTCTCCGCGTTCTTTGCGCCTTTGCGCGATAACCGGATCGATCCGAGGTCTTGGAACTACGAGTTATTCGAATCTACGCGAATAATACAGAGATGTTCGGGAAAACATTTCCTTCTCGGCGCTGGCAGCTAAAAGCTACTAGATATCCGTGAAACAGACATGAGCGAATGCGTCATCTTCAAGAACAGGGAGCTGCTGCCCCGGGAATGGCGCGCGCTCGAAGGAGGCCCCCTGTGGTGCTTCAACCCGAGCCTGCTGTGCGCCGAAGATGGCTGGTGGCTAGCTTACAGGCTCGTGGGGGAAGACCAGCGCAGGCGGATCGGGTCGTGCAGGCTCAACGAGAAGCTGGAGATCGTAGCGGAGTCGGCCTCGCCGCTTTCCGATACTCTGCGCGTACCCACCAAGGCGGAATACCCCGAGCAGGCAAGGAACTGGTTTGCGGACCCGAGGCTGCTGCGGCTCGGCACCCATGTGTTTCTTTACTGGAATTCCGGCTGGCATGAGCCCCGGAACCATCAGTTTCTGCAAGAGCTGGATTTGAAAACAATGACACCGATGGGCGATGCCCGGGAGTTGGTCCTCAAGGGAGAACGGCGGACAATCGAGAAAAACTGGATGCTCTTCGGGCAGGCGGACGGCGTCTTCGCGGTCTATTCGGTGTCGCCCCATCGTATTCTTAGGTTGGATATGAACGGAGCCGGGGATATCGCGCTTGAGGATGCGTACTGCACGGACTGGAGTGCGGGGAACAGCGCGGAGGAGCACGGAGAACTCCGGGGGGGCGCTGCGCCCGTGCTCACGGACGGGCTGTACACCTCCTTCTGCCATTCCGTGCACGACTCGCCAGTCGGCTACCGGTATGTGCCGAGTGCATACCAATTCGACGCGAAACCGCCTTTCGCGGCCGTGAGCAGGCCCCTGCATCCCCTCGGTTTGGGAAACCCCTTTGGCGCGCAGAACATTCTGCCGAGGCTGAATCCGCCCGTCGGGGAAGTGGTGTATCCGTGCGGGGCGGCGATAAGGAGGAAGAGCGACCCATTCGGCAAGCTCAGGATGCCCTGCGGGCAGAAGCAACCCATTCGGCAAGCTCAGGGTGCCCTGCGGGCAGAAGCAACCCATTCGACAAGCTCAGGGTGCCCTGCGGGCAGAGGCCAGAGGCCAGAAGGGCCCGTTCGACCAGCTTCCACCTTCGCTGAAGCTTCGCAGGACAGGCAGGAATGCAACAACGCTGAGTGGCTGATCAGTTATGGGATCAACGATGAGCGGTGCGCAGTGGCGGTGCTGCCGCATGCCGAGGTGATGGGAGCGATGGAGGCGTCTCGTTAAGTCGCGAATCAACGCGAACCGGATTCAGGATATGAATACGCTTTGTAATATGAATCCGGGCACAATTGGAAAGCTAGGGAAGGCGGGTAAATAAAGAGAGGGCCTGGAGCGGCGGAGCCGCAACCAAAGAGGCCAGAAGCCGGAGGCCAGCAAGGAAATCGGAAGTCGGCGGTCGGAAGTCGGCACAAACCTGCACCCCTTCGTCGAAGTCTTCGCGACATAGGGGAAGCGTCTCCAATATGCGCAAAGTTGAGATATAGTGTCTCATAAGGGGAGTTTTGTCTGTTCGGAAATGAGTCGGATGCGCAGGGCCGGCACCTGCGATGCGATTTATGAAAACTCGCAACTCGTTGTTGTACTATGGACCTGCGTACTACTACCTATCAATTTAGGTAATCCTATCGTTTGACCGGAGCATCGGTCGGATCGATATTACGAACGTAATGAGCACCAGTCGCATCCACACTGCCATAACTGCCGCGCCCCGGCTCGATGAGAGCGCGCTCGCGGCTTTCGGAATGGCGGCGGGTGCGGCGGCGTCTTACGCACTGTTCTTTGGATCGGAGCTGGT
>JBAZHQ010000365.1:0-4715 GCA_041652235.1 Opitutaceae bacterium | reverse complement strand
GGGCGTCCTTGTCCTGGGCCTTTTCTACGAAATGAAGAAGGGTGCGCTCAATTGGGAGAAATAAGCATTTTCCGACCTATGCGGCTCGACCAACTCATCACACGCAGCCGCATCGTCGAACTGCACAGCCTCGATCTCGAGGGTGCGTTGCAGGAGTTGCTTGCCGCATCGGTGATGAAATTCCCCGATCTCAAGCCCGAGACGCTCTTAAAGGGATTGCTTGCCCGGGAGAGCACGATGACGACCTATCTCGGCAACGGGGTGGCTCTTCCCCATGTGCGCTCCAAAATGACGAGGCGTTACGTGCTTGCCATCGGGCGCAGCAGAATCGGCATCCGGCACGACGGCGCGAAAGATGAGGAGCGCGTGCGGATCATCATGATGCTTATCGCGGGTGAACAGGCCCGCGATTACCTCCAGGTGCTGGCCTGTCTGGCGCGGTTGATGAAGGAGCCGGACTTTGTGGAAAGCCTCGCTTCCGCTCCGGATCTTGACGCGCTCCACGAGCGCATTGTGGGAGGGCTCGGCGGCATTCGCCCGGTCCAGGCCCTGCAGAACAAGGTCAACAGGCTGATGCAGCGCGAAGCGGAACGGCTTGCCAGCGGCTCGGACTGCAGCGCGCTCATGGTCTTTGGAGACACTTTCATCGGAGGCATCGAGCCGACTGTTCTGGCGACGAAGGTAAAGACGATCCTGGTGACGCGGAATCCCATCGAGTCCGTTTTTGGGGAGGAGAAAGCCGGCAAGGTGGCGACCATCCAGGTGCGCTCCTACTCCCGCCAGCGCCTAGCCCAGTTGCGCAGCGCATTGCTCGTCGCCCTCACGCGCGGGGTGATCAACTTTGCTGATCGCATCTGCTGTCTTGGCGGCGTCACGGGGAGCAACCAGTTCGACACCCTCGTCGTGGTCGATGTGGAGCGCGAGTTCCAGGCCCTTCTGACCGGGCCGCACGATCTGCTGCCCGAAGACGTGAAGCCCGAGGTGCTGGAGCGCGTCGTGGGTGTCGCGACCGAGCTGGCCGTCGAGGGCAGGGAAGGCCGCTCCGTGGGCTGCCTCTTCGTCGTCGGCGACCATGAGAAGGTGGAGAAGCTCTCCAAGCCCCTTGTTTTGAATCCGTTTTACGGATACAAAGAGGAGGACCGCAACATCCTCAATCCGTTCATGGACGAGACGGTCAAGGAGTTTTCTTCGCTGGACGGCGCCTTTCTCATCCGGGGCGACGGGGTGGTGGAATCGGCCGGCAGCCTTCTCCAGGCGACGGACGTGGAGCACAATCTCCCCAGCGGCCTCGGCTCCCGGCATGCGGCGGCTGCGGCTATCACCGTGGTCACTCAAAGCATCGCCATCGTCGTTTCATCGAGCACCGGGCAAGTGACGCTTTTCCGGCGCGGCATCATGCTGCCGCTGACGGAAAAGAAGATGACGGCCGGGTAGGCGGCGCCGGGCACGGCAACCGCAGTGCGGTGATGGCGATTCTCAGCAAAGGCAAAAGACAAGCCATCAAAGCACTGCGGTTTCCGTGCCCGACTTCGCTGTTTGGGAGTGTAGCGGCATCGCTTTCGATGCCGATGGGTTGGAGAATCGTGTAACATCAGTGTTTCAGTTTAAATTGCAGCGTACATCTGATTTGGTCCAACAAGGGTATGCCCTGTTAATAGGTCGGGATTGATGCAAGCCGGGAGCCGTGACGGGCGCCCTTCCCCAGAAAACAAAGCTTGCGCTGAGGCAGGACGGTCCTTTTCTCTGACCGTTCAACCCATTTTATCATGCAAGAACTCGTCACTCTGGAATGCACTGAGGCCCGCAAAGAGGGCAAACCCGTCTCGCGTTACCTCACCACGCGCAACAAGAAGACCGTCACCGAGCGCATCGAGAAGAAGAAGTACAATCCGCATCTCAAGCGTCACACGCTTCACAAAGAGATCAAGTAAAGGTCGATATACTGGTTCTCAATAAATTTCCGGGCCATGTGAGCCCGGTTTTTTTGTCGAGATTGGCATGGGACTGATAGGGCTAATGGGACCTATCTTTTGCCAGATCGGGGCTATTCTGATCGAGCCCAGTCCTCAGGAGGCTCGCAGCTCATGGGAGGGCTGCCGTGAATTCAACTGGTTGGAAGGAAAGGGAGGGAAACTGCTTCCTTGAGCGGTTTGTTGCGCGCTAAGCTGGGATCGACGTGCCGAGCGCCAGCCTTCGCGATGTTTGCGGATCCAGTCGAGGAGCGCCCGTTCGAAGCCGATGTCATAGCCCAAACGCTCAGACTCCAGCCACTTGTGACGCAAGATCTCTTCGCGCTCTGCCAGAAACTCCTGGTAGAGACTCGATTGTTTCACAAACTCACGCGAGTTCTCGAAACTTTTCGGAGGAAGAGTCATTATTATATATAAACTGAAGCCGCTTATACACAGATTGTTTCCGTGAATCTTGTCAACGCCTGCTATTACGAGATCGCAATCCGTAGTTTTTTCCCTTCAGGAAATCTTTGATCTGAGCTGCGATAGAAGAGCCCTGGCTATCGAAGAGAAAATTTTCCCCGCTTCGCCCGAAGGATTTTGAGCAACCACCGGCCTGCCTTCATCGCCTCCTGCACGGATCTCCTGAAGCAGAGGAACCTCTCCGAGCAACACGGTTCCCAGCTTTTCCGCGACCACAATGCCACCGCCTTTTCCGAAGAGGGTGTGCTTCGTTCCGGACGGATCCACGAAGTAGCTCATGTTCTCGGCGACACCGAGAATGGGCACGTTGACCTTCTGGAACATGAGGCCGCCTTTGAGGGCGATATTGGTGGCGGCAAGTTGCGGGGTTGTGACGATCACCACACCGTCGAGGGGAAGTGTTTGTACGAGCGAAAGCTGCGCGTCTCCAGTGCCGGGGGGCAGGTCGACGATGAGAACGTCCAGATCGCCCCAGTTCACATTCTGAACAAACTGCTGCACGGTTTTCATGATCATGGGACCGCGCCAGATGATCGGAGTATGTTCGTCCACCAGGAAACCCATGCTCATTACCTTAACCCCATGCTTTTCCATGGGAATGATCTGCGCCTCGGCGCCTTCCCCCTCCACAAGGGGCCTGCCGGTGAGGCCGATCATCAAAGGCACGCTCGGTCCGTAGATGTCGCAGTCCATGAGACCCACCCGTTTGGGCCTGCCCTCCTGTGCAAGCACCTGAGCCAGCGCGCAGGCGAGATTCACAGCGAACGTGCTTTTGCCGACGCCGCCTTTGCCGGACGCGATAGCGATCGCGTACTTGATGCGTTTCCGGCTCTGAGCGCCCTGGGCGTTGGCGCTCGCGGAGGTTCCGGGCGTGGAGGCCTGTTGCACGGATATCTCGACGGAGACCTCGTTGACTCCCGGGATTTCGAGGAGGCATTTTTCGATTTCCTGCTTCAACTGCCGGGGCACTTTGGAATCGCTCGTTGTAACGCTCAGCGACACCTGTGCCTTGCCGCCTGCCAGGATGGCGGATCGCACCAGCCCGAAGGAGACGATATCGCGGCTGAAGCCGGGATACTTGACTTTCTTGAGGTGGCTTTTGAGTTCGTCAGTCGTCACGGCGTTAAGGGGAAGCTTCAATATGGAAACTCTTTTACGTTGTGAAGCGAGCCCGGGGTGTAAAATAGAAAGCTGGATTAGCAAAGACCGGCGTGCGACTGTCCCGGCTTGATCGCCGCGCGCCAGCCGGCTCAATCGAATTTTCACGCATTCATGAAAAAGACGCTTCTTTTCCTTCTCGCCGGCCTCATGGCAGGCGTCGCACAAGCGCAGACCCGCAAGATCGGCAACGTCACAGTCGATGTCGATTCACGCATGCTCGGCGTGCAGGTCTCGGCAAACACGCCCGAGCTCAACGCTCTCGCCCAGCAGGCCTTCCAGGCACACGGTCGCTATCACGTCCTGGCGAGCGGGGGGCAGTTTTCCATCAAGTTCACGCAGCTCGGCGGCAACCAAGTGCGGGTGGATGTGACCAAGGGCTCTGCGGGCACGCCGGTGTGCTCCGAGACGGTGAGCGGGACGAGCGCCCGCAACGCTCTCCTTAAGGCCGCGGATGTAGCCGTGGAGAAAACCAGCCTTCAGGGATTGAAGGGGTTTTTTGCGGCGAAGCTCGCTTTCATCAGCGAGCGCACGGGAAAGAAGGAGATTTACGTGAGCGACCTGTTCTTCGGCGAAGTGAAGCAGATCACGCATGACAACGCCCAGGCTCTTTCGCCCCGCTTCTCGCCGGACGGCACGCGCGTCGTCTATACCAGTTTCTACAAATCGGGCTTCCCCGATATCTTTCAGATCGATCTGCGCTCCTATCAACGCACTTCGTTTGTCTCCTTCAAGGGTACCAATAGCGGCGCCCGTTTCAGCCCGAACGGCCAGTCGGTGGCCATGGTGCTCAGCGGCGAGGGCAACCCGGACGTTTATGTCGGCGATGCCCAGGGCAGGCGGATTCGCCGTGTGACGCGCACCGATGCCGTGGAGGCGTCGCCCTGTTTTTCGCCCGACAGTTCCCGCATCGTGTACACGAGCGATGCTGCGGGCGGGCCGCAGCTTTATGTGATCGGCGCGGGCGGCGGCGCTCCCTCGCGCCTCGCCACCGGCATCAGCGGTTACTGCGCGGAGCCGGACTGGAGTCGTGCCGATCCCAACAAGATCGCGTTCACGGCCAGGATTGGCCGCGGATATCAGATTGCCATGTACGACATGTCCGCTCGTTCGAGCAAGCAG
>JBAZHQ010000364.1:0-4747 GCA_041652235.1 Opitutaceae bacterium | reverse complement strand
GGCCACTGTACGCGCCATCAACAAGGTGGGGCTTGAGCGTGCCGGTTTCACTCCCGAGCAAATTGACCGGGTGAAGATCGTTTACCGGATTCTCTATCGCGAGGGGCTCAATCGCTCCCAGGCGATAGAAAAACTGGAATCCCATGAGGCGGCTCGATCGGACGAAGTATGCCGCATGCTCGACTTCGCCAAGAAGAGCGAACGCGGATTGATCGCCGGAGCCTGAGGAGGCTCCGCCCGGCTGCATCACTGAATGAAATCACCGCCATGTCCTCGCTAGCTACCCTGACTGAGCAACTTCGTTTCCGTAGAGATTTGTCCGATGCCCAGGTGGACGCCGCCGCCAGGGATTTGGCGGCTTCCGATGTCGCCGATGCGGAGAAGGGGGACTTCCTCATCGCTCTTTCCGACAAGGGGGAAAGCCCTGCCGAGGTTGCGGCCTTTGCAGTCGCATTCCGCTCCGTGGCGATCGATCCCGGCGTCCAGGAATGGGCGCCGCGAGCCATCGATATCGTTGGCACGGGAGGAGATCATGCAGGCGGTTTCAATGTCTCAAGCCTGGTCGTTCTGGTGCTCGCCTGCTCCGGCATGCCCGTCATGAAGCACGGCAATCGAGGCGTCACCTCGAAGTGCGGCAGCGCGGACCTGTTTTCCGCCCTCGGGTTCGACATTTCGGCTCCGCCCGCGAAATTGCAGGAAGCCCTCAGGCAGTTGGGCTATGTGTTTTTCTTCGCCCCCAACTACCATCCCTCATTCAAGCACATCGCCCCTGTGCGCAGGGCGCTCGCCGCGCAGGGACGGCGCACGGTGTTCAACATTCTCGGCCCCCTGATCAATCCGGGTCGTCCCGCCAACATCATTCTGGGGGTGTTCTCCCCATCGTGGGTGGAGAAGCTGGCCCATGCCCTCACGTCGCTCGGCACCGAGTCCGGACTGGCGGTGCATGGCGTCATCGGCGAAGGGCGAGGCATCGACGAACTGACGACAGCCACTGAGAACCAGGTTCAGGGCGTCGGCCGCATGGGCTATATTTCGGACACTTGGCGCGCTTCCGATTTCGGTCTGGAGCAGGCGCCGTTCTCCGATCTCATCGGGGGTGACATCAAGGACAATCTGGCCCTGGTGGACGCCGTGCTCGGCGGTCGCGGGCCTCGGGGATTGGTCGATACCATCGTGCTGAACGCCGCCGCGGGGCTCAGGATCGCCGGTCGCATCGGCAATATTCAGGAGGGGCTGGCTCCCTGCCGCGAACTGCTGCTCGGCGGTGCCGTGCGGGCCCGCATCGACGCAACCCGGGAGTTCTTCCGGACCTGACCGGCCTCAGCAGGCTTCAACGCGGATGACGGCTTGCATCCGGTGCATCGCACCGGGGGGCAGCGAAAGATCGGCGAAGCTATTTGGCTGGGGCATTTCCAATCTCGTTCTCAGCATAAAGGGCAGGCGCACGCCTGCCCTTTATTTGTGCGCGGCCCGCTTAAGCCAGGCCAAATTCCTTTTTATTCTGCTCGCAAGAGACCATCACAGGTTTGTCGGCGAGCTTGGATTTTAACATCGCTTGTTCGTCGGCACCCGCAATGAGGGGCAGCGCCACCTGGCCGCCTTCGCACGCCGAGCGTTGCATCGCCAGCATGATCTCGGCGACGAGGCAGGCGTGCTCCAAATTGCACTGGTGCACTTTGCCATCGTCGTCGAGCCAGTCCGCCATCTCCTGGATGTAGGGCGGCATATCGAGATCGTAGTTCATCGCGCCGTCGCCGCTTTGATAGCCGCCGCTCTTCGTGACAGCGCGCCAGCCGCCGTTGGTCAGCACCTCGGCGAAGCCTTCGGTGCCCTGCGCGCCAATCCGATTCTTGCCCCACCATTTGGCGACTTCCGGCTGGTCGGGCGCGCCCGCGCCGCATTCGTAGATGCCGCGCACGCCGTTGGCGAACTGCACGAAACCCGCGATGTAATCAGGCGACGGATGGTTGTCGCCCAGCTTGGCGCGCCCTGCGGCCTGCGCCATCGCCCAGGTTCCTGGGACGTAACCGTTAAACCAACAGGTGTAGTCGATCAGATGCGAAAGCATATGCGTCATCCAACCGGTCGCCGTGCCATAAACGGTATGCACGCGGCCGAGCGCGCCGCTGGCCACTATCTCTTTTATCTTCTGGTAGTGCACGCCATAGCGGTGCTGGTGGCTGACGACGGCCTTGGCTCCCGCTTTGCGGATCATATCGCGGATGCCCAGCATCTCCGCGCTGGTGAGCGCAAGGGGTTTCTCGAACGCAATCAGCTTGGCGCCGCTTTCGAGCGCCGCCTTGATCATCGGTGTGCGAAGATTGGGCAGCGTGCAGAAGCAGAACACGTCGGGCTTCACGGCTTTCGCGAGCGAGGCGGCATCGGAACTTTTCGCGGGATTGCCGAGCTTGGCCGCCGCCTCATCGAGGCGCTTCTGATCTATATCGCAGATGCCGACGACTTGAAATTTGGGATTGGCATTGAAGGAAGTGGCATGGTGCATGCCACGCTTCCCCATGCCGACGATAAGGACTTTATATTTGCTCATAATTTGAAAGAGGGGTGGTTAGCAAAAAGGGTGCCTGGCATCGCGCCAGACACCCTTTCGAAAGTTCAATCCGTTTTAGGCGTTCGCCTTATCCCATTCCTTGACCTTGGAGATGACGTAATCGATCTCCTCGGTTGTCAGCTCGGGGAACATGGGGAGGCTGATGCAGGTCGCCGCATTGGCTTCCGCGTTGGCCACGCTGCCGACGATACGCGCGCCTTTGCCCCAGGGATACCCTTCCTGCTTATGAATCGCGATCGAGTAGTGATTCTTCGCATCGATGCCTTCCTTGACCAGGAAGTCCAGAAGCTTGTCGCGGTTCGCCGGATTCTTCGTCTCGATGACGTAGAGATGGAACACGTGACGATAGCCGGGCAGCTCGACGGGCAACGTGAAGGTCTTGCAGTCCTTCAAGCCAGCCGTGTAGCGGGTCGCCAACTGGCGACGTTGGTCGTTGTATTTGTCGATGCACTTGAGTTTGGCGCTTAGAACGGCCGCATGGATATCATCGAGGCGGCTGTTGAAGCCGTAGCTGTGAACGTTGCGGGCAGTGGAACCGTGGTTGCGCAGCTTGCGAACCTTGGCGTCGATATCGGCGTTGTTGGTGACGAGCGCGCCGCCATCGCCAAATGTGCCGAGGTTTTTCTGAATGATGAAGCTGGTCGTCGCCGCATCGCTGAGCTGGCCGATCCGGAAACCGGGGCCGGCTGCACCGATGGCCTGCGCGTTATCCTCGATGAGCTTGAGATTGTGCTTATCGGCGATCTTCTTGATCGCAATCATGTCGGCGCATTGGCCGTACAAATGCACCGGGATGATCGCCTTCGTTTTCGGAGTGATGGCGGCCTCGATCTTCGCCGGATCGATGCACTTTGTCCTCGGGTCGCAATCGACGAAGACCGCAATGGCTCCGGCGATCCAGATCGCTTCCGCCGTGGCGAAAAACGTATTGGGGTGCGTGATGACCTCGTCGCCGGGACCGATTCCCAGCGCCATGAGGGCGAGCCAGATGGCGTCGGTGCCGTTGCCCAGGCCGACAGCGAACTTGGTGCCGTGATAGGCTGCCAGTTCGCCCTCGAAACGCTTGAGCATTGGTCCCTGCACATAATTTCCGCTCAACAGCACTGCCTGCATGTTGGCGTCAATTTCCTTCTGGAGGTTCTTGTACTGGCGGACGTGTCCGTAGAATTCAACTTTCATGAGACCCCGAGGTATTGGGGAAATGCGCGCGCTTACAAGCCCGCGTTCGCTGCGCGCACCGATACCTTGCTAGCAAGCTGACCCTGCCGCCGCGCGGCGCTTTGCGAGCTCTCCTACTCGGCGTTTTGCCTATAGCTCACATCTACAAACGTGAAATAGACCTCGCGAGTGATCTCCCAGGGCCAGGTTTCGCGCTTGCGGTAATATGCGCCGAGCTGGGTCCAGCACGGCACCTTGTGGCTGAGCGACAGCAATTCGGAATTAAGCGTTGCATCCGTCGCGACGCGGCGGAGCAAGGCGCGCAGATTGGCGCTCGCGAATGCAGTGGGCGACAAGCGCACATCGGCGGCGTCCACTCGGAAGCCGAACTGCTCCGCCATCTGCTCGCGCAACGAATCCGTGCTGCCGAATTCGCGCAAAAAACGGATCAGAAAATCGGGAGAGCGCGCGAGCGAGCATTTGCCTGCGCGAAACGGGATCGATCCGTCGAGAAAACAATCGTGCACTCCAAGCAGAACGCGCCACACGTCAGAGGGCGTGGCGCTTACGCCGGCACACGATTCGTTAACGAGTCCGCGTAACTCCGCATAAACTGCCCGACGCAACAGAACCAATGGCACGCCATCCATGAAGCGCGCGAGCCATACGCTATCGACGTCCCAATCCACCGCCTCGCCATTATCGAGCTGCGCGTGCGAGTTTGCCTGCAGCATTCCGGTCTGGCCGCTGGACAGGCGGATAATATTGCTGCGGTCCAATTGCAGCTTGGCTCCGGCCCAAACGGTGTCGGGTTCGCCCTGCGCGTGAAGCAACTGCCCCGCCTGACAAGCTCGGATCTCGCGCCCACCGGCTGCAATCACCTCGAAGTCCGCTTGCACTGTGCACAAACGCCCTTCGTGGCGGACTTGGCTGCCTGCCGCCAGCTTGAAGAGAGCGTCCGGGGGGAGCTCCGATTGCGCGCCGCTTGCAAGGCGCAGTTGCGCACTCCATGTCAGCTCA
>JBAZHQ010000363.1:0-4769 GCA_041652235.1 Opitutaceae bacterium | reverse complement strand
CTCGTGGGACTTCTCCGATAGCCGAAAGCCGACCGCTGACAGCCCCGGTTTGCCCGACTTCCTTGCTGGCTTCCGGCTTCTGGCATCTGGCCTCTTTGGTTGCGGCTCCGCCGCGCCGTGCCTTTTCGTGGCAATTGCCTGTGAAATCTAGACGAGGGGCTTGCTTGCGGGCAGCCTGACGACGGCGGAGCCGGCGATCTTATCGTGCCAGGATTCGCGGTTGTCATCGATGGCGATCCATATGAAGCCCAGGCCGACAACGAAGGCGGAGAGCACGCACCCGAGACTGCGAACGATGCAGGTGGCCCAGTCCAGCGGGCGGTCGTCGGTACGCACGATCTGCAGTTTGCAAATGATGCCGCCGATGGTGGTGCCGCGCAGCTTCCACATGAGGGCGCCGTAGAGCGCCATGAAGAAGAATAGACCGGGGCCAAAGTGGATTTCAATGCGGCTTGGGAGCACGGTGTTGATGCATTTCATCAGCAGGCACACCAGGATTACATCGATGAGGAGGGCTCCCATGCGAATCCAGAAGGATGCACGGGGAAGGGAAGAGGCGACGACCGGAGCGGCGGTCGTGGAAGGCGCGGGTGCCGCAGCTAGAGGCAGATACCTTGGAGCGGCTGCGGAAATGGGCTGGACAACGGGCGGCTGGGCGGCGGGCTCGAAGGCGAAACCCGCGGGAGAAACAGGAGGCTGGCCCAGTGGTGCTGCCGGAGGGAAAGCTGCGTCTGAAGGCAGGGGTGCGATAGGTGACACCATGGGCGCGACTGCCATGGGAGCTGCCGGTGCGGGAACCGCAGGCGTCGGAACAGGAGGCACAGCAGCAGGGGCGGCAGGCGTGGACTTCTTCTCGCGTTTGATGCTCGTGAAAATAGCTAAAATGACGACGCCGAAGCCGATGATTCCAAGAAGAGCGTGAACCATGAACGCGACGACCGGGACGCAGTAAAGGAGCGAGATGACGATGCCGCCGACAAGCACGGCGAAGGCGATGTGAGAGAAGGGGCCGGGGCCGAAGAGTCTCGTTATCGGACGGCCAATCCAGGCATGCATCACCGTGCGTCCAAAGAAGGAGGCGCCAAACAGGAAGATGACAAAGAATGGAATCAGGACGGCGCCGATGCCGGTGATTGCAAGGAGCACGATGACCAGGGGCGGGAGGATAATACCCAGAAGGGCGGCGAAGATCGACATGCCCGGGCGTTCAACAAGCGTGTCCACGCACCTCTCAGTGGGTTTTCTCAGGATCAATGCCAGGAAGAAATAGAAGAGCAGGTGGGCGCCGGCAAAGATCCAGGCCCAGCTCAATCCGGGGCCAAACCAAAGGAGGCGTCCGCGCAGGATGCAGTTCTGCAGCCAGGAGCCCAAACTTCCGAGCATGGCAAAGGACATGACTTCCTGAATGTTGCCTACTTCGGCCAGTGGGTCGCGGGTGACGTGGCCGAAGACGTTGACGCACTCGCCGTTCACCTTGGCTTTGGGACCGAGGGCCATGTTGCCGAAGACGGCGACTGCGTCGCCATTGACCTCCCCATTCACGGTGAGATTACCAAAGACAGCGACTGCGTCGCCTCCTACCTTGCCGGATATCTTATTCTCGCCGAAGACGGCGACCGCATCGCTGCCCACTTTGCCGGACACATTATTATTACCGAAGACAGCGACTGCGTCACTCTCGACTTCCCCCTCGACTGAGGTGTTGCCGAAGATAGAGACGATCTCGTTGCGTTTCTCACCGGCGATGACGGTATGATTGCCAAAGGAAGGAGCGTCGGCCTGGGAGTGGAAGGCCTTGGGGCCGGATTGAAGGAAGTGCTTCTTCTTCTTGGCGGGCTTCTCGTCCTTTGCGACAGGTTTGTCGTCGGACTTCGTATCTGAATCGACTTTGACCGCTGGAGCCTCGGTGGGAGTGGTAGAGGACGTTGCCTCGACTGCTTCAGGTTGCTCAGCCTTGGGGGCGGGAGCGGCTTCGACTACTGCGGCCGGGATCGGAGCAGTGGGAGCAGCGGTAGGCTCGGCTACGGTCGGAGCCTCTGCCGGTGAGGGTGCCGCTGGAGATGTTGCCAAGTCGGCAGTCGCAGCGCTGTCGGGTGCAGGAGCGGCTGTCTGATCGACTGTCATCGTCGCGCTCGATGCGGGTTGTACTTTAGAGCCGGAATCCTCAGCCCAGGCGACCCAGGTTAAGGCGATAAACGCGGCGAGGATGGAGAGATGCCTCAGGGAGAATGGGAGGGGTTTCATGATGTTATTAAAGTCAACGGTTGGAAAAGAGAGTGCGGTAAGCGGCGGCGCCGAGCCCGAAGAGAGCGGCGTAAAGGGAGCCGATCACGGCGAGAGCGCCATAGATATAGAGCGGAGGAATGCTGCGGTAAACGATGGCTCCGGAGTCGCCGATGGCATTGGCCGTGATCCGGAGCGGATTGAGATGGGCTGCGGCGCTGTGCAGCCAGTCTCTCAGTGCGGAACCGCCTGCGATATGCAGGCTATAGATGCCGGCGAGGACCAGAAGCGAGGCGGAGAGGAAGGCGATCTTAACGGGTAGCGGCCAATAAGCGTAGGACTTATGCCACCACGGTATGGATTGACGGGCGGCGATGGCGGCCATCACGCGATGCTCGAGGGTAAGCGGGGCGCGACGCTCGGGGAGGGAACGCAGAGAGCGGTGAATGAACTGCTCCAGATCTTTTTCGTTTTCGGGATTCATGATGGAGCGGAGGGTTAGGCGAATTGTTCACGGCCGGCGCCGCGGGAGAGGATCTTGGCGAGGGCGCTGCGGCCGCGGAGAATGTCGGTTTTTACCTTGGCGAGCGACACGCCGAGCCGGCGGGCGATCTCGTCATAGGGCATGTCCTCGAAATGAAACAGAACGAGGGGAACGCGCTGGTTTTGGGGAAGCTCATCGAGAGCCTTCTCGATCCAGGCGCGGCGTTCGCCTTGCTGCATTTCGGTAAAGAACTCATCGGGAGCGGCAAACTCGACGGGCGTCCCATCCTCTTCGCCGCCTTCGTCGTCATGGCGGGCGAACTCGGAGAAGAAACGCCAGCGCTTGCGATAGCGCTGCAGATGGTTGATTGAGAGATTGGTGGCCACGGTTTTCAGCCAGCCGCCGGCGGCGGGGCCGGTTTGCAGGTCGTCCCAATGTTCGTAAGCCTTGAGAAAGACTTCCTGCGAGATATCTTCCGCCTGCGCCTCGTTTCCCAGGATTCGAGCCGAAGTGGAAAACACCATGTCCTGATAGCGTCGCATGAAGGAGGTAAAATCTTCCGGGGAGATCAGACCCGAGGGTTGTGTGTGCACTGGAGTTTCATCGTTCGTCCCCAAAACCCCGTTGAGGGCCGCGAAGTTGCAAGAAAATGGCGGTAGCCGACCCAACACACTGGTGATAAGACAGATAGAATCCGAAGATACCCCAGGACGATAGTCCTGAAATGCCGTGCTCCGAAGAGGGTGGAGATCGGATGCCGCGATCCGCAGGGGATCGAAAAGGCAAGCAGGGCTGGCAAGCATGAGGGTCTGGTAAGCTTTGCAGAATATGGTGAATGCTCAAGAAGGCAGTGTCAGGGAGCATAAGCCGCTGCGCTAACCGCGAGGGCACCGGCTTCGTGTTGGCAATTCCAGCAAAAACAAGAAACAAGCCAACAAGGCGCCTATGCTCCCACGGTTAGCTACGCTGGATATGTTCTACTGTCTCTCCGGATCGTGCATGGCTGCGACGATTCCCCTATGGTACGAGCTTTTCGACGCAGTAATGCGGGTTCGTACCGACTTCCGACCGCCGACATCCGATTTCCTTCCTGGCCTCCGGCTTCTGGCGTCTGGCTTCTTTGGTTGCGGCTGCCGCGGTAGGATTGTACCTGGCTATCTGCTCTTCAGGCGAAATGGGCCACTATTCCGATGGCTCGAACTCGGCGCTCAAGGTCTTGCTTTTTCGCAGGTAGTAGAAGGCCATGCCTCCTTGGTAGAAGAGCGAGACGATGGCGAGGGTGACATAGGTGAGGGGATAGACGAGTCGCAGCAGCTCATCGAGGGACTGGCCCGAGGATGCGACGAGTTCGCCGACAAACCCCGGAAGAGAAGCCTTCAGCGCGCCAATAGCAGGGTGGGTGAGTTTCCAGGCGCAGTAGCAGTCGATGGCTGTGAGAAGGCCGAGTTGGCTGGCGACGAGCCAGCCCAGCCCTTCGATTTTTCGGAGGGAAAGTTGTCTGGCTCCATAGACCTCAACCGCTCCTGCTGCCGCCGCGATGATGCCACCTACCGCGCCGGTTAATTCTCCCTGCCAGATCGATATCACCCCGAAGAGAAAGGCGACGCCGAAGATCGACCAGCCGTCGATCCGAGCGATGCGAATCATGCGCGGGAGTGGCGAGGCGAGCAGTGGCGGGATTTCGCTCATACGATGGTGATTAACGGAAAATAAACATCCGGGGAATAAGGAATATGAAAAACAAGCAGCGAGCGCGATAGTGAGAATATCTACTGCACCTCACAGCCGCGTGCCCCCCCGCATCGCTTCGCATGCCTTTGTCACGTATTACGTGACAAAGCAGAGTGGGGCGTTTTAGGAAGGCTGCTTCGAGTGACAAACAGCTCGGGAGGAAATGCTCGGAGAGTGGTGGCGCAGATCATTGCGCCTTGGAGACTTTGTCACGTAATACGTGAATGGCGCTTAAATTCAAAAGGAAGATCAGTAAGCATTAAGGGCACGGAAGTGCCGATACTGGTGGCGCGGCTTGGTCATGCGGGGGTAGTTTTTCGGGCGGCGTTTG
>JBAZHQ010000362.1:0-4788 GCA_041652235.1 Opitutaceae bacterium | reverse complement strand
ACCATCCAACAGGTCGGCAATTACCTGTCCGCCAGTGCGGCAACGATGGAAGCACTCTTCCGCAACAATGCGGGCAGCCTCGCACGCTTTGTCGGCGATACGGTGCTGATGTATAACGCGGCTCCCGGCCTCGACGGTGAGGATCCCAGCAACATCAAGCGATTCGTATCGGGCGGCGGCCTGAAGGTCTACAAGCGCCAGATCAACAGCAAGGTCTGGGAGATCGCCGTGTCTCACTACTCACTGATCGCGATCACAAGCGCGCTGGGCATCCGCAAGTTTACCGTTTCCAAATCCTAAGCACTTGCGTTCCCATTCAGCCGCCCTTCGGGGCGGTTGCCTTGAACGCAAACAATCATGAGCTGGATCACATTAACAGAGACCGACGTCCTCGAAAAGATGGCAGCCGCCGAACTGGAGGCCTGCCGCGAAATGGCGCTGGCAGAGAATCAATCCGACCCGCTGGACGGCGTGATCGCCGAGGTTACGCAGGAGGTGCGTGGTTACGTCGGCACCAAATATACGCTGTCGTTTGGAGATACTATTCCCGTCAAGTTACGTGGCCCGGCACTCGTGCTCATTCGTGACCGTCTGCTTTCCCGTTTTCCGGTGCAGATCAACACGAACGAGGATCGCGCCAAGCAGACTGAAGCCGCGTTAACACTTCTTCGGGATGTCGCGGCCGGAAAATTCCTGATCGACCTAGCCGATTCGGCAATCACCGGCGAAATGGCCAGTCATGCCCCTGTAGAACTTGTCCGCAGTTCACGACAGAACTTCACACGAGACTCAATGAATGGACTCTAAACCTGTCAAATCACCCATAAGCTGGCCGGGCGCGAAACGCCGCCTGCTTAAGCATCTGCTACCGCTCTTACCGTCGCACAAGTGCTATGTGGAAGTGTTCGGTGGAGGCGCGTCTCTGCTCCTTGCCAAACCCCGCAGTAACATTGAGGTCTACAACGACGTGGACGGCGATCTGGTCGCATTCTTCCGCAACGTTCGTTATCACCTCGACGCGCTCTTGTTCGAGATTGAGTGGACGCTCAATTCGCGCCGCGAACTTGCAGACATGCTCGCCCAACCGGGGCTTACAGAGATTCAACGCGTGGCCCGCTGGTTTGTGCGCAACAAGATCAGCTTCGGTGGGCAGGGGCGGAGCTTCGGCACGTCCAAGGTGTCCGGCGGCGCATCGCTGGGAAGCCGGGCCAACCGGCTGACAGCCCTGCGCGAACTCAATGCACGCCTGGACAGCGTTTGTATCGAGCGGCTCTCCTGGGAAAAGCTGATTCCGCAGTACGACAGCGAGCATGCCTTCTTCTTTGCCGATCCTCCATACTTCAGCGACGGCGGGTCATGTTATGGGGCTTTTCAGCCCGATGACTTGGCACGCCTTCTCGATGCGCTCAAGGCCGCTAAAGGCCGTTGGATACTGACATTCGAGGACAATCAAACGGCGCGTAATATCTTCGCCGGTTGCCATCTCATCGAGATCGAGCGCCAGCGTCTTATTGAAAACCGTCGCGGCGCAGGCCGCACCTACCGCGAACTCATCGTCACCGACCAATCTGCCGATCAGGCGCTTGCCGCGTAATGACCTACTTTCTCCCAGTCGAAACCCTCCAGAGAATCGCTGCCAATGCGACGATCGAGGCGCTGAATTCGGTTTCCACCGCTATGCTCAAGCGGCGCTTTCTCGAGGCCATCGCCACCGACCTTGCGCCGCTGCGCGAACGCTTCAAGGTGTTGATCGAGCAGCTCGACACCGACGACAAAGCGGCGCGCGCGGCGGCCATGGCGGCCTTCGAGAGCGACCTGCCGCACCTCCTTGAGAAGATGCAGGCGGGCGGGCGGACGGCGGATGCTCTGGCAGATCTAATGTCGCACGCCGCGAGCCGCTCAATCGAGACTCGCGCCGTCAGGTCCACCGCATCGAATGCGATCTCTTGGGCAGAAGCACCCTCCCGTGACGCCCTCGACTATTTGGGCCAGAAGTCGGTTCTGCCGACCACAGGGCGCACCTGGAACCTCGACAAACTGCCAGCGGAAATTCGCGAGCGTGCAGCTTTTTCAGCCGGTGTCACTCAGGCCGAATTCATCGCCCGCGCCTACGCTGGAGCCCGCCAGCTCGCAGCCGGGACGTCCGATCGTGCTACCATGCGCCTCCAGCTCAAGCAGATGCTCGGCGGAATGGACTATCAGCCCGCCAAGGGGAAGGAAGGCGGCCTGCAAGACCTTTCCAGCGATGCCCGCCTCAACCTCATCCTCGACACCAACAGCGCACAGGCGCGGGGCTATGCGTGGGATCAGGCTGGTCAGGACCAAGACCTTCTTGATGCCTACCCGGCAGAGGAATTTCTTCGCGTTGAAGACCGCGACCACCCTCGGACAACTTGGCAAGCCTTGTGGAACAAGAAAAGGGCAGAAGTAGGTTCCGAAGGCGCTACGGACTCAGGGAGCGGCAGAATGGTGGCGCTCAAGAACCATCCGATCTGGCGCGCAATCAACCGCTTCGGAAACGACTACGAGCCTTTCGATTTTGGTAGTGGGATGGGGAAGGAGGACGTGGACCGTGAAGACGCGGTCGCTCTGGGCATCATCAAGCCGAGCCAGCGCATCGAGCCGCAGGAGCGGAGCTTCAATGATCGCTTGCAGGCATCACCCGAGATCATGAGCGGCTCGCTCCGCAGCGCCTTGGAGGCCACGGGGCTTGGACGCTTCGACTCATCAGGCGTGTTCCACTTTAAGGAGGCCGCATAATGGGCATCGAAATCAAGGTAGCCTCTCCTCTTTCTTCCTTCCAGAATCTCGGCCCGAAATTCAAGGAACCGGCCATGCGCCGCGCGATGGGGCGCGCAATCGCGACCACGCTCCGCAAGCACTTCACCAAGCTGGACTCTTCCAAGAAGAACAAGCTCGGTGGGGCACGCACGCATTTCTATGGCGCAGCGCGGCGCGGTGTCCACCAGCCGGAGCTTTACGGAAACGTCGTGCGCGTCCTCGTAGATTCGATCGGTATCGCGCAGCGCTACTATGGCGGCGACATCTCAGCTCGTCCAGGCAGCGCCCTTACGGTTCCCGTCCACCCCGTCGCCTATGGACACCGCGCCCGCGAATTTCCAGACCTGCAGCTAATTCCGTCCACGAGAAACCCGGACGTCACCGCCATCCTTGCGCGACCAAACGACGCCTCCGCAAACGGCATCATGGAAGTCTACTACCTGCTTTGCAAAAAGGTGCACCAGAAGGAAGACAAGTCCGTCCTACCAACAGACGCGGAACTTGCCACTTCGGCCCACGATGCAGCCGTGGCCTACATCAAAAGCGTCATAATGATAGGACAAAACTAGCCATGCCAGACCCCATCATCTACGCCAAAATTCTCGACATTCAGGACGAGGTCGCCGCGCTCCTCAAGGCCGACAGCTTCTTTGCGGATGATGAGATCATCACCGAGCGCAAGGGCGACCTTGGTCAGCGAATCACAGCTGCGCTGAACAAACTCGGACTGTCAATCCGGGTCTTGACGCCTGAAGCCATCATGACTAAGCGCAGCGCGACTCGCCGCATTTTCCGCGTGCGCGTGGTGGTCGAATGCGCTGAAACCGCTCTCCTCAACAAGGATGCATCCGGAAACAGGCGCTACGCCCTTTCCGCTGCCACAGCCGCAGCCATGGCCATCGACTATCATCCAAACGGCCAAGGCGGGACAGACTGCGCGACGCCCCTCGATCACTTCGAATCAGACATGGAGAACGCCATCGTCCAGCCTTCGCCAGAGCTGCTCATCTACCAAGCCCACTTTTTTACAGAAATAGCCATCAACACCAAAAGCTAAACGCATATGTCCATCAAGATACCGAAACATCCCTACGACGCCACCCAGGCTCTTTACGCCGGTCGTTCCGTCATACAGCTTGTCCGCGCCGCCACATTCACGACGGGCGCGATTTCCACGGCAGGCATCGTCACGATGGCCGACCACGGCCTCAAGGTGAACGCTGCCGTTCGCTTCAAGTCCGGCACCGCTGGCGAGGGCCTGACGGCGGACACGATTTACTACGTCGTGGCCTCTGAGGCTGGAACCTTCACTCTGAGCTCCACCTACGGCGGAGCCGCCGTTGTGCCTACGACCGCCTACACGGACGCCGTATTCGCAAAGGTCCACATCTTCGGTACCAAGCTCGTGACGCCCAAGGCCGAGCAGGAAACCACCGAACTTCAGGAGCCCGGTGACGATGGCATCTCTCACACGGTCGATTCGCGCGTGAAGAGCGTTAAGGAAACCTACGAGTTCGAGGTGCCAGAGACCAAGCGCATCCTTGAAATCTTCGACAAGAAGCTGGCGGGAATCCTCGACGCCTACGCAACGCTCATTGTTCCCGATCCGCAAGCCGATGAGGACGGTACTGTGGCCCTCGCAAGCGAGGAGTTCCACTGCAAGGTCACCAAGTCCGGCGATCAGAAGTGGGGCGACGGCGAGTTCGACAAGGCAACTCTCGTCCTAACCAACCTAGAGTCGAGCATGGTGGAATGGGACGCCGATGTGACCATCGAGGCATAGCCTGAACGGCTCCTGCACACTCAATGAATGGAGATTGCATCATGATTGACACAATTAAGCAGAAGAAGGTCACGATCCCGCTCGAAGGTGGGCGGCAGATTCTCGTCTTTCGTATGAAGTGGAAGTCCGCCCGTGCCTTTCTTAAGGAACTCGGAAAGGCTGTTACCGCCCTCCTCAAGGGGGGCACTGAAAAGCCGGAACTTTCGGTTGAGGGTGTAGCCTCG
>JBAZHQ010000361.1:752-4793 GCA_041652235.1 Opitutaceae bacterium | reverse complement strand
TTCCGAATTTGTTCATATCGATGGTCGAGGCAGGCGAAGCATCGGGTGCGCTCGCGGAAATTCTTGGCAAAGTCGCCGGCTATTTCGAATCCAGCGTAAGGCTGACCAAAAAGGTCAAGTCAGCGATGACCTACCCTATCGCGGTTATCGGCCTCGCCATCGCCCTGGTGAATGTGCTGCTCATTTTCGTGATTCCCGTATTTGCGGCGATGTTCGCCGATTTCGGCGCCAAGCTGCCGGCCCCCACCCAGATGCTCATCGATCTGAGCGACTTCATGAAGGCTTACTGGTGGGCCATTGGACTGGGGTGCTTTGGAGTGTACAAGGTCATGGCTAAATTCGTTGCCACGCCGAAGGGTCGGCGCGTGAAGGACGAGTTCCTCGTGAAGGCTCCGATCTTTGGCAATCTAATCCATAAGATTGCGCTCTCCCGTTTCTGCCGCACCTATGCCACGCTTATCCGCTCGGGCGTGCCCATCCTGCGCACCCTTGAGATTGTGTCTTCCGCCTCCGGCAAGGTGCAAGTCGAGGATGCCTGCACGGAGATCTCGCGCCACGTCAGCCAGGGCGGCCAGGTTTCGGAGGTGCTCGCGAGCAATGCCTTCTTCCCCCCCATGATGAAGCACATGGTGAAGGCCGGAGAAGCCACGGGCAATGTGGACGGCATGATGAACAAGATTGCCGACTTCTACGACGTCGAGTGCGAAGCCACGGTCTCCGCGCTCACATCGCTCATTGAGCCCTTGCTGATCGTGTTCCTGGGCGTTGTCGTCGGTGGCATCGTCATGGCCATGTTCCTCCCCATCTTCCAACTCGGCGCCGTTGCCGGCGGCCTGCAATAATGCGCCATCCTGCCTCCCCACACCATTCCCGCATATCCTGCTGATCCCCTTTCATCGAATGCCATCCGTTCTCATAGTCGACGATCTGTTATCCATCCACGAAATGCTCGATGCGGTGATACAGCCCACGGGTTTCTCAACGGCCTTTGCCACCGACGGAGAAAAGGCGCTCGCCCGCTACAAGGCCGAGCGGTTCGACCTCGTGCTTGCCGACATCGACATGAAGCCGATGGACGGCATTACCCTGCTCAAGCAGATCAAAGCCTATGATCCCAATTGCGTGCTGATCATCATGACGGCCTATGCGAGCACGGAGAGCGCGATCCAAGCTCTCAAGTATGGCGCTTTCGACTATCTGCAAAAACCGTTCCGGGTGGACGAAATGATTTCCACTTTGAAACGCGGCATTGAATTCCGCCAATACCAATCGGAGCGCATAACCACCGCGGGAGTATCTCCCGCCAAAACCGCCGAGATCGAATCGCGGCTGGTCGGGAGCAGCGCGGCAGTCAAGAAGCTTATCCAGCAGATCAAGAAACTCTCCGGCGTGCGCACCCCCGTGCTGCTTCAGGGCGAACGGGGAACCGGAAAATCCACGCTTGCGGAGTTGCTGCATGCGAACAGCAATCCAGCCGATTCTCCGTTAGTGCGCATCGATTGCTCTCTTAGCAATGAAGAGGGATTCCGCTCGGGTCTGCTCGGCTCAAGCGGCGCCGGCGGCACCTGGGTCAGCCAGGCCAAGGGAGGCACTCTTTTCCTTGAGCATCTGCAGTGCCTTCCTCTCGAGATCCAGACGGAATTAGTGAGCGTGCTTCGCAACACCTCGCATGGCTTCCGCCTGATCTGCGGGACCAGCGAAGATCTTGAGCGTCTCACGGACGAGGGGAAATTCCACGACGAGCTATTCTATCGCGTTGCCTCCCTTCCGGTGCATCTGCCTCCACTGCGCGAGCGCATCGAGGATGTGCCCGCGCTCGTGAAGCATTTTATCTCTCACGCCACCAATCCTCTTTTCGACGCATCGCTGGTCGAATTCACCGGCGATGCCATGGCTGTGCTCCTGGCCTACCATTGGCCCGGCAACCTTACGGAATTGTGCCAGATCGTGACCAAGATTGCCTCAACGTCCGAGTCACGAGTGATCACATCCCAACAACTCCCCATGCGCCTGCGCGAGGTGAAGCAATGGCCCCGGCTCTCCGATTATATCATAGGGCAGCGGAAACAGTATATCGACATGGTGCTACATGCCTGCAGGGGCGATAAGTCCAAGGCTGCGGAAGTTCTCGGATTAGATCCCTCCCAGTTGTCATAACTGGTTTGAGCAGAGTCGGCTGCAGGCCGGTTTTCCCTCGCTAAAGAAGCAGAGGGCATTAGTTGCTGTAGTGTCCGATTGGGATGATTTCACGCGGGCGCTTTTGCGTTTTTCGCTGAAATGTATCTCGTATCGGGCTGGACATCCCCTATTTTCCTCCTGTGACCAGCGCCCCGCCAGATACATCTGTCACAAACCTGATTTGGGAATTGGCCGACGCCGCGACCGATCCGGCCTTCGGAGATGTTTTCTTCTCCAATCTGATCCACCGGCTCTCGAAGGCTTTGGATGTGCGTTATGCCTTTGTGGGGGAGGTTCTGGCGGGAACGACCGCCCGGATGCGCTCCCGTGCGTTTTATGCCAAGGGAAAGAGCGCTCCAAGTTTCGAATATTTGCTGGCGGATAATCCCTGCGAGAAAGTGGTGGGCGGCGAGATAGGCTGGTATTCCGAAGGCGTCCGAGAGCTCTTTCCGAAGAGTGAATTGCTGAGACAGATGAAGGTCGCGTCGTACATTGGCGTGCCGTTGCACGGCTCGAAGCACGAAGTTCTGGGCATTATCGTGCTGATGCATGACAAGCCGGTGCCCAAGGATGAAAAGCTTCGCCACCTTCTCTGCATATGCGCCTCGCGTGCGGGGGCCGAGCTGGAGCGCCTCAAGGTTGAAACGCAGTTGAAGATCAATGAGGCGCGCTTGCTTGCGTGTGTGCAGACAACTCCGCATGTGGCCGTGCAATGGTATGATGAGCAGGGGGTGATCCGATTTTGGAACAAGGCGTCCGAGGCATTCTACGGGTGGACAGCGCAGGAGATGATGGGCCGCACGCTCAAAGGCACGGTATTGACAGAAAAAGCCGCCGGGGTGTTTGCGGAAATCATGGCGCGGGTGGCCCAGACAGGGCAGCCATCGGGGCCAAACGAATTTGAAGTGAGGCGCAGGGATGGGACACTCGGTTATACCGAGTCCACGGTCTTTCCCATACCGGGAGAAAATGCGGGAACCTGGTTTGTCTGCATGGCTGTCGATATCACGGCTCGCCGGTATGTGGAGCAGGAGTTGCGGGCCAGCGAAGCGCATTACCGGCATCTTATCGAAAGCTCGCCGCTCGCGATGCTCGTCACCGACATCCACCAGCGCGTGATTTTTGCCAACGCGAAGTTCACCGAACTTTTTGGATATACGATCAAGGATGTTCCCGATCTTGAATCCTGGTGGCCGAAAGCCTGGCCGGATCCCGTCCAGCGCGCCAGAATGCAGGAGGAGTGGGCCTCACGGCTGCAGATTGCGTTTTCAGCCGGGCGCCCGGCGGACATCATTGAGACGGAAATCAAGTGCAAGGACGGAGAGGTGCGGAGAATACAGGCAAACGCCTCCCTCTGCTCCGACCGGCTGCTTGTTGTTTTCACCGACCTTACGGAACGCGCGCGACTGGAACACGAACTGCGCCAGGCGCAGAAACTCGAAGTTGTGGGGCAGCTCGCCGGAGGCATCGCCCACGACTTCAACAACATCATCCAGGCTGTGCTGGGCTTCGTCGGTCTCGCCCAGGATCCTTCCCTGGAGGTTGCCGATCGGAATGTGTATCTGCGGGAGGCCTTGTCAGCGGCCAAGCGAGCCTCACAGCTTTCGCGGCAGCTTCTGGCCTTCGGCCGCCGCCAGCCCCTGCATTTCGAGGACACTCGCTTGCCCGAACTGATAAACGATCTTCTCAAGCTGCTCAGGCGCCTCATTGGCGATAATGTCGAGATCACCCTTGTCGCGAACAAGGAGTTGGGCAGCGTGCGCTGCGATCGTACTCAGATCGAGCAGGTGCTCATCAATCTCTGCGTCAATGCGCGCGATGCGATGCCGAATGGCGGACGCATCACCATCGAGATCGAGAACA
>JBAZHQ010000361.1:0-742 GCA_041652235.1 Opitutaceae bacterium | reverse complement strand
TCCATGGGCGAGGGTAGGGCGTTTTGTCATGATGAAAATCACGGATAACGGCTGTGGCATGGACAAGACGACGCAGGAGCGTGTCTTCGAGCCGTTCTTCACCACAAAAACCAAGAATAAAGGCACCGGCTTGGGACTGGCTGTCGTTTACGGCATCGTGCGGCAGCACGAGGGTTTCATCCGGCTCTACAGCGAGCCGGGGCTCGGAACGACATTCTCCATTTATCTCCCGATTACGGCGCAGGTGATCGGCGCCCAACCCGACAAGAAGTTATATGATCCGGCTTCCGGCGGTTCAGAGACGATCCTTGTAGCCGAGGACGACGAAATGATCCGCAATCTGGTCAGGCGCATTCTGACCCGTGCAGGATACAACGTTCTGACTGCAGTCAACGGAGAGGATGCAGTGAGTATGTTTGAGGCAAACGCAGATCGAGTGGACTTTCTCGTGTTCGACGCCGTCATGCCCAAGTTGAGCGGCCTTGAAGCGTTCGAGCGCATACGGCGCCAAAGCAAGCGCCGCCTGCCAGCCATCTTCGCGAGCGGATACAACGATGCCTTCACTCATACGAGCGCGCAACTGCCCGAAGATACGGCACTCATGCAGAAACCCTATGATCCTGATGAACTGCTGCGGCAGATTCGCGCGCTTTTATCGGGGCCATTGCCGCCAATTGGCACTCAAGGTGCTGTATTGCATTAGATAGCTGGCAGAGGGCGCTATTCTCCGCTTTACGCCTTG
>JBAZHQ010000360.1:0-4796 GCA_041652235.1 Opitutaceae bacterium | reverse complement strand
GCCGCGACGACGATGTGCAGTTGGCCGATCTCGAAGAAGCGGTGGATTCTTTCATCGATCCGCTCGACCCCGATCTGCTCGCGTTGCAGGAGATCGCCGCCGTGCTGGCTTGCTCCGACCGGCGTTATCTGCCCGAGCGCTATAGCAAATCCGACCGCGCGGGTTTGCTCGAAGAGTATGAACGCTTGAAACTGCGCGCTGGCCGACGCTGAGCAAGCTCGGGCCGGCCCCGCGGACGATCAAATGCGTTCGAACAGCTCGCGATCGTCCCCGTACCGACCATGACTGCCGTTGGACGCGTATTTGATTCGGCTACATGCGCAAATCGCAGGGTTATAGATTTCGAACTCGCGACAAAGCGAGATGCCTTTGCCCTCACAGTGTGCCGCGCCATGCTTGAGTTGGGAGTTGTGAGGCAGCCGGTTCCATCTTGACCTCCCTTGGGGACCAGGCGTTATTACGGCCGTACCCACTCCAACCATGGTCCTCGAACTCAAATTGCGCAAAGTCGGAAACTCCGTCGGTGTCGTGTTGCCGAAAGAGGCCCTGGCCCGGCTTAATACCGGAGAAGGTGGCACTCTTGTCCTGACGGACGCTCCCGATGGCAGCTTCCGGCTCGCATCCGATCAGGCCGATTTCGGGTATCAGATGAAAGCGACTGAGGATATCATCCGCCGGTATCGCAACACTCTCCGAGAACTGGCGAAATGAAGGGGCCTGTCTGGGTTTTGCGGGAGTCGGTTTGCGCCCTCCATGAACGCCTGTTGTCCGAATTTGGCGGAGCCGCTGCCGTACGGGACGAAGGCATGTTGGAATCAGCCCTTGCATCCAGTTTTCACTAGATGCCTGCCACTAATAAACTTGAAGACTTACAGGTATATGGAGTTTTGTTTTTCCATCGATGAAAAATTACCTTTGGCTATTAAGCGTTGTTTCATTCTTTTTTGCAGGGTGCTCCATTCCGCCAACCGTGCAAATGGTTCAGCCATTCTCCAAGGTGCCTGAAGGTTGTTGTCGTGTTGTTGTCACTAGGGTAAAGGCAGCACGAGGGTATTCTTGTATCGATCAAGTGATCGATTATGGAATAGTGTATTGCGAGAATGGTCCAATCTCCCCCGCAATAATTAACATTCCATCTAATCAGTACATTCCTCCCGAATTCACGATATATGATAACGAAAAAATGGTTAATTTACGGATGAACGAGCCTGCGAGCAAGAATCATTTTAGAATTGAAGGTATTCCTATTGCTATTGTTGGTACAGAAATAGGCAAGTTGACATCCGGGGGGACAGTTTCATGGGTCAGAAAGGCAGGAAGATTTAGATATTGTTGCTTCTCAAAGATGTGGGGCGTGAGTGGATTTTATAGCGTTACTGAAGCCGAATGTATTGATATGAAGCCGGGCCTAGAATATAACTTGGTGGTTGATTATACATCTGGCATACCTGCCAGTATTACAATCCGTTCATTGTCAAGTAGGTCATTATAGTACGGAGACACAACGATCGGAAGACAAGAGCGATGACTTAAAACGGATCGAATCCGAGAAGGAGGATCGATTATAAAGCCAGAGAGGCGCATAAACGATAGCAAAAAGGGAATCAATTGCCCAAGCAATAGGTCGGGTTGAGGGTTGTCATGAAGTGCTGCATTCTCGGAGATTGGGAAGAGGTGAGAACCAGGACGCCCATTCTCGATTCTCGCCTGCTCTGCTGTGCCCGCCGTAGCCATGCGAAGGTGGGAGCCTGTCGAATGGGCTCCTCGATTCTATCTTCTTTGATTGCGGCTCCGCTGCTCCATGATAATCTGGAGGTTTGCTTGGGCCTGTTGGTGCGAAGGATTGATGCGCAGGACTTGTTCGAACAAGGGCAGCGCTTCGTCGAGACGGTTCTGCCCCATCAG
Organism: Opitutaceae bacterium; assembly: GCA_041652235.1. Taxonomy (GTDB): domain Bacteria; phylum Verrucomicrobiota; class Verrucomicrobiia; order Opitutales; family Opitutaceae; genus MWDT01. The sequence continues at coordinate 2,891 of JBAZHQ010000360.1, read as the reverse complement.
GAGCGAACCCCAGTTGTTGTAGGCATCGGCGAGGGCTGGATTGATGTCGGTCGCTATCCGGTAATGTTCGACCGCTTCCTCGACCCTCCCTTGCTGCATGAGCGCGATGCCGAGACTGTAGTGGGTCAGGTAGGAACGAGGATAAAGCTCCAGCACCCGGCGGAAATCCTTCTCTGCCTGCGCCGGTTGATTCTTTCGTCCCAGGGCTTTCCCGCGGTAATCGTAGGCAGGGTAATACTGCGGGTCGATGGCCACCGCTTTCGTGAACTCCACGATGGCCTCGTCCAACTGGTTCACGTTCCAAAGACCGACACCCAAACCGTAATGAACGAAGCAGTTCTTCGGATCCATCGCCGCGGCTTGTCGCAGGAGCGACAGCCCCCGGTCCGGGTCCGTTTCCATGAGCGCCTGGCCCGCCATGGCGCTCCGCTCCGCGTCGAAATTGAAGGTCTTGCTGAAATGGTCGATCGGCCAGAGCACTGGAATACCGGCCAGGATCACCACGAGGGTGCCCGAGGCCAACGCGAGCCAGTTGCCCTCCCTCAATTGCCGCCAAAACCACTGTGCCGCCAAGGCCGCCCAGAGTAGGAGAACCGGCACGATGCCCAGGCGGTAACGAGTGCTATTCCAATAGACCAGCAATGAAACCGACATTGCGCCGAGGTAGGCGAGGCACCACCAAGCCGTGCGATTCTTGCGGGCAATCCATGCGCCCCAGACTGCCACCGGCAACATGAGGCCAAAGGGAAAGTAGAACGGTCCCAGCTTCCAGGCCAGCGCCCGCAGAATGGGGCTGTAGCGGGCGCTCGTGTAAACATCGAAGGTCTCCGGCAGCTCGTAGCCATTGGCCAGCACGCGGATCTTGTAGCTCACGCATCCCAGCCAGTCGCCGGTCCTCTCCTTGATGTATCGAAATGCCTTGGCGTAGTAGAATGGGCCGTGCCCCAGCTCGTTCATTTCGGTGCCAACGCCTTCGGCGAGCGGCATGTGGGCGAGCTTGTGCCACGAGGCGATGCGTATGCCGATCGTCGTCTTATATTCCGGGTTGTTTCCCTGATAGAAATTCATGCCGCCATTCCCGGGCAGCATCGCGAAGCGTCCATCGACCGAACGATTGCGCAATCCGATCGCCAGTAATAAAATCGCCGTGCCGGCCACGGCGAAACCGGCGTGCCGCAGGCGGGTTCGAAACGGAAAGGCTCGCTGCCCGAGCAGGATTGCGCCCGGAAGCATCAAAACGAAAACCAGAACATCCGCCCTGGCCAGCACCGCCAATCCCAGGACGATGCCCGCCGCCGCCCAGCGCAGGGAGCCCGGGGCTTCCCATGCTTCCACGACGAGCAATAGTCCGAACACGTTCAGGAACAGAATCAGGGCGACGTTTAGAATCTCGGTGTTGAAAAAAACGATGGGCCCGTAGAGGCAAATCAGACCGGCCATCCGCCCGACATTCCGTCCGAAAAGTTTCCGCCCCAACGCATACATCAGCAGGGTAGTGGCCGCGTGCAGCGCGATCTGCAGCCAGAGAACGGCTTCAAGACTGTGGCCGAAGATTCTAAAGACAAACGCGACGCATCCCGCATAGAGCGGCGAGTGATAGAAAGGCTCCGGGCTGGCGCCGGGGTCCAGCATCCCCTCCGCGGTCCGCACATAATCGAGCGAGTCCATCACAGGCACGCCGAAGGCCGGCATCCGTTGTATGAAGTGCAGGTGCAGCCAAGGGAGGCAGACGGCGAAAGCGAGAATCGCAGCCAGAAACCAGCGGTCATCGCGCAGGCCATCCCGCAGGCCGCTCAACATTCGTGTCGGAGCGGGAATCTTGGCCGGCGCTTCAGGTTTTGCGGTTCTTTTCTTGGACATTTCAGCTCATAGGCTACGGGCTAGAGAGTCGATGTGCCGATAGTGTCGGTTGGCGAAGCTCGACAACAAGGCAAGCGATACAGGTCGCGCCAGCAAAGATGGTACGACGCCTGTTTTCTCCCTCCAGCGCCATCGGGAACTAGCCTTTGGTGATCTGGTGGACGCGTACGAGTTCGTCTTCCAACTTGTCGCGGAGGTCCAGCACGTCTTTGCGCGTGAAGCGAAGGTTGCCCAGGATTTCCTCTTCGTTGGGGATTTCGCCAAGGGCGGTCGTTCCAAGGAACACCGTGCGAAGAAGACGCCCGCCGAAGAGAATGGAGGCGTTGAGATCGTGGGGCTGCTCTGCGTCGAGGGGTTCGTATTGCTTGCGAATGGGCTCGATGATGAGCGGCGAGAAATCCCATTTCTCGAGCATGCACGCTCCGACGTCCGCCTGATTGAAGCCCAGCAGGGCGAATTCCTCGTCGCTGAATTCGGTGGGGAAGCCTTTGTCCAGGAGGATGCGCGTGGGGTTGGTGTGCTGGAGATAGTAGTCGATCGGAGTGCGTCCGATGAGATGCAGCAATCCGGAGGTATAGGCGACTGCCGTGTCCTCATGCAGGGCCTCGGCAATGAGCTCGCAGGCGACACCGCAGGAGACGGACTCGTCCCAGATGATGTCGGCGGTGCGGCTGTAGGCCTTGAGGGCGCCAGCCACCATCGCGTTGGAGGCGACGACGGCGACAAGGCGGTAAATTTCACGGAAGCCCACGCGATTGACGGCATCCTCGATCGTACGGCAGGGAATGCCGCGACCGAACCACACGCTGTTGCTGATCTGAATGACGCGCGTCGTCAGCGAGGGGTCCAGCCGAATCATTTCCGCGACGTCGTCGAGCCCAGAATTGGGATCGGCGAGAAGCTTTTGGAGCTTGGCGAGGACGCGGGCGGTCGGCGGCAGCTGGCGCATTGCCGAGACGAGATTATCAGCCGAAGGATTTGGAGGGAAATAGGGATAGTCCGACATGGGGTATGATTGGTGGAGGAAATCT
>JBAZHQ010000359.1:0-4797 GCA_041652235.1 Opitutaceae bacterium | reverse complement strand
GGAGATCGGAGGTCGGCGTCACTCTGCGCCACTGCGTCACTGCGCGAGAATGGATTGGATGGTTGGGAATCGGTTCTGTCCGTCTCGGATTTCCTCTCAGCCTGAGATGAATTGTAAATACTGTAGTACGAAAAGGCTCAAAAATAAGAGACTTAGGATACAATCATCGCCCGTACATCGTTCACCTTCCGGGTGAAGTGATCTATATCTGTAAGTATATCTTATTGTGCCTTTTTGTGGCCATTCAATTGCGTTTTCTTGGATCAACATCAGTTCGTGGCGCAGTGTCCGGAGTACAATAAACAGGCAATGTCAGGAAGTTGGAGGAAGGGGGCATGGAAAACCACCGAAATTGAAACGTTTCAATTGACAAGGATTATTGAATATACAGCCTCCGATAACTTGGACTCACCCTAGGGGCGTAGCTTCGTAGTTTCGTCTTTTTGAGCGGTGGTTTCTGGAATGCGACGATCAACACAATTTAAATCGTCTCGAAATATGAAGAAACGAACCCGAAATGAAGCAGAACCCCTTATCCAAAATCGGCGTGACTTCATCAAATCATCCGCGGGCATTGCCACTGCCATGAGTGCGTTTGGCACCGTCAGCCTTTATGCTGCGCAGACCGGCACTATGCCTGCGTCCGCCGTTGATTCGTCGGGAGAAACCGAACCGAACCGGGTGTTCAATGGCGTTTATCAAGGCTCTCATTTAAGCCGGGTGGCCTTTCCGCTGGGAGGCATCGGCGCCGGAATGATCAGCATCGAGGGAACCGGCCGCCTATCGCAGCTATCCCTTCATCATAAGCCCGACGTATTCAATGAACCCAAGGAGGTGTTTTCCGCGCTTTGGATCAAACAGATGGGAACTGCGCGCGTTCTTGAAGGCCCCGTGCCGGATTGGAAAAAGTTCGGGTTGAAGAGTGGGCTATATTCGGGATCCGCAGGCGGTGGTGGCGGCACCACTTACGGACTTCCGCGTTTCGCCAAGGCCGCTTTCACCAGCCGCTTCCCTTTTGCGGAGATTGCACTCAGCGACGCAAGCCTGCCGGTGGAGGTCCTGATTCGCGCCTGGAGCCCCTTCGTGCCGGGCGACTCGTTTCATTCAAGTCTGCCGGTCGCGGCGCTTGAATTCACCTTCACCAATACCGGGGCCGCTCCCATCGATTGCGTCTACTCATTCAACGCGAGAAACTTCATGTCGGTGCCCGACGGCAAGCTTGCCTCAGTCGAGACATTGCCAAACGGCTTTGTGCTCGGTCAGAAACCGTTGCCGGACAAGCCGCACGAGGAAGGGTACTTTTCCGCAATCTCGCTGGACCCGAACACGAAATCGAACGGGCGTTGGTTCCGCGGCGGCTGGTTCGACGCCCTCACGATGATCTGGAAGGATGTCGCATCAGGATTCTGCGATAACAGGCCTGTTCCGACGGAAGGAAAGCAGTCGCCAGGAGCCAGCCTGATGGTGCCGTTCCCTCGCTCCTGGAGAAAAGAAGACCGTGCCGGTGCTGTTCTCGTGGTATGTGCCGACGTCTGACGTCGAGGCTCCCGCGACTCCCTGGGGCGACAAGCCTCCCGCAAGCGATTGTCCGGAAGGTGAAAAGTGCGCATGCCACAAGTCATATAAGCCGTGGTATTCGGTGGCATTTCCGGATCTCCCGGCGCTGCGCTCGCTCTGGCAGCGCAACTACGCCGAACTGCGGGAGAAGACGCAGCGCTTCACCGATTGCTTCTACGATACAAACCTGATGCCGGAAGTGGTCGAGGCGGTCGCCGCAAATCTGAGCATTCTCAAGACCCCCACCATTCTGCGGCAGGAAGACGGACGTCTTTGGGCCTGGGAAGGCTGCGGCGACGCGAGCGGGTGTTGCCACGGCTCATGCACCCATGTGTGGAATTACGCCCAGGCCCTGGCGCATCTTTTCCCGGATCTGGAGCGTACCTATCGCCAGACCGAATTTGGCGAGTGTCAGGACGAGCGCGGCGATCAGACCTTCCGCTCTCCGTTGCCCATCCAGCCCATCAAGGGCAAGCATGCGAGACCGGCGGCCGCGGATGGCCAGCTCGGCGGTATCATGCGCATGTACCGCGATTGGTGCGTATCGGGCGACACAGCCTGGCTTCGCAACTTCTGGCCGAAGATGAAGCAAAGTCTCGAGTACTGCATCGAGACCTGGGATCCCGACCATCTGGGCGCGCTGATCGAACCCCATCACAACACCTACGACATCGAGTTCTGGGGACCGGATGCGATGTGCACGGGCATTTACCTCGGTGCGCTCCGCGCCATGGTCCTCATGGGTAACACACTCGGTGAAGACACCGCCGCCTGGGCGGCGCTCGCGGAGAAATCGAAGGCCTACCTGGAAACGAAACTTTATAACGATCGCTGGTTCCGGCAGAACGTCCGCTGGAAGGATTTAAGAGCAAAGCCGCCGATTGAAGATCCCGAGCAACTTAAGGGCATCTATGGTTCGTCCGAAGCGGTCGATCTCTACCAGAAGGAAGGCCCCAAATATCAGTACGGAACAGGGTGCCTGTCCGACCAGCTTCTCGGTCAATTCGAAGCGCACGCCTGCGGAGTGGGACGCATTGTGGACGCGGCAAAGGTCCGCACGGCTCTCGCTTCGGTGTACAAGCATAACTTCAAGGCGGACCTGTCCACTCACGTCAACCCCCAGCGGCCGACCTACGCCTGCGGCAAAGAAGGCGGGCTGATCCTCTGTTCGTGGCCGGCCGGCGACAAGCTGTCGTTGCCGTTCCCCTACAGCGACGAAGTCTGGACCGGCATCGAGTACCAGGTTGCATGCGGCCTGATCTTCGAGGGGATGCTTGAGGAGGGGCTTGCGATCGTTCGCGCGCTTCGCGCCCGCTACGATGGACGCGTCCGCAATCCCTTCGACGAATACGAATGCGGTCATTGGTACGCCAGGGCGCTGGCCTCCTACGCGTTGCTCCAAGCGGTCAGCGGCGCGCGTTATGATGCGACTGAAAAGGTGTTGCACATACAACCTGCGATCAAAGGGGATTTCCGAAGCTTTATCGCGACAGCCACCGGCTACGGCACGGTCGGCGTGCGGGCCGGCAAGCCGTTCCTCGATGTAATCTCCGGCGCGATCGAAGTCCGCGACATCCGTTTCATACCCTGTTCGCTGCAATGAAAAACACGCCCCTCCGGCGTTTCGCCCCCGGCATTTGTCTCGCAACGCTCGTTCACGCCCAAGCCAAGTGAACGTGTGGCTGTCGATTTGAGCCATGAAAACTCCCCCCAAAGAAAAGACAGAAACGCACCTTCAAAACCGGCGTGATTTCATTAAGGCGTCCGCAGGCGTCGCCACCGCCATCGGAGCCTTCGGCGCAATAAGCGCCTATGCCCAGGCCGGCAATCCGCGCGAGTCCGCTATCGGTCAGCCATCTGACAAAGTGGCGCCAGAACGGGTATTCAACGGAGTTTATCAGGGCTCGCAGTTGAGCCAGGTCGCCTTCCCGCTGGGGGGCATCGGGGCGGGAATGGTCTGCATCGAAGGAACGGGCCGCCTCTCGCATCTTTCCCTTCGTCATCGGCCCGAGATATTCAATGAACCCAAGGACGTTTTTTCCGCGCTTTGGATCAAGCAAACCGGGACTGCGCGCGTCCTTGAGGGCCCCGTGCCGGACTGGAAAAAGTTCGGCCTTAAAGGGTCGGAATTTGCGGGTTCCGGAAATGGCGGCACTGGCACCACCTACGGACTACCGCGCTTTGCCAAGGCGGTTTTTGCCAGCCGGTTCCCTTTTGCCGACATCACACTCAATCACCCGGGCTTGCCTGTGGACGTTGCCATTCGCGCCTGGAGCCCCTTCGTGCCCGGCGACTCGTATCATTCAAGCCTGCCGGTTGCGGCGCTTGAGTTTACCTTCGTCAACACGGGTTCGGAGCGCATCGACTGCGTCTATTCGTTCAACGCGAAAAACTTCATGTCGGTGGGTGACGACAAGCTGTCATCGGTCGAAACGCTGCCCAACGGGTTTGTGTTTTGCCAGAAACCGCTGCCGGACAAGCCTCAAGCGGAGGGATACTTCTCCGCCGTCGCGCTTGACCCTAACACGAAGTCCAACGGCCGCTGGTTTCGCGGAGGCTGGTTCGATGCCCTTACGATGATATGGGAGGATATTGCCTCGGGCTTCTGCGACAATCGGTCGGTTCCGACGGAAGGAGACCCGTCGCCCGGCGCCAGCCTGATGGTGCCGTTCTCCCTGGTCCCGGGGGAGAAAAAGACCGTGCCGGTGCTTTTCTCGTGGTATGTGCCGTCGTCGAACCTCAGCGTCGATGCGCCTCCCGCGAGCGCTTGTGCAAAAGATGAGAAGTGCTCATGCAACCCCTTCTACAAGCCGTGGTATTCGGTGGCGTTTCCGGATTTCCCTGCGTTGCGTTCGCTCTGGCAGCGCGAGTATGCCGAGCTGCGGGAGAAAACGCAGCGCTTTACCGATTGCTTCTACGACACGAACCTGATGCCGGAAGTGGTTGAGGCAGTCGCCGCAAACCTGAGCATCCTCAAGTCTCCCACCATTCTTCGGCAGGCAGACGGCCGGCTCTGGGCCTGGGAAGGCTGCTTCGACTCGGGAGGGTGCTGCTCCGGTTCGTGCACCCATGTATGGAATTACGCCCAGGCCATCGCGCATCTTTTCCCGGATCTGGAGCGCACGTATCGCCAGACCGAATTCGGCGAGAATCAGGACGGGAACGGTCACCAGAGGTTCCGTGCGGCGTTGCCGATCCAGCCGGGGAAACATGGTTTCCATGCGGCCGCCGACGGACAGC
>JBAZHQ010000358.1:0-4810 GCA_041652235.1 Opitutaceae bacterium | reverse complement strand
GGGTTTCAAGGAGGCGCACGGCGCAGTTCGGCGACCTTTTTCATTGCAAGGTTTTTCTGGTCATCCAACTGGCGCAGCCTCTCCTCCAGTGCGCGCTGTCGCGCCAGGACTTCCTGGCCGATGCCGGCCGGGGCGGGCGCAGGCTCGGGCTGCGGAGCATAACGCCTGGCGAGATCCTTCATCATTTCCGCCAGAGGATCGGTAAATACCGGAGGCGTTGTCTCGAAACGGCGGGGCGGCGCAGATACAACGGGAGGTTGCGCCGGAGACGGAGCAATTGGAGCGCCGGAATTAGCACTCCGTTCGGCGCGCTTGCGGCGCATCTCCTCCATCAGGCGGCGCGTGCGCTCCGCCTCCTCCACTTCCATCGACGCCGGATCGTAGGCGGCAGGGGGAGACGGCTTGGTCTCCGGAGTGCCGTCCCCGTCATAATCCGCCGGCAGCCCCTGCTTCTCGTGGCGACGCTGGTTCAGCCAGTAAGCGATGGCACCGGCCACCACGATGATGATCTGTAGATGATCCTGCAGCCAATCCATGTTGTTTGTAAAAGCGTAAGAAGTTAAGAGCGTAAGAGTGTAAGCAAGGGGAGGAAGAGCGTAAGAGCGTAAGCGAGATAAGTGGATAAGAGGAATATGAGCGTGAGGTGCATGTGTGTTACTTTTCCTATTACTTACACAACTTACACTCTTATCTCGCTTACGCTCTTACCTACTTACGCTCTTACCTACTTCTTCGCTTCGGGATTCGCGATGGTTTCGCGCATCGCGGTGTCGGCGCGCACGTTTTCCATGCGGTAATAATCCATGACGCCCAGGCGACCGTTGCGGAAGGCATCCGCCATGGCCATCGGGACCTGGGCCTGGGCTTCGACGACCTTCGCCTGCATTTCCTGCACCTTGGCCTTCATCTCCTGCTCGAGCGCCACGGCGGCGGCACGGCGGATTTCGGCCTGGGCCTGCGCCATGTTTTTATTGGCCTCGGCTTGCGCCACCTGCAACTTGGCACCCACGTTTTCGCCCACGTCCACGTCGGCGATATCGATCGAGAGAATTTCAAAGGCCGAACCCACGTCGAGTCCGCGGGACAGCACGGTCTTCGAGATGCTTGCCGGGCTCTCAAGCACGTGCTTGTAGGACTCGGCTGAACCGATGGTCGTCACAATACCCTCGCCCACACGGGCGATGATCGTCTCTTCCTTCGCGCCGCCGACAAAACGGTCGAGGTTCGTGCGCACCGTCACGCGCGCCCTCACCTTCACCTGGATGCCATCCTTGGCCACGCCGTCGATGGTCGGGCGTCCCGCTTCCGGGTTGGGGCAGTCGATGACCTTGGGGTCGACGGATGTGCGCACGGCCTCAAGCACGCTTTTGCCCGACCCCTTCGTAGCGAGGTCGATCGCGCAGGCGCGGTCCCAGCCGAGCGCGATGCCCGCCTTCTGCGCGGCGACGATGGCCTGCACCGTGGGCACGACGTTGCCGCCTGCGAGAAAATGGGCCGCTATTTTATCCGTGGTGATCTCTATGCCGGCTTTCACGGCAGTGATGCGCGCATCGACAACCAGGCTGTAGGGCACGCCGCCGAGTTTCATGCCCAGCAGGTTGAGCGGACTCACCGGGGCTCCGTTGAGCAGGGCCTTCAGCCAGGTGCTGAAAAACGAGACGAAAATAAAGACTACGATCAGGCCGATCGCGATGGCCGGAATGGCGATGATGAGCTGGATATTGTTCATTGTGCTGGTTTTTTGGTTACAATTAGACGGAAGTTGTCGCGCCCGCTCACCACGAGCAGGGCGCCCTGAGGCTCCATCCCCGAGCGGCAGAACGCCTCGTAGCGCTTGCCATCGACGGAAACGAAACCGCTCGGGGCGAGCGTTGTGAGCGCCTCGGCCTGCTTGCCGATGATCTCATCCGTCGCCAAGGGCGGCTGGCTGGTGGTCTCGTTTCGGGAGTGAACGAACATCTTTCGGCCGAGGCGCGTCTTGGGAAGAACGTAGAACTCGATATAGAGGGCCAGTCCGAGCAGCAGAAGGCCGATGAAAGTCGCAAGCGCGCCGCCACTCATGCCGTACAAGTTGAAGGCGACGACACAGCCCGTGATCATCGCGGCGCCGCCAAGGATGCCGAGAATGGCTCCCGGCATGATGGCTTCGAAAACGAGGCAGATGATTCCGATCAGGAAGAGGATGACGATGGCGTTCATGGCGGTTTAGCTTGTTTTCTCGACGATCAAACCGAAGTCGGACTTCTCCTTTATCACAACAGGAGAGCCTGCGTCGATGAAACCCACGTCGACCTTAGCCTCGTAGCGCCTGCCGTCGATCTCAACCTGCCCCACAGGGCGCAAATCCGTCGCAGCTGTGCCAATGCGCCCGACAAGGGAATCGATCCCCATCCCCTCTGCCGGAGCCACGCCGGCCACCTGCGCGGACCCGGGAACCACGGTACCGAGTATCATCCTGTCCCAAAACATTCCTTTGGGGAGAAAGCGCGCCAGCAGGAGACCAAGCACGACCGCGAGACCCAGCCCGAGTCCGATATGCACCAGCGGCTTGACAAAAACCTCGCCCGAGAAAACAAGGGGCTCATGGGGCCAGAGGTCCGCCATCGACCAGACGAGCGAGCCAAACATGAGCGCCAGTCCCGCCACGGCGAGCACGGCTATGCCGGGGAGGAAAAAGATCTCGATCGCCACAAGCACAAGACCCAGGGCGAACACAAGGATGGGCTCGTTGCCGGAAAGTCCCGCGACATAATTCCCGAGAAAAACGATCGCCAGCAGCACAATCCCCGCGATGCCGAAGAAACCAAACCCGGGGGTCTTGAACTCGATGAACAGGGCCAGCACGCCAAGCCCCAGCAAAACGGGAGTGATCGCATTGAGCCAGACGGCGAGCTGTTCCGACCAGGTCGCTTCCAGGCGCAGGACGACGAAACCCGATGCTCCATATTTCTGCGTGAGCATATCATCGGCCGTTTTGGCGATGCCGCTGCCCAGGAGGGTCTTTGGAGGCTCTCCATAATTGTCGCAGGCCTCCGAGGCGGTGAGGGAGAGAAGCTCCCCCTTGCTCTTGATGACCTTGTCTCCGATCTTCAGCTCATAGTCCGAGTCGATCATGGCGGAGATCACCTGCCCTCGGTAACCCTTGCCCTCCGAAGTGGAACGAATGCGGGCTTTCAGATAGCTGACGATCTTCTGTTTCATCGTCGCCTCCACGTCCTGCCCGCCGGCCATGACCGGAGCGGCGGCGCCAATGACCCCGTCGGGAGAGAACCAAATTTCCCTGGTCGTAGCAGAGATGAAGGCACCCGCGGAAATGGCTTCGGAGTTCACATAGGTGATCGTGTTGCCGGGAAATTTGGCAAGAGCCTCCATGATCTCGAAAGTCGTGGCGAGGGAGCCCCCGGGGGTCTTCATGTCGAGCACCACCACATCCACATTGTTGGCGATGGCCTCCTTGAGGCCACGGCGGATGATATAAAGCACCGGATCGGCGATTTGTTCGCGAACCGGGATGATGACGACACTGACCTTCTTCGTGGTTTTCTCCGCCAAGGGTGCCGCCGGAGCCTTGTTGTCGGCCGCACTGGACAGTGCGATCCCGCAAAATAGGAACAGGCAAAACACGATCGAGCGGTACAAACGGCTGGTCATAACGGACCAAGAATGAAGCACCGACATCATTCGTGCAAGCGCGGGGCCTGTGGAAAAAGGATATCATTTCCCAACCGACAAGCTTGCGCCCGTTGCAAGGAGCATGTTTTTTCGAGCCCATGGAAAAAATTCCATACCTGGGCCACTCGCTGTACTGCTGGAAATGCGGCGAATCCACATTCCTGGCATATCCCGAGATGGGAGCCCGCCTGATGAACTGGAATATCCGCCTCGGCGACGGATCGATCCGCGATGTGATCTACTGGCCGGAAATCAAGTCGATGGATGAATTCCCCAAAGTGCGCGGAGGAAATCCCATCCTCTTTCCCTTTGCGGGGCGCAGCTTCGACCAGGGCGCGATCAACCACTGGAAATCCGCGGATGGCGTGCAACGACCCATGCCCATGCATGGCATCGCCCGTCAGAGCAAATTCAGCATCACGCGGCTGGACGGGCACGGCTTTGCCGCCCAGCTCATGCCCGGCGACGATGCCAAGGCATCCTATCCCTATGATTATGAGTTTGAGGTGACCTACCGCTTTGAGCCCCTGGGGCTTGCCTGCGAATTTACCCTGAGAAACCTGGACAAGCATCCGATTCCCTGGAGCGCGGGGCATCATTTCTATTTCACTCTTCCCTGGAGCGAAGGCGCCTCCCGCGACGATTATCTGATACGGATTCCCGCAGGGAAAACCTATGTCCAGGATATGGAAAAAACGGGGCAACTGAAGCCCGGCCCTGTGTTGAAGCTCGACGAGCCCCTGAGCAATCCGGCGCTGATCGATGTCCTTCATTGCGCACTGAAGAGCAATACCGTCGTTTTCGGCGAAAAAAGCCGCCCCGGTGACATTCATGTGAAGATCGGCGCGGCCAAGGTGCCTCCTGCGGATACGACGGTGGTTACATGGACCCCCGATAAGGATGCGCCGTTCTTCTGCGTCGAACCCTGGATGGGCCCACCAAACGCGATCGAACATAAGCACGGCCTCTATTGGGTCCCGCCCGGCCATACGCAGAGCTTCACCGTTGAAATCGCGCTGAAGTAACGAAGCTGAAGATAGAAGTTAGGAGCTAGAATCCTTGATCAGCGATAGTTTTCGGGATAGGGCCGTCCAGTCAATGGCCTGACTGGACGACACCCCCCACAGATCCGGACGAG
>JBAZHQ010000357.1:4386-4813 GCA_041652235.1 Opitutaceae bacterium | reverse complement strand
GTCCCCTGAGACCCGCCCGGACCGCCAGGGATCCAAGGCGAGTGACTTGGGACGCGGGCGTATCCGGTACGCCGACTTCCCTTAGATCCGCTTCTCCCATCGACGTCAGTACCGTGACGCCGAGCAGAAGAAGGTCCGGGGCATGCTGGCGTTGCGCCTTCACAGCCCCTTCCATCATTTCGCGGCCTCCGCAGGTGTGCAGCGTGAGCATCCCGATGGGGAGTTTGGACGCGGACTCGACCGCCTTCGCCACGGTGTTGGGAATATCGTGAAGCTTGAGATCGAGGAAGACCTTGAAACCCATGCCGGCTACCTCCCGGACGCAGTCGGGGCCGCAGGCGCTGTACATCTCCAAGCCTACTTTCACCCATCTCACGGTGCCGGCGAGCTGCCTGAGGGCAGGCGCGACAGCGCGCGGGGAGGGGGC
>JBAZHQ010000357.1:1662-4376 GCA_041652235.1 Opitutaceae bacterium | reverse complement strand
CATCGAGCACTAAAATGAGATCGCAGGACATATTAGGATCACACACGAATGGACACGTTTGCGGACGAAGCTAAAGACAAAACCCACTGGAACTTTCCGTCATTAGCATCCATGAAGGTATCAATCCCGTGACCTCTTTCGTCGCATTCGCACCCGCCAAGGTCAATCTGTTCCTCGCCATAACGGGGCGGCGTCCCGACACATTTCACAACCTTGTCTCCGTGGCGGCTCCCCTGGGATTTGGCGACACGCTCTGGTTTGCCCTGGATGATCTGCCCGTCGGAGGGGAGGCATCGATCAGGCTCGTTTGTGACGATGCCTCCGTGCCCGCTGGCGATTCCAATCTCATTCTGAAGGCCGCCCGGGCATTTATCGCGGTGACAGGCTGGCGTGGGGGCGGAGTCTTCCATCTGACCAAGCGGATTCCCATGGGAGCAGGACTCGGTGGGGGAAGCAGCGATGCCTCGGCAGCCCTGAGCGTTTTGAACGCCGCCGCCGGACGCCCCCTGGCTCAATCCGATCTCATGGGTCTCGCATCCCGGATCGGATCCGACTGCCCTCTCTTTCTTGCAGGCACGCCGGTTGTCATGCGAGGCAGGGGCGAATTGCTCGAGGCGCTCCCTGAATCGGCAATCAAGCGCATTTCAGGACGGCGAGTGCTGGTTTTCAAACCGTGGTTCGGCATCGGCACAGCTTGGGCCTACCAGGAGATGGCTGCGGGAGCTCCATCTTCCTACCTTGCCCCTGACAAAGCGGAGGAACGACTCGCCCGATGGGTTCAGGACACAGGAGGCACGCTGGAAGATCTGCTATTCAACAATATGGAAATGCCCGCTTTTCATAAGTTCATTTCGATGCCCGTTCTGATGCAGATTCTTAGCGAACAATGCGGATTGTCCGCACGGATGAGCGGAAGCGGCAGCGCCTGTTTTGTACCCCTTCCGGATGGCTTTGATGCCCGTCCGGCCATCGCCGCCATCAGATCGGCCTGGGGCGATGAATCTTTTGCGATCGAGACGAGATTCATGTAGTGGGCGGGCTTTTACAGCCTAAAACCAGATCGGTGTTGACCCTTGCGCGGCGTGGAGCGTTATTCGAAGCGCCAGCGCATAACTGAGTTGGCATTAATTCGTCTTTTATGGACGCCCGCGCCAATCAAGAGACCGTTGTGCAAGGCATTGCTGCCTCAAAGGGCATTGCCTACGGGCAGGTGTTTTTGTATCTGCAAAGCAATGTCGAGGTGCCCGATTACAGCGTCGATCCGGCCAAGCGAACAGAGGAGATAAACCGCTTCGAACGCGCGCTCGTCATCACCAGGGTGCAGGTGCAGAAAATTCAGGCTGAGGTGGAGAAGAACCTCGGCAAGAATGAGGCGGCCATTTTCGACGCCCACCTCCTTGTGCTGGAAGATCAGGCCTTGTTGTCCGAGACCATCCGCGATTTCGAGGTCACGGGGAAAAATATCGAGACCTGCTTCCACAACGTTGCCAAGCGCTACATCGAAGCCTTCGCGGCGATCGACGACGAATATTTGCGCGAGCGCGCCAGCGATCTTCGCGATGTCACACAACGCGTCCTTCAGAATCTGCTGGGGCAATCGGTTTCCAATCTGAGCCAGTTGGTCGACAAGCGCATCGTCGTCGCCAACGATATCAATCCCTCCGACTCCGCCAGCATCGATCGCAGCCAGGCGCTCGGCATTGTCACGGATCGCGGCAGCAAGACCAGTCATGCGGTGATAGTAGCGCGGTCCCTGAAGATCCCCGCCGTGGTCGGCTTGGGCGATCTTACCAAACGAGTCCGGGAAGGGGATTGGATGATCGTCGACGGCTATGACGGCGTCGTCATCTTCAATCCTACCGAACAGACGCTTTTCCGCTACGGCCAGATCCGTATCCAGAAAACCAGCTTTGAACAGCGCCTGCTCGAAGCCAACAACCAGCCCTGCGTCACTCTGGACGGAGTCGCCGTCCCACTGATGGCGAACATCGAGAAGGTTGAGGAATCCTCGCAGGTCAAGGAGTACAAGGCCGAGGGCGTGGGTCTCTTCAGGACGGAGTATCTGTACCTGAGCAGCTCGCGCATCCCGAACGAGCAGGAGCAGTTCCTGGCCTACAAGACCGTCGTGGAAGCCATGGCTCCCCTGCCTGTCGTCATCCGCACGCTGGATCTGGGCGGCGATAAGCCGATGACTGGGAATCCCGAGCTCTTCCCCGAGGAGGACAACCCTTTCATGGGGTTTCGCGCGATCAGGTTCTGCCTCGAGAATGCGCCCATATTCAAGGAGCAGCTCCGAGCCATCCTGCTCGCCAGCGCCTACGGCAAGATCCGTCTGATGTATCCGATGATCAGCGGCGGCGAGGAGTTATCCCGGGCCAATGCCTTGCTGCAGGAGTGCAGGGAAGAACTGACTGCGCGCGGCCAGCCCTTTGACGCCGGCATGCAGGTGGGAAGCATGATCGAGATTCCCAGCGCCGCAGTGACGGCCGACCTTCTCGCGAAGCAATGCAATTTCTTCAGCATCGGCACCAACGATCTGATCCAATACATGATCGCCATCGATCGGGTGAACAACCGGATCGCTCATCTCTACGAGCCCACGCACCCCGCCGTGCTTCGCATGCTCAAATTCATCGTGGATGAGGCGCACAAGGCCGGGATACGCGCCTTCGTATGCGGAGAGATGGCCGGAGATCCTGTCTATGTTCCTCTCC
>JBAZHQ010000357.1:0-1652 GCA_041652235.1 Opitutaceae bacterium | reverse complement strand
GTCGATGAACTCAGCATGACCCCTCCCTTGCTGCCTGCGGTCAAGTATCTGATTCGGTCAATCACGATGGCGGATGCTCGCCAACTGGCCGCAACTGCTCTCACGATGGGCTCTGCCAAGGAAATTTTCAGTCTCTGCGACAGCTTCTACCGCGCCCGCGTAAAAGTGGAATAGGAGGAATTTTTGTCGGGCCACAATACTGCCTCGTGGGATTTCCCCGATAGCCGACCGTCTAACTGTCCGACCGTCTGACCGAGGCGGCTTCGCCGCCACCGTGATCCGCCGCCACCGGTTCTTTCCTCTTTCTCAACTTCACGCTTGCACAGAAGCCGGTTTCTTTGCTTCTTCTCGCTCTCCTTAATGCACCCGTAGCGCAATTGGATAGAGCATCTGACTACGGATCAGAAGGTTACAGGTTCAACTCCTGTCGGGTGCGCCACTTTTACGAATCCCTCTTCGACTTCGTTGGAGAGGGATTTGTTGTTTTCAGACTTGGTGTCGGATTATTCGGTAAATTCCCGTCGATTTGGCAGATTGTCTGGCATAATCCGGGGTTGACTCCCAGTCAGCGAGATCTGGTCCAGTTTCCATGGGCTTGGCCGCAGCCCGCATACGGTGGCAGGACAAGGAGGCTAGGGCGTGAAGACAGGCACGGAGGAATACTCGTTTCCTTTGAGGATTTCCAGTGCGCCACCGATCAGGAAAATTTTCCCGTTCACAGATGCTGCACCGTGATATCCTCTGGCCTCCGGGAGCCTGGCGCACAGGCTCCAAGAGTCGGAACCTGGATCATAGGCTTCATTGTTGGAAATGTGGCCGTGGCCTCCCAGAACGAAAATCTTGCCCTGGCAGAAAGCTGCCGAGGTGTCAGTCCGGCCAGTGGGCATGTCCTTGGCTCGAGTCCAGGAGTCCGACTGCGAATCATAGACCAAAACAGCCTTCCCGTCGTACCGATGCCCTCCAATCACGTAGATGTGTTTTCCGGCGGGGGTGGCGGTTGCGCTGCGGATTTGGAAGGGAGCGTGCGAGCGCGAGCACCACGTGTCTGAGCCGGGGTCGTACTCTTCCACCACGGTTTCAGCGTTTTTGCCGCCCATGACATAGATTCTGCCTGCCACGCTTGCTGCGCAGAGCTGTTGGCGCGGGGTTGGCATGGGACGACCGCTTTTCCAAGTCCCACTCGCAATGTCGTACACCTCAACGGTGTTTAGGTTATGTTCCTTGCCCTCCACCACACACACACCTCCGATCACGTAGATTTTTCCGTCGACGGCGGCTATTCCAAAACTGCCCCTGGGAGTCGGGAGCTTTTGCAGCCTCGTCCATGTGTTTTGTCGGGGACTGAAACGCTCAACCCTGTCGTTGTCCGTCCACTGACGGTTGTGCATCGTGCTTCCTCCTATGGCGTAGATGTCTCCTTCCGCTTCGACTACGCCAAGGCAGACGCGTGGAGAGGGAAGAGGGGGGGCTAGTTCCCACGAAGGGAGCGCAGCAGTCGCGACCAGCGAAGTGAAGCTAAGAGCGCACACCAGAATCGATAGTAATGTCCTCATCTTGAGAGTGACGAGTTCTCTGAACGGTTTCAGGCGGTAGGAACACTGGGCTTGAGGCGACGCAGTTGGGTTTGGCGGTCGGCGATCTTGACGGAGAGT
>JBAZHQ010000356.1:0-4815 GCA_041652235.1 Opitutaceae bacterium | reverse complement strand
GACCATGCCCACGAGCCGGTACACTTCGCTGAAGCCCACGCGATTCACGGCTTCCTCGATGGCGCCAATGCGCAGCCCGCCCTTTCCGCCATAGACAATGCTGTTACTCATTCGGATGATGCGTGCGGCCAGCGCGGCATCGCGCTTGATGAGGTTCGCCACTTCGTCCAGGCCAACATTAGCGTCCTGCAGAAGATCTCCCAAGCTTGCCAGAACCCTTGGGGCTGCAGGTAGGGTCCTTGCGATTTCAAAAAGTTTTTCGCGGGTTAAGACGCTGGTGGCTGCCATGGACCTTTGAATCGCACCCTTGGAAGGAGCCCTTTGCAAGCTGATTGAGCGGGCGAGAATGATATGGGTTCAAGAAAACGGCGGAGAGGCATCCCCATCAGGTGCCGTACAACCGGTCTCCGAAGTCCCCGAGGCCCGGGAGGATATATTTCGTGTCGTTGAGTGCGCGATCCAAGGCGGCGGTATGAATAATCGTATCCGGGTGGAGTCTCTCAACTTCCTGCATTCCTTCGGGTGCCGCAACGATGCAGACCAGTCTGGGCGCGTCCGCACCGGCTGCCTTGAGAATTGACAGGGTCTGCACTGCCGACCCGCCCGTTGCCACCATGGGGTCGACCACGATGACGCGCTTGCCCTCAAGCGGCGGCAACTTGCAGTAGTAGCTGTGGGCATGGGCGGTCGCATGGTCGCGCTCCATGCCGATATAACCCACGCTCACGTCCGGGAAAAGATCGAGGAACGGTTGCATCATTCCCAAGCCGGCGCGGAAGATCGGCACGATGACAAGAGGCAGGGAGAGCACCTTGGACGAGAGAGGCTCCAACGGAGTCTCGATCTTTTTCTCCACGGTTGGCAGGTCTCGAGTCGCTTCTATGGCCAAGAGCAGGCCAAGCTGATAGGTGATGCTGCGGAAGGCGGCGGGCTTGGTGGTCTTGTCCCTCAGATGAGTGACGAAATGCGAGGCGAGCGGATGGTCGAGAATGTGGAGAGGCATGGATGGCAGGGACCAAATGGTGGATGCAGGGGCCTCAGGCTTTAGCCTTGGCCTCGTGCGTTTCCTCCGGTTCCTCGGGAACAGGCACCCTGTCGTAGAGCTCTCCCAGTTCCCTCATGTAGCGGGTCGTCCCGCCGCAGAGCCGGTCGAGGTCGCGTGCTCGGTACCTCCATTGCCAGTTGCCCTGCGCCTGGCCCGGCGTGTTGAAGCGCGCCTCGGAGCCCAGGGAAAGCAGGTCATGGAGGGGGAACATGGCGAGCCTGCTGACGGAGGCATAGCATTCGCGCGCAAAATCCCATCCGATCTCATGACCCGGCACGCGGAGGTAGCGCCGCACATGGTCGCGGATCTTTTCACCAGCCGTCGCGTACCAGCCGAGCGTGGTGTCGTTGTCGTGTGTGCCAGGATATACGACGGAGTTTTCGGTGTGGTTGTGCGGGAGGTACAGGTTCTTGCTGTTGCCTCCGAACGCAAACTGGAGGACGGCCATTCCAGGCAATCCGACTTGGTTGCGCAGGCGCCTTACGGAGGGGCCGATCTGCCCCAGGTCCTCGGCGATGATCTTCGCCGCTGGGAATGCTGCGCGCACTTTGCGGAAGAAATCCAGCCCCGGGCCGGGCATCCATTTGCCCGTCTTGGCGGAGCCCGCCTCCGCGGGGATGCGCCAGTATTCGTCAAACCCCCGGAAGTGATCGATGCGAACCACGTCAGCCTGTGAAAAGGCCGAGCCGAGCCGTGAGCGCCACCACGCGAAGCCGTCAGCCGCATGCACGTCCCAACGGTAAAGCGGGTTTCCCCAGAGCTGGCCGTCTTCGCAGAAATAGTCGGGCGGCACTCCCGCGACGGCGAGAGGACGGCCTGTCGCCTCATCAATCTCGAAGAGATGGGGCGCGGACCAGGCATCCGCGCTGTCCATGGCCGCAAAAATGGGGATGTCGCCGATGATCTCGATGCCGCGGGCCGCCGTGGCGGCGCGCACCTGCGCCCATTGCCCGAAGAAGAGGTACTGGAAGAACGCGTGGGCCTCGCATTGCAGGTTCAGCTTCATGCGCAGCTCGGAGTCGCGTGCGGAGCGATACCGCCGTGATTCCGCCGGCCACTCCCACCAGGGAGCGCCGCGATGGTGATCCTTGAGCGCGCGGAAAAGACAGTAGGATTCGAGCCAGCCGGCATTCTCCCGTCGGAAATTCACGAAATCGCCATAGGGCAGGGCGGGGAATTTCTGTTCGCGATAGCTCGCGTAAGCCTTGAAGAGCATCAGCCATTTCAGCTCCCAAAGCTTTCCGAAATCGGAACGTTCGGGGTCCAGGTAATGCAGGGACTCCAGATCGGCAGCCTCGAGCAGCCCCATTCTCACCAGGGCCGTCAGGTCGATCAGGTAGGGGTTGCCGGCAAAGGCTGAAAAACACTGGTAGGGCGAGTCTCCGAATCCCGTGGGTCCGATCGGGCAGACCTGCCAGTATCTCATCCCGCTCGCGCTAAGAAAGTCCAGAAAGCGCTCAATGGGCGCCGGCTCGAAGGTTCCGATGCCTTGCGTTCCTGGGAAACAGGTGGGGTGCATAAGCACACCTGCGGCGCGGGACGAAAGCCAGTTGAAGAGAGGAAGATCGGAAGCGTCGGCAGGCATATTGGTCATCGAAGGGGGGAGAGAAGATCAAGCTTGCGAGAGTGCGTTCCGTTTGTCTCGTGGAGGCCCGGCGGCCTTGGAAGAATCGTTTCTATCGATGGCGTCAAGACTGGCATCGGGAACAAAAAGAAATACATTGTTTCTACCTACCCGTTATGAAACCGCAACGCTTCTTCACGCTCTTCATCGTTACGATGGGACTACTTGCCGCAGGCAGCCTGCTTGCGTCGGAGTCTTCGAAGTCCCAGTCCGCGAAGAAAGCCGATTCGCGGATCGAGGTGATCTTTCAGAACCCTGAGAAATTCACCGATGTCAAGGACAGCGGCATGAATACGGACAGCGGCAGGGACGCCATTCTCAGCGACCTCAAATCCTTTCTTGAAAAACGCGCTGAAGCCGCACTCCCGCAGGGAGATAAGCTTCAGGTTACGTTTACCGACATCGATCTCGCCGGCGAGTATGAACCTTGGAGAATAAACGCGATGGATGTCCGGATCGTGAAGGATATCTATCCGCCCCGTTTTGAGTTCACCTACAAGATTACCGATGCAAAAACCGGCGCAGTGGTGAAGGAGGGCAAGGAAACCCTGCAAAATCTTTTATTCATGCAGCGCATGGTCATCGACCGGAACGACCCCCTTCGCTACGAGAAGGACATGCTCGGCGGCTGGATCAGCGATGTGTTGAAAGCTCCAGCCAAATGATGCTGATTGCGTGACGAACCCATCGTCGTCACGTGAGCCAATCGCTTTCAGAATGCACCGCCCGCCTGGATAAATGGCTTTGGACGGTGCGTCTTTTCAAGAGCCGTGCCCTTGCCGCCGATGCCTGTCGTGCCGGCAGCGTCACCATTAATGAGCATTCCGCAAAGCCGTCGAGGGATGTGCATCCGGGAGAGCAGATCGTGGTGCGCATGGGGCTCGTCACCCGCACCTTGATCGTGCGCGGCTCACCCAAAAGCCGCGTGTCGGCCAAGCTTGTGCCGGACTATTGCGAAGATCGCACGCCTCCCGGGGAATTCGAGAAAGCCCGGGTGATGAAAGTGCAGCACTTGCTCGAGCGCGAGAAGGGCAGCGGACGTCCGACAAAAAGGGACCGGCGCATGATCGACCTCCTCCTGGGCCTGTAAACAGACCGACCATCGATTTGACGGGAATTAACTCAAAATTCCGCAGACCAAATAGCCACGAGAAACATAGCGCGGCAGAGCCGCAACCAAAGAGGCCAGATGCCAGAAGCCGGAAGCCAGAGTCAGCAGGGAAGTCGGAGGTCGGCGTCACTCTGCGCCACTGCGTCACTGCGCGAGAATGGATTGGATGGTTGGGGATCGGTTCTGTCCGTCTCGGATTTCCTCTCAGCCTGAGATGAATTGTAAATACTGTAGTACAATAATCACAAAAAATATGCAGTTAATCCGTGATCGAACCGATTGGGAGACTCCACTTGCTGGGTAAATGTCTGATTTCCCGTGTCCATTCGTTTTCGTGTTTCTAAGTTTTTTGTGGCCATTCAGGGGTGTTTCCCATGATTAAAGCCTTTCGCTCCGGTGAATCCGCTCCTGTTTCTTGCGCCACTCTGGTTTGCCTTCGAGATCTGGCAACTCGTCGTGGCGGAGCGCTACATGGGCATTGCGCATATCGAGAGGGGCACCGATCCGCGCAAACTGCCGATGGGCGCGGGTCGCGCCGCTTTCTGGAGCATCGGCATCCTTGTCGAATACCTCTGGTTTTTGCTCCTTCTCACGGATCGGCTCGGGCGCGCCCCTGCGTTCTTCATGATCGCCGTGACCGGCCTGGGGTATCTGGTGCGACGCGGCACGAGCATCCGTTGGATACTGGTCATCCTCACATTTGAGGGCGCGATTCGCATCGGGATGCTGCTTTTCATCTGCGGCGCCGTCTGGCGGCGGCTCTAGCGAGCCACAGAGAATGGCCACGAAAAGGCGCGAAAATTCACAAGAACAAAAAGGAATGCACTTTGAAAAGAGTTAGAATTACCTGATAGGTGAATAGGAGGGCGGGAGAAGATTGAGCACCGCATTCTTATTTCTGTGCTTTCTCGTACTACAGTATTTACAATTCATCTCAGGCTGAGAGGAAATCCGAGACGGACAGAACCGATCCCCAACCATCCAATCCATTCTCGCGCAGTGACGCAGTGGCGCAGAGTGACGCCGACCTCCGAT
>JBAZHQ010000355.1:0-4831 GCA_041652235.1 Opitutaceae bacterium | reverse complement strand
CTTCCGATCTGGCCGAGGCGAGTGCAGGCAGCAGAAACCAAGCCGCCACGCGCATGATGCCAAGCTTCTCATCGGCGCCGCGATCGGGTTCGGAAGGAATTTCGCCGACCGTTCCGGAGGAATCCTCCCGGATGCAGGCGCCCGACCTCCACAGGCGCCACGCGCAGAAACCGCAGAAAACCGCGAAGACAACATAGGAGGCCGACCAGACGAGCGTCTGCTGCGATCGCCCGAGCAGCCACTCCACGCAGAAAGGATAAGCGAGAAGCGCGAGAAAGGAGCCCGCGTTGGAAAGCGCATACAAGCGATAGGGCGAGCGTCCGGGATGCGTCGTGCCGAGCCAGGCCTGCATCAGCGGACCCGTTGCGGAGAGCACCAGGAACGGAAGTCCCAAGCAGGCCAGCAGGAGCAGGACGATGTGCAGCGCCGGCGCCCATTCACCCGTGGGTTTCCACGAATCGGAAGGAGTGATGGGCAGGCAGGCAAGCGCCGCCACAAGAAGAACGCCATGCACGATGGCCTGCGACCGCGGTTTAAGGCGGGAAGAAAGGCCGTGCGCATAGGCGTAGCCTCCCAGCAGCAACACCTGAAAAACGAGCATGCAGGTCGTCCATACCGCCGGCGTTCCTCCATGCCACGGCAGTATGAACTTGCCGATGAGCGGCTCCACCAGGAACAGAAGGAATGCGCTTAAAAACAGAGTCAGTGCGTAAGCCAGCATGATCGGGAAGGCAGGATTGCGAGGCAGGACTGCCGTCCCCTACTCCACGACCTTGAACCACTCGTCGATGGGCAGGCGATCGGGCTGAAATTCGTTGACATGGCTTCCGGGCACGGGCTTCCCGAAAGGAAGCGCCGCGATGAACAGGGCATCTTCGCTTCCGCGGATGTGCTTTTTCAGGAGGTCGGGATAGGACATCGCGCTATATTGCGGACAGGAGCCCAGCCCCAGCGAGGCGAGCCCAAGCATCAGGTTATCCAATACAAATCCGCAGTCGAGAAAGGTGCCGTAGGAATAGGCGGATTCCTGGGTGGCGATGAAGAAAACCTGCTGCGCGCCGAAAAAGCGGAAGTTCTCCCGGTCATGCGCGCGGCGCTTGTCCGCATCCTCGCGCCCAATGCCCTTGTGCTTGAAGATGCCAATGCCAGAAGCGCGAGCCCGGGCCGTCCATGCCTCCGGCATGGTTTCCGGAGAGTAGCGATAAGGAGGCTTTCCCGGCCTGCCCGAGTCGAAAGCCGCAAGATAATCGGCCCGCAGGTCTTCGAGCGCCTTGCCTCGAAGCAGAAACAGCCGCCAAGGCTGGGTATTCTTGGAACTGGGAGCCCGTCCGGCGGCCTCCACAAGTTTGCGAACGGTCTCCAGGGGCACGAGTTCGTTCTCGAATTCGCGGATGGAACGCCGGCTGTGCATGGCTTCGAGTGCGGTGAGCATGGGAGAAAAAGATATGGGCTGGCTGGTAGGCGTAAATGATCAAAATGGAAGCGAAGAGAGGGAATATAGGAGCTAGAGTCCTTGATTGCCGATAATGTGACTACGGAAGTCAAAGTCCGGCTGCCTTGGATTTTCAATCATCTGGAATCCAATTCACTCTCCAAAGCGCGAACTTCGATCCTTTCGCGACTTGGCGTCTTCGTGCGAGAACCTTGATGGGTGTATTTCTCCGCGTGGAAAGCTCCCTTCTGTTTTCTCTTTCTACACCTCGTCGGGCTGGGGCGAGGCCCCGTTAGAATTTAGGAGTTAGATGGAATCCATCGGCACTGAAAGCAGTGCTGCCGCACTCGGTGTCCCGCTTGCGGGGCAGCCATTCTAGCCTGCATTCATCACACTTTTCGTTTGCCGGACCGGTTTTGGCAGGTGGCGGGAGTTTTGGCGCGGGGATTTGCGGTACTGAAAGGGTGTTTCCTGAAAAACCGGCGGTGAGACCTGTTTGACGATGATTTTCCCCTGATTTTGGGCATAGCTCCGCTCTGAGAGCAGCGGTGTAAAAGGCGACTTTCCTAAAAACCGGCTTTGGCCTCACCCGAAGGCGTTGCAGCAGGCAAGTTGACGATGAACCTTGGCGAACAAGTCCTGGCGAGGAAACGCCGAGGCGAAGCGCACATGGACGCGGCGCACGGAAACGCAGACCTGGGCTGCCAGTTTGAAGAGTTGGCAGCGCAGGGTTTGGGCGGTGGCGTTGGCCATTTCGGTGCCCTGCAATCCGAGACTGCGCAGGCGCTCGATCAGATAATGAGCAAAGCCGGCCCACAGCAGGCGCACCTCATTGGATGCGAAGCCCTGGCATGACAAGCGCTCGCCGAACAGATCGAGTTGATGCTCCTTGATGGCGTTCTCCATGTCTCCACGAGCGCAATACACGTCTTCATACAACGCAGCGCTCTCATGGTCCGAGGCGGGCAGGTTGGTGACGATAAATCGCGGATTATCCTTGTCCCCCAAAATCTCGGCTTTGCCGATTACCCGCCGTGCGCAGCTCCATGAGTCCAAGGTCTGGTAAGTAAACTCGGTAAACTCCCGGGTATGGCCTCCGCACAGGATCGCCCGCTCCCGGGCTCGCACCAAAGTCGGCGTGAGCAAAGCCAGCAGCCTGGCGTTGCGGGCCAGTCCCAGAACGTAGCGGACCCTGTGAGCCTCGCACCAGGCCATGATCTCCTCCCTGCAAAAGCCGCTGTCGCCGCGCAGGATTATCCGGGCCGTGGGACAGCGCTTGCGGATCTCCTGCACGATGGCTTGCAAGGCGGCCACGGTCCCGTCGGCCGCGTCGCGGTCCGCCTGGCGCAGCTGAGCCCACACCGGCACCGAGCCAATGTAGGCGAGCAGCGGCAGGTAGCAGTAACCGCCGCCAAAATCGGCCTCGACCGATCTCGAACCAAGGTCTTGAAATTGGAATGAAATCTGCTGACAGTCTGTCGGAACTTGGGTGTGCGTATCTGTTTTTGTTTTCTGTTTCACACCAATTACTTGAGCAATATTCATGCCCAAGTTCTTTCTATTTTGCGATTAATGCGGGCTAGCTCCTCTCTCCTAGATTCTATCTTCTTTGTCCTTCGATCTATTCCGCCCGCAGCAGCCGGGGGATGACCTCCTCCACGCGCTGCCTCGCTTCGTCGTCGTTCCGGTAGCCGCTCACAGCGATGATGATCTTTTCGATCGGAGGCGAATAGCGAAGCTCCAGCACGAGGCTCCTGCGAAGGGCGTCAAGTTCCAGATCCATCAAATCCTGGCTGCTCACCGAGCGCGCAGTCTCCACATTCCAGCGCAGCACAAAAACGTGCAACGGCTCGCCGCGTGCGGAAAAACGCATCCGCTCGAACTCAAGCGAACGCCCCTGGGCCGCAACCGTCCATGGAGGCAGAAGCGCCTCAAAAACCGCGCCCGTGTTTGGCAGGCAGATTTCGGAGGAATGCTCTCCCGCGGCATAAACATAGGCGGGATCTCCGTCCCAGTGCAGGAATGCGGCAATCCATGTGTGCGGAGTTCCTTTGCCCGCCACCAGGAGCATCGATTCCCGGCAACCCAGAGTCTGCCGCACTCCTTCATCCAGGGGCGCCTCTTTCCAATCCACCGACGCCGGCTGAAGTCTCCATGTCGCGAAATGCATCGCCGAGTGTTCGGAGGCTGACCTGTGCCATGCGAAGCGAAGAAGCCCGCCCGCCAGCAACACCCCGACGGTTGCGAAAAGAATCATCGGAGATGGATGATCGCTCAACGGGCTTGCAGGCGGGTCCACAGCCACTCCGGCCAGCCCTCGACGGCGAAACAGGATCAGCGCCAGACAGGGGACAAGGACGAGCACGACGAGCATTTCGGCATTGCCGATGGAATCGTGCCAGGAACCCAGCGCCGCCATCCCCCGGCTGGCGGCCACACAGGCCAGCAGGAGGACGCGCAGAAAATTAGCCGCAACGACAATGCCTCCCGCGCCCGCCAGCAATAAAAGCCGATCTCTCAGGCGAAGGCGCATCAACTCGCCCAGAAAGAATCCGCATATGAGCGCGGATTGCATCGATCGGATGCCGGAACAGGCCGCGTCCACTCCCAGGCTCCCCGACGGCAGCTCAATCACCGTTCCGCTCGCAACGGCGGGCACGAATATCGTCGAAATCAGCTCCGCCACGAGCGAGCTGATCCCATGTCTGAAGGGACCGACCAGATGCTGATGGGCGGACGAGGGCCAGGGCAGGGCGAGGAACGGGAAGAGGACGATCCACAGAAAATGCGCGACCCAGGAAAGTCCTCCCCTTTCAAGCAACAATCCGACGGTCGCCATGGCGCAGCCGCAACAGGCAATCCATGCTGCGGTTGTCCACAGCGGATTTGGCGCCAGGACGATATTCGAGAGGGATAGGATGGCGCTTCCGGTTATCGCCAGGATCATTCCCCCGGATCTCGCAAACTTGCCGGCACCGGGCGCAGCAGGGGGACGATTCACCCACCGGAGCTGAAACAGATAGGCTGCGAAGGGAAGCACGGCCCAGCCAAAATAGCTCTCCCACCCTGCCGACCAGCGGACGCGCATATGCCATCCCCAAAGCAGCCACGGAAGGACGAGGGCCAATGCCCAGAGCGCCTCGACAGCGCGCAAGCTCCCGCGAGGCTCTTCTTGCGGAAATGGCGATAAGGCTTCCGCGTTCATCCTAAATACCTCGGAGAATGGCCACAAAAAGGCATAGCGCGGCAGAGCCGCAACCAAAGAGGCCAGATGCCAGAAGCCGGAAGCCAGCAAGGAAGTCGGAGGTCGGCGTCACTCTGCGCCACTGCGTCACTGCGCGAGAATGGATTGGATGGTTGGGGATCGGTGCTGTCCGTCTCGGATTTCCTCTCAGCCTG
>JBAZHQ010000354.1:0-4835 GCA_041652235.1 Opitutaceae bacterium | reverse complement strand
CTCGATCGCGGCGTATTCCGAGTTCTCGGTCGTGCCGATCGCCTTGAAGCCGGGAGGCAGGGCGATGAGGCGGTCGCCGTGGGAATTCCAAACGCGCAGGCTCCTGGGAAGGCCGGCGAAGAGGCGGCCGGGCTTCTGGATCTTGAGAACGCCATGACCGTACTCGCGGTGCGTGCTCTTGGAAACCTTGCCCTCGAGCATGAAGCCCATGAGTTGAATGCCGTAGCAGATGCCGAGAATCGGCACGCCCATCTCGAAAATCGCAGGATCGGGGCGCGGGGCGTTCTTTGCGAAGACCGAATTGGGACCTCCCGAAAGAATGATGCCCACCACACCCTCCCGTTTCATTTGCTCCGCTGTCGCCGTGTAATGGTAGATCTTGGAGAAGACCTGGCACTCGCGAACGCGGCGGGCGATCACCTGAGTGTACTGGGACCCGAAATCGATGACGGCGATTACTTGGGACATGTGGGCGGAATAGCAGAATATGAGCCTTGAACTTGAGAAAACGCAGACACTGCGAGAGCTCCCTCCCTCGTGTCAACGCGGCAGAGGGGCAGTTTTCTGATCGCGGACCGCCCCCCTGTGCCGGGTATAAAATCCCCTTGATCCAAACCGCCGCCCCACCCTCAATCGCCTCCATAAAACCAGGCCGCCTTTGCGACGCCTAGGAAACGCAGAAGAATGGCCACTAAAAACACGAGAAACACTAAAACAAAGGCGCATGAGAATTGAAGCATTCACTAACTTCCTCTTTTTGTGATTATGTCTAATGTCGCTGCGCTCGGTAGTGTTTTTCGTGGCTATCCGATCTGCCGAATTAAAGTTCATGTCTTGGCATGGGAGCAATGCGGCTTAACCCTCTGACACATGGAGGAAACCGAATCCGTATTGCGCAGTTGGGTCGATGAACCGGCCACCGCCACCCCGCCATCGCGGTTTCTGGTGGTGCGGGGTTGGTGCTATCACCGCCAGGGAGACCGAATCCTCGCCGTGCGAGCCCGCATCGGACGCTCGATCATGGAAGGCCGCCATGGGTTTCCCCGTCCGGATGTGCTGGCGGCCTTCAACGAAGAGGGAGGAGGCAACGCAGGTTATGAGATACCGGTAAAGCTCCCCCTGCGACCCTGCGAATGTCATCTTGAGGCGCAACTCGCCGACGGGTACTGGCTCGTTTTCAAGACGCTCCCGCTCACTCCTCCGGGCAAAACCGCCTGGGGCGAACGGTGGCGCTGGCTTCGCTTCTGGTTCGAGGCCTGGAGAGGAAACCCGGCCGCCTGGACGCGCCTCACTGCCTGCGAGCATGATCATGTGGTGGCCGTGGTGAGAAAACGCGGATGGATCACCATCGACAAGCTTGAGCAATATCCGCCGCGTCCGCTTGCGGAGGAACGATTCCCCTCCCCGCGCCTCCCTGCGGAGTCGCTCCCCAAGTTCACGATCGCCACACCTTCCTTCAACCACGCTGCCTTTCTCGAGACGACCCTGCGCAGCGTGCTCGGCCAGAAAGGCGTGAAGGCGGACTACATCGTGCAGGATGGCGGATCGCTGGACGGCAGCCGCGAGATTATCCAGAAGATGGAGACGCTCTTCGCGGCGCACGGCGAAGGCGATCCTACTCCTCCACCACAGAGGCGATTTTCCGAAGGCCCTGAGCGAGTCGAATGGGATCGCCACAGTGCGCGCAGCGCGCCACCGTCCGACCGAGGCGCCTCCGGCGCCACTGAATCGCCGCGCCTCGTCCACTGGGCCAGCGAGCCGGACAAGGGCCAGGGCGACGCCATCCGCCGCGCCTTCTCCCATGCATCATGCGGTCCTGACGACCTCATGGGCTACCTCAACTCCGACGATCTGCTGATGCCCGGAGCCCTGCGATTTGTCGCCGAGTACTTTGCCAGACATCCGAAAGTGGACGCAATCTACGGTCATCGGGTGATGATCGACGACAGCGGCATGGAAGTGGGCCGATGGGTTTCCCCTCGTATGGCCTGCGACGACCTGCGCTTGCACGACCTCGTGCCCCAGGAGACGCTTTTCTGGAGAAAGCGCATCTGGGATCGCGTGGGAGGCATCGACGCCTCCTTCCAGTTCGCCCTCGATTGGGATCTCCTTCAGCGCTTCCGCGCCGCGGGTGCCCGCATCGAACGGCTGCCCTGGTTCCTCGGACTGTTCAGGGTGCACCACAAACAAAAGACACAGCGCCTGATCGGCGATGTGGGCATCAGGGAGATGGATCGGCTCCGCGCCCGCGCCCTCGGCCGCCTGCCCCTGCCGGGAGAGGTGGAGACAAGCATGAAACACGCCTTCTTCGACAGCGCCCTCGTGAACGCGATGCTCCGCAAAGGGCTGAGGGTCTGAGCGCCTCGGCCTCCACATGCCCGCCCAGAATCCTCGCACTCCGCGCTTTCAAAAAACCGGACATTTCACACGCTAAGACGCCTGAGTCGGACTTATGCAGACAAAACCATGGCCCATTCACATAACTTGAAACCGTCTGTTGTTCTCGACGTAGGAGCCTGCTTGCAGGCGATTTCCCGAGGACAGGTATCGCTCATCGCCTGCAAGCAGGCTTCTACCACTGAATGATCCCGCCAGAGCCAGCCTGCATGCAACCTTCCCCTACGACGCCAGCATCGGAATCCGCCTCCGCCGACAAGCGGACGGAACCCAGCGACGTTGCGCGCCGCGCACAGCGCCTGAAATGGGAGAAGGTCCGCAGACAGCTCGAAAGAGAGAATGACCGCAATGTGCGCAACGAGTCCGCACGCTCTGTCGCCTCAGCCGCGATCCATGTCGAGGAGGTCAAGCGGCGCTATTGGGAACTCGAGGGCAAGTACGAGGCTCTGCAGTCCCAACTGGCCAGAAGTGAGGACAAAATACACCGGATGCAAAACAGCGCCTCATGGCGCATGACAGCGCCTTTGCGCACCGTGCGTCGCGCCATCGAGGGCGATGGCGTTCCGAAGGGCGCCTCCTCATCCGCACCGGCAACCGATCAGCCCATACCGCGCTTTCTCTGGTCGCTGGACCAGCCCCTGGATTGGAATGCGGCGCCCTCCGTTGGACCCATCAGGGGATGGTTCGTATGGCTGCCCGAAGGACTCCCTGCATCAACCATTCGTATCCATTTTGGGGATAAGGTGCTTCCGGCGCGAATGGAGCTCCCACGGGAGGATGTCGTGGCAGTGCATGCATTCAATCCAGGCATCTCGCTCAAATGCGGTTTTCATGTCGACTACAGGCTCGATGCCGATCGCGACTACCCGCTGCTTTTTGAAGTGCAAGCCCCGGACGGGCGATGGATTCCGTTCGAGAAACGCACCCTTAAAACCAGCAATCAGCCGCAGACGGTGCGCGACTATGGCGCCTGGGTAGAGGCCTTCGGCAGGATTGATCGTGAAAAACGCGCCGCCTTGCGCAATCGGATCGCTCTCTTGCCCGAGTCAAAGCGTCCGTTGATCTCCGTGCTCATGCCGGTGTATGACACACCCGAGCGCTGGCTCTCCCGCGCCATCGAGTCAGTCCGGGATCAAGTTTACGAGAACTGGGAACTCTGCATCGCGGACGATGCGTCGCCAGCCCCTCATGTAAGGCCGCTTCTGGAGCGCTTCGCAGCAATGGATCCCCGCATCCGGATATGTTTCCGATCCGAGAATGGCCATATCTCCCAGGCTTCGAACAGCGCCCTTGAGCTCGTACGCGGAGATTTCGTCGCGTTGCTGGATCACGACGACGAGATACCTCCCGACGCTCTGGCCGAGGTTATCCTTCATCTTGCGGCTCATCCCGACGCGGATCTCGTTTACAGCGACGAGGATAAACTCGACGAGGAAGGGCGGCGCACACTGCCCTACTTCAAGGCCGACTTCCTGCCCGATCTGCTGACCGGCCAGAACTGTTGCTCGCATCTCTCCGTGTACCGTACGGCCCTTGTCAAGGAAGTCGGGGGGTTCCGCACGGGATTTGAAGGCAGCCAGGATTGGGATCTCGCCCTGCGCGTGACCGAACGCACGACTCCGGCGCAGGTGCAACACATCCCAAAGATACTCTACCATTGGCGCATGGTGAAAGGTTCGACCTCTTGCGACGTCTCCGAAAAGAGCTATTCGGTCGACGCCGCGCGCCGGGCTCTCGCCGAGCACTTTGCCAGGCAAGGCATCAATGTCGGGCTAACCCAGGTGCCTGGCAGTCACTGGCGTGTGCTCCACCCGCTGCCCGAGCCCCGTCCGCTGGTCTCCATCATCATCCCCTCCCACAATGCCGCGCCGCTGCTCCGCATGTGCGTGGCATCCCTTCTTTCGCGCACCGACTACGAACCCTTGGAAGTCATCGTGGTCAACAATCGCTCGGATGCGCCCGAGGCCCTCGCCCTCCTCGACGAACTCGGGCGGGAGCCGGGCGTGCGCGTCCTCGATTTCGACGCCCCGTTCAATTATTCGGCGATCAATAACTTCGCCGTGAAACAGGCGAGGGGCGACATCGTCTGCCTTCTCAATAACGATATCGAAATCATCTCGCGCGATTGGCTCTCCGAAATGGTCAGCCACGCCGTCAGGCCCGGCATCGGAGCTGTCGGCGCAATGCTGTACTACCCTGACATGACGATCCAGCATGCGGGAGTGATCCTGGGACTGGGAGGAGTCGCCAATCACATCTTCATCCACGAACCCTCGGGAACCGCGGGCTATATGAACCGGGCACGGCTCGTGCAAAACTACAGCGCCGTCACAGGTGCCTGCCTGGTTGTGCGCCGTTCGCTCTACGAACAGATGGGCGGCCTCGACGAGGTCAATCTCGCGGTTGCCTTTAACGATATCGATTTTGTCTGCGGCTCC
>JBAZHQ010000353.1:0-4843 GCA_041652235.1 Opitutaceae bacterium | reverse complement strand
TGAATCGCAGGATGGCCCAAATTCCAGGAGGGATCTTTGCCGGTGCGTAAACCACGGCGCTTGCGAACAGGATCGCCGTGGAGAGAAAGGGGGCGAGTTGGCTGATGTCGCGAACGAACACTCCCAAGGCCGCCAGCCCCCAGGAAAGCCCCAGAGCAGTGAGCGCCAGTGGAAGAATAAGGAAAGGCAGCACGAGCAATCCCACCCAGGAGATGCCTGCGTGGCCGAAAGGGGCTCCGAGGACGGCCGCGAGGACCAGAATCCCGATGCTGAGCATAGCATGGTAAACCGATGCGAAAACGTGGGAGATGGGGATGATTTCCAGGGGGAAAACCACCTTCTTCACGAAATTGGGCTGATTCACGATGAGCAGCGGCGAGGCTGCGACCGTCTCGGCAATGATGTGAAAGAGCGAGAGACCGAGGAACATGGCCAAGGCGAAATCGAAAGTGGTCTCGTTTTTGATGACGCCGAATTTTCCCCCCATGATCATGCCGAAAACGAAGAGATAGAGGGCGAGCATCGTCACGGGCGAGAGCAACGCCCAAAAATGCCCGAGCTGGCTGCCGCGGTGGCGGAGATGCAATTCGCGCACGGTGAATTGGACCACCAGATCCCGATGGCTCCAGAGCAGGATGAACGGATTGGACAGGCGAGGCATGGGGAATGCTAAGCTTGGGAAACGCAGTCGAATGGCCAACCAAAAATGGTGAGCAGTGGAGCTGCAAACAAAGGAGATAGAAGCCAGAAGCCAGAAGCCGGAGGCGAAGATGAAGCCCCTTTGACTTCGCTCAGGACCTGCGGGAAGGTCACAAAGAAAAGGCATTCAATCTGACAATGGAGATTTGGAACTGCGAATCATGCGATTTGTCAGGGAGCGCCGACCACCGACATCTGATTTCCAACTTCCTTTTCAAGCTTCTGGCTTCCGGCATCTGGCCTCTGGCTTCTTTGACCGCGGCTTCGCCGCGGCTTTTCCTTGCCAATCGGCGCGAAATTCGCCCCGTTTTACTCTCTGTGTACGATCCAAGCCAGCACATCAGCCGTCCCGCATCGTCCAGGATTGGACGGTGGCTTATCCTTGCAGCTCTGATTTTTGCAGGACTGGCGGCCGGGGCTCAGCCTGTCGATCCGGCTGTGACCTTGCCCGACAGGCATTGTGCGTTCCTGACGGAGTCCCTGGAGATTGCCATAAAGCAGTCGCCGCAGATGATCCAAAAGAACATCGAGCTGGCGAAAGCCGATGCGCAGAGGCTGGAGGGGGATTCCATCCGGTGGCCCAGTCTTTTCGGCAATGGCCGCTATCTCGTTTCGATGCTGTCCGCGACGAACGCCAAATCCACCACTTCCAGAGGACTGTTGTACAACCTTGAGATGCGGCAGTCTTTGTTCCGGTGGGGCGATATCAAGAACACGCTGGAGATCGATCAGTTGACCGTGAAGCTGAGCCAGAAGAACTATGCCGAAAGCTACAGGGATCTGGTAACGCTTCTCAGGACCCAGTTCATGCAGCTCATTTTACAGAAACGCTATCTGTCCATTATTCGCATCAATGAGGCCACGACCTTGCGATTGCACAAGGAGAACGAGGAGAAGCTGAAGTCAGGCCAGATATCCCACAGTGAATTTGCCGGGAGCGAGATTACAGTGGAGGAGGTCCAGATCGCAGTTCAGGCCCAGGAGATGCAATACGAGCAGCTCAAGCGTTCGTTCGCCCGTCTCTCCGGAAGGAAGGAGGTTCCCGATGACTGCATTCCCGACGATCTTCCGACGCCTGAGTTCAGCAGCGATCAGGCCATCAGGCTGGTGCAGGATTTTGACCAGAAGGATATGGCTCGATCGACGCCCACCGCCGAATCCAAACTCTATGTGATCAGGCAGTCAGAGCTGAAATACAAACTCGCGAACACGCGCCTTTTGCCGAAAGTGGACCTGAGCGCGGGCATCAACCAGGAGAATACAACCAACTTTGCGAACCAGTCAGTGCGACAGAATGCGACCAATCAGAAATCGGTCGGGATTGTTGCGAATTGGTCCATTTTCGACGGCTTTTACACGCGGGGAGCAAAGCGCATTGCGCTCGAGGAAAAGCGCGAGGCGGAGCAGCAACTGGCTCTGTATTTCAAGACTCTCGACGAGCAAAGACAGAGTCAGATTGGCTCGTTCGGGTTGGCAGCCCGATCTCTGGCGCTCGCTGAGCGCAGGCTGGCGATGTCGCGCGGCGGGCTGGCCTATGCGGAAGAGGAGTACAAACTCGGGCGCCAGTCGGATGAGCAATTGAACCAGATCAAAGGAAACCACATGCTAGTGGAATACGCAGCCATGCAGGCCAGAGTGGATTTGTATTACCGATGGTCGGACCTTGTTTCCCTGCTCTGGCTCGATCCCGCACTTCAGAAACTCCCCGCCACCTACCTCAGCCATGGCAAGTAATCCCAAAACTCTTATCGTGCGCATCGGCGCCGCGTCGCTCATCGTTATAGTTGTGCTCTTTTGGATCTTTGGGTGGAGCCGTCCAGTCGCACAGGTGGCACGCGTAAAATCCGATATGGCCGCCAATGCCGTGGCTGGAAGCGTCACGGTGCAGGCGGAATACACGATGGATTTGAAGAGCGAGATAGGAGGCCGCGTGCTTGAAAGCTCGCTTGAGCTCGACCAGCACGTTCGGACCGGGGACGTGCTCATGAGAATCGATTCCACCGATCTCAAGCTGGAGATCGAAAAGATTCAAAACGACTACGAGGCAGCCAAGAAGACACTCGCGGTCGGCTCTTCCATCTCTCTCGAACTCGACGCAGCCCGCGAAAACCTGACCAATGCCGAGCGCCAGCGCAAGGCAGGCATTATTTCGGATGCGGAGCTCACACGCCTTAAGCGGCAGGTGCAAGGCATCGAGCAGAACCGAGACCGGGGAGAGATCGCCAACAAGCTCACCCTGGGAAATCTTGAGAACGCTCTAAAGGCGAAACAGCGGCAGTTGGAAAAGATGACAATCACCGCGCCCTTCGATGGGATTGTTACCCTTATTTATGCCCGCAAGGGCGACCTGATCGGCGAAAGATCGCCGATCGCCCGGATCATTGCATCCGGACGCCTCGTCGAGGGTCGCCTAAGCGAGGAGAACATCGCAGGCGTGAGAGTGGGGCAGAAGGCCTTCGTGTCCTTTCTCCCCTACGTCAATCAACAGTTCGTCTCCAAGGTCGTGAAGGTTCTCTCGAGCGCGGATCCCGACACCCAGCGCTACCCCGTGCATCTGGAAGTGCAGATCGATCCTGCAAGACTATTGCCCGGTCTCACAGGCGAGGTTTCCATCATTCTCGATGAACGTCCCTCCAAGGCCATCGTACCCAGGCGTTCCGTCATCGGGGACAAGCTTCTGGTTGTGAATGACGGCATGGTCGAACTGCGCAAGGTCAAGGTTGGCTATGTGAGCATGACGGCGGTTGAGATACTCGAAGGAGTAAGTCCGGGCGAACTTGTGATCATGGACCAGCTCGACCAGTTCAGTGACGGCAAACGCGTGAGACCGGCACTCACCGAGGATACCCACTGGCGGTGAATAAGCTCTATGAGCTATTAGCTGCTAGCTTTTAGCTGCGAGCAAAGGAATCCCGGATACTTACTCCTCTTACACCTTACGCTCTTACGCTCTGTCCTTATGTCGCCCAATTTTCGCATCGCCCTGCGTTTTCTGACGGCCAAGCGCCGCGCCATGGCGATGAGCCTGTCATGCATTATTCTGGGCGTGGGGTTATTTGTGGTCACGCAGGCGACGACGAGCGGTTTTGAGGATCTTTTCATCAAGACAATCCTGGGCACCAACGGGGCGATACGAGTGGAAGACAAGATTCAGCGCACGATGCGCAGCGTTGCCGCCGGTTGGAATGGATCGCTCTTCGAAGTTGAGCAGAATGACGCACAGAGGTACATTGAGGGCATCGACGATCCGAAGCGCCTGATAGAGACCCTAAAGCAGTTTCCCAGCGTGACCGGCACATCCGAGGTGCTCCAAGGGGCGGTTATCGTCCGGAGCGCCTTTAAGAGCGAGTCGGTTCGAGTATATGGCATCAATCTGGAGAATCATCTGCGCGTTTCGGATCTGGCGAATCAGATCGTCGGAGGCAGCCTGGCGGATTATAGAAACACCCCCAATAGCGCCATCCTTGGCCTGGAGATGGCGACACGCCTGCAGCTTGAAGTCGGGAATTCCGTCGAGCTTCTGGCCGAAGGGCAGACGCGGCGCTATCGCGTTGCGGCGCTCTACGAGACCGGCAACAGCGATATCGACAAGATGCGGGTGTATCTCCCGCTCAGCGATGCCCGATCATTGTTAAAAAAGCGGGAAGGGGCCTCATTTCTCCAGGTAAGCATCAGTGACAAGGACCGCGCTCCTGACGAAGCGGAGCACATGCAGGCTGTGTTGCATTACACGGTGCGGAGCTGGCAGGAGCGCGAGAAGACCTGGTTGGGGGTGTTCAGGGCACTGCGCCTTTCCTCGGCCATAACGGTATCGGTCTTCACCCTCATCGCGGGTCTGGCGATGTTCAATACGCTCGCCATGATCGTGATGGAGAAGACCAAGGAAATCGCGATCCTGCGCTCGATGGGATATACCAGGGACGACATCTCGAATATCTTCCTGTGGCAGGCGGGCATCGTTCTGGTGATAGGAACATTCTGGGGAATCATCCTGGGGGCTGTCGTCACCTATGCCGTCTCGCGTGTGCCGCTGGACATCCACGGTATTATAAAAACCACTACCTTTATCGTGAACTGGTCCGTCTGGCATTACGTCGCGGCGGTCTTGACGGCTGTGACCATGGTGATGGTCGCCAGCCTCATC
>JBAZHQ010000352.1:0-4846 GCA_041652235.1 Opitutaceae bacterium | reverse complement strand
TCCCCAGATGGCCAGGATGCCGGGGAGCCGGGGCAGCGACAGAAACGTATATTTGTTTTCCACCACGAGGACTCGGGGTGCGAGCCAATCCAGTGCCACAAATTCGTTTTGAGGCAGGGAGAAATCCGTGATAGCCGCGGGCCAGCCCTTCGGGACGACATCCTGATCCAAACTGCGGAGCCGAATAAGCGGCTCCTCGCGGCGAAAGCCAAAGCGCGCGGCAAAGTCATCTGCTTCCGGATCCATTGCGGCGGGAGCCAGCACCAAGGGAAGAATTTCGCGCAGGATGGACTGGTGCTCGTCAATGAACTTCGTGCTGATCGCCAGCGGCGCCTCCCGTGCATAGCAGCCGGGCCGGGGATTCTGCCGCAGCCAGAGGCACACCTGCAGGATCTCCGGCCAGTCGGCCTGCTGCTCGATGGCGGCAACCGGTCTTTGCTGAATCCACGGAACGATTTCCAGGCACTCCTGCCGGGTTTGGGCGAGTTGGTCACGGAACTGCGCCACCTCCTGGGTGTTCCCGGTGGCAGTTAGGTAGTCGGCTTCATTTTCGAACCAGACCTTTTCGGGAAGCTTTTGTCGGCCCAACCCGAGTCGGGGGGAACGCACCTCGCGCCATTCAATCCGATAGCCCACCGTGCTGCGGGCGAGCTCTTCGACTTCCTTCTGCAATTGCGCGAACGATGCACTTGTGGCCGGTTTACCAAAACGGATGGGTAGCGGGAAAAACGAACCACCCTCTGCAATGGACCGCAGGAACGCAGGATACTTGCGCAGTGCCAGATCGCGGATGTCAGATGGTTTCAGCATGGGTCACTTTTGGCCATCTGGTACGGTTGCTTCCTGCCAAGCCTGCTCATATTGTTCCCGGGTGGCTCGTTGGAGTGACGAATTGTTTCGCTCAGGGTTGAGCGCCAAGTGATACGAATCGACGTAGTCCTCCACGATCCGCGCCTTGGCGTCGAAGGGACTCACAACGATCAATTGCAGGCCGAGTTTCTGGAAGAGATCCAGGGCTCGGCGGGAATTCTCCTCATCGGTACGGCTGAAGACTTCGTCGATCACCACCAACCGGAAGGTATTTCCAAGCGAAGAACCGGACGCGGCTAGTCCGTATTGTGAAAGGATCGCAGATGCCAAAATGGAGAACGCCAAACGGGCCTTCTGGCCGCCGGATTTGCCGGAAGAGGCGGCGAAATAATCCACTTGCCGGTCATCCGTCTTGTTCAGTTCGCGCACCCCGAATTCAAGCCAGTTCCGGACGTCGGTGACGCGTTCGGCCCATTCGGGTTTCGCCGTGAAATCATCGAGTAGGCTGCGAATGGCGTGAAAAATACGCATTCGATCTTCCGTCGTCGGGTTGATCCCGCCGGCGATGCACTCGCGTAGCCGTGCCTTGAAAGGACCAATCTCGCCGCCGGTGACCACTCGGTCCACGATTTGGACATAGGTAGTGGCGGTGAAGGCGATTTCCCGCAGTGAGGTATTTACCGCGGTAATCTTCTCCCTAGCTGCTTCCAACTGGCCGTCGAGTCGGGAATTGAACATGGCCATGTTGCCCACCAAATTCGTGTTCAGGTATTCCTCGAACCGATCCTTGTAACCCGGCAGCTCGTGATGCTCCAGGCGGCCGAGGAGCTTCACAAAGTCGGCGGCAAATTCCTCCTTGGCGGCGAGGCTTTTCGTGAACTCTGGATATTCAGATAGGAACGTCGTCATCGCGGGCAACATCTCTTTCAGAGCATCGCGGATCGTTCCGTTCTGGCGGTCCTGCCGGCCTCGGAGGCGCTTCTCGGCGGCATCGCGTTGTTGATCCAGCTTCTCGAGGACCGCCGGCTGACCTTCGCGCAGTTCTGTGAATACAGGATGTAAGTCCGTCCAATCGGTCGCTGCGAAATCCTTCAACTCGTCGGCGATTTGCGTCAGGCGTGATTCATTCGCAGCGGCGGCCATTTCATTCTTGCCGAGATCCCGTTCCAATCTTTCCAGGCCCGTCTTACGCTTGCCGATCGCGATTTCGATTTTCTCCAGCTTTTGCTTCAGGTCTTTTCGCTGGTCGGAACTCTGCTCCAAATCCGTGTGCTCCTTTTGCAGTGACAGTAGGCAACGTTGCGTCCCTTCGAGGTCGATGGTATTGAATGACAACACTGCCACGACGGCATCGATCGCAGTCAACCGGTTCTCCAACGTGGCGACATTGCGGGCGGCCTCAGCGGCCTTGTGTTCGGCGTCGGTGAATGCTTTCTGTACTTCGACCAATCGTTCCGAGATGGCCCGCAGCTTATCCTCGACTGAGCACCCGAGCACGTAGTTGGTGGCATCATTCACGTGATGCCTGTCATCTTTCACATGCCGGGTTCCGGAGCGGATCAAACCTTCCTTGGTGAGGGCATAGGATTCACGTTCCAACTCTGCTTCGTCCGCACAGCAGGTGTGAGGAAAGGCGCGACGAACTTCCGTGGCCACCCAGGGGGTCAAGGGATGTTTATCGCGAAAAGCCAGTCGGTCACCGACTTGGCGATTGCCGCGCGATAGAGGCACATCACGCGGCATGTCGGTCGCCACGCGGAACAATTGCAGCCGCATGCCCCAATGACGACGGTTCACAATCCGATAAACCGTGGCGATATGCAGCTCAGGCACGAGAAGCGACAGGCCGAAGGTTCGCAAGAGGCGCTCTAGCGCGCCCGTCCATTCCCGGTACTCCGCGCGCACCTCAATCAATTCGCCCGCAAACGGCAGGTCCGTCTCTGGAATTTGCGCTTCTCGGGCTATGGCCGAACGCACCTGCAGATATGCATCGTCGATATTGACACGATGATCCTTAAGCGCCTGGGCGGCCGTGCGCAGTCGCTTGAGATCATCATCGTGTCCCTGCCGCTCCTGCAGGAATCGCACCTGTTTGTCTCGCATCGCATCCCGATTGCCCTCGACCAACGGGCGCTCGGAGCCCCATCGAGTCTGTAGCGCGATCAAGCCCGCGGCATCTGAAACCGATGGCGGCTCGCCGAGGACCTTGAGCTTGGAGGCCAAGTCACGCGTGGCGATTTCCCGGGTGTTGGCTTCCGCCTTCGCCACGCCAATGTCCAATTCAAGCGCCTTCAACCGCAATCCAAGCGCTCCGGAATCTAGTTCGGCGCGAAGGCTGTCGCGCGTCTCCTGATCGGAGGCTTGGTTGTCGGTCTCCTCCGTCTTCTGTCTTTCCAAGGTTAGCCGAACCTCGCTGAGTTCAGCGGCAAGCGTGCGGCGCAGCTTCCTTTCCGTTTCGAAATAATAGGGCCGCAATATCGCTTGTTGCCGGGCGATTTCCTTAAGCTTCCCACGCGCATCCTCGGCGCTCTGGTGGGCTGTGGCAATGGGGCGCAGTTGGGCAATCTGCTGCTCCGCCCGCTGAATCCGGTCCCAGCAGGCGAGCAATTCCTTGTATAGGGGAATCAACGTCTCATCGACGAACTTTAGCGCCTCGCCTGCTTCGAGTAGATGGCGACGAACGAAACGATTTACGTCATCCACTTCCTTGACGCCAATCGCCTGGTTGAAAACTTCCAAGGCTCCATCTCCAGGAATGCCGAGCAGACTGCGAAAGCGTGCAGAATAGGCCCGGAACGTGTCGTGCACGTCCCATTGGCGCTTGCGGAGCGCATCGCGCAATTCCCTTTTCCCGCCTTTGAGATCTCCCAGATGATCGCGGATTGAGTGTTCGCCTTCGGCCACAAGAAACAACTCTTCGGGCCGGCCATCCTGGGCCCAAAGCACCTGGGCAA
This sequence comes from Opitutaceae bacterium, assembly GCA_041652235.1. Taxonomy (GTDB): domain Bacteria; phylum Verrucomicrobiota; class Verrucomicrobiia; order Opitutales; family Opitutaceae; genus MWDT01. The sequence goes on along the minus strand of JBAZHQ010000352.1, from coordinate 1,082 downwards.
GCGTCACCGCCTTTTCGGCGACACCGCAACGGAAGACGGCGAGCACCAAGGATAGTTCACCTTCGGCGCGGAGGTATTCTGTGCGGGCTAGGTGTGAATCTTCCATCGCGGTCGCGGCCCAGGCACCTCGGATATAGCTGACGCGAGAACGATCACGCCGACTCTGGTTGCCAGATGCATCGTTGTAGTTGAGGAGCTTCGGCGGGACGAGCAACGTGCGCAGTCCGTCCACGGCCGTCGATTTTCCGCTGCCATTCTCGCCGACCAGCAGCGTCCAGCCAGCCTGCGGTACCAGACTCCATACCTTGCGGTGGAAAGTGCCCCAGTTGCAGAGTTCAAGGCGCCAGAGCCGCCAGCCCTGTTGCGGGACGGAAGAGTTAACTGGTGTGGGTTCGGGCATGTTCCAGCAGGCGTTGCTTGATTTCCTCAAGTTGCTCCGGGCCGAGACGCGCCTTGATGATCCGGCGGACTTCGCAGCGTTCCTCGTCACCACCGAACCGACGCAGAAATCCTAGTTCGATCAGACGATCTATTGCACTGTCCAGCGCTCGGCGGTCCCGCTTTTCATCGGCGGTCTGGCGAAGAAAATCGCTCGCGAACTCCCGGATCTGCTCGCGCGTCAAGACTAGGGCCGCGGACTCGCCGGGCGAACGTTCAAATCGGTCAAGTTCGGACCGTAGGCAGACCAACAGGAGGGTGGCCTCGTAGCCGAGCCGACGGCGTTGGGCCAGACGTGGTATCTTCTCATCGTCCGCTGGCACCAGTTGCCGGAGAAACGCGTAGCCCTCCGCTTCGTCGATGACCAATTCCTGCCCAACGTCCCGCAAGTAATGGGCCACTTCTCCACGAACCTGCAACAGGGTTTCCCAAAGGGGCTGATCTTCACGATACAACGGGCCCTGCAACAGATGCGCTTTGATAAAACTACTCGGAGGATACGGTTCGGCAGGATTCATAGTCGGCGAAATAATACGCTGGGGAGGCGCCAGCGCGCGCCGTTGGGCAGCGCGACACTGGCGGGTATGTCATCAGCAATATAGTGCCGCCGATCTTCAGCCGCGACGACGAAATATCCCACCACC
>JBAZHQ010000351.1:0-4851 GCA_041652235.1 Opitutaceae bacterium | reverse complement strand
GGATGCCGTCGAGAATGCTCTTGCGGGGGAGGCCGAACCAGCCGGCTAGAAGCCCGAGCACGACGTTATTCTTGGCCTGGAGCGTGCCGGCAGACTTCATGGCCATATCTTCCAACGGGACGCTCAGGGAGATCGCCGGCTTGACCGAAAGGGGAACGGCATCGGGGGCGACCTTGGTCTTGCTCTCATAGATGACGACCGTGTCCTTTCCCGTCGGCAATTCGCCGCCAAACCGCAGGAAATCCTCCCAATTGAGCACGACGGCCACATCGAGAGTCCCACCAGGATTCAGCACCGGATGCGTGGACACCCGTAAGCGGCACGATGACTCGCCTCCGCGAATCTGGGAGCCAAAACTCTTCGTGAGAATGGCGAAATACCCTTCCTTGGCGGATGCGCTGATCAACGATTCCCCCGCTGAGACAATGCCGTCGCCGCCAGAGCCAGCCATTCCAATAATCAGATCGTGCAACATAAAGGGGTAATCATTGCCGTTGTTTGGCCGAGGGGATCAAGCAAAAGCCACACTGTCAGGCATAGTTTTTCATTTTTCTCCAGTCCGGCTGGGGGAAAAACGAAGCCTCTTTGCCTCCACGTACCCCTGTAAAACGCCGGCTACATCAGCTTGTCGACAACGGACAGACCCGGCACTCCCTCGAAATGGCGGTCAAAAGTGAGCAAAGCCGCGTCGTGCTCGATGGCGCATGCCGCTATTGCCAGATCGGTGGCCGGTATCGGGCATCCTCGACGATCCATCTCCCATGCGATCGAAGCCGCCCGTTGCCATCCCGCCGGCGTGAGATCGATAAACTGCATCGTGCAAAACCGCTCCTCGAAGCGCGCTCGCACGAAAGGATCGCTGCGCCCTCGCAATACTTCCATCCAAACGATGCCGCAGATGCAGAAGTCGTAGTCCGGCACGTATTCGTCAAGAAGCGTAAACGGATTCACCCGCTGGCTCAGCAGCGAGATGTAATAGCAACTGTCTATCAGAACCAGATTGCTCATCCCGTCCTACTCCTTGCGCGGTTTATCGATCGGGCGGTCTTCCGCCACCATGAGCTCGCGGAATCGACGCCGCTCATCCATGGAGGCAATGAAAGACTTTACTTTGTCGTGATCGATATCGGGAGCGTCGAATTGATCCGACGGCTTGGGTGCCGCTTCGGCATCCCACTGTTCGGCCGTAAGCCCGAAGCTCTCGCGAAAAAGTTTCCTCATCTGATGACGACGCGCCATCTCACGCAGTGCGATCTCCACCGCCTGCGTCTTCGTCTTGGCTCCGGTGAGATCCATCACCACTGCTAAAACCTTCTCATCGATATGCATGGTCATCTTCATGGCTCTTTTGTATGGCACTACTGCCATATTCCACAACACTATTTATGTATCTAATACCATATCTATTGTATTAAATAACTTACAATATTTTTAATGCTTCTCCGCTCTCACCCAGAGAATTACCTCGGCGTGCCCGCCTCCGGTGCATCGAGGTTTTCGTTTTGAGCTGAAACAGGTGGCACGGTCGCCAGAGGTTTATATCCGTCAGGCGGTGCTTCAGGATGCCATGAACGAAGGTCTGTGACCAGGGTGGAGAATCCTGGAAAATCGTACTGGAGCCGCCGCAGATCGCGTGCATGCCGGGTTACTTCCTCCAGCGCGCGTGCGGTTTCAAGTTGAAGAGTAGGTCTCTCGGTCCCGTAAACCCTCCACTTAAGCTCCGCTCTCGAATAGGGTTGCTTGCCGGTCTGCTGTCCCGCGATCCACGCCGCTTCACTTACGCTGTTGTCCCGCCCGCACAGATACCAGGCTTCGATTGCGGGCACGGCGACGCCGACAGCGCGGAGAACGCGATGGCGGCCATGCGCCGGAGGCAGGCGTTTGGCTGTCTGCCTTATGATCGCGCGCAACCGGCACAGGCGGCACTGGGGGTGAAAATAATCCGGTCGATCATGCTGTTCCGTATGCACCACGGAATCGTCGGAATCGACGACCACCACGAGGCCGTCCGCATCGGTGTTGAAATGAAGGTGTCTGATGACGGATGGAAGCACTTGCGCGACCGAGGGCCATCCTCGGGCGCGCAGTCCCGGGTGCATGATCGTAATCGGCGGTGGAAGCACCGACCTGATCAAAACGCGCAATGCGGCTTCGTCCGCAGGAGATTCGCTAATGATGGCGAGCTTCATTCTCCCCTACTCCGGGATGCGGATGCCTCCCACTCGGGGATCGATCTCTTCCTCGTCGGGCACACCGCCGAGAATGCCTGAAAACCACATATCGCCCAGGGAGCCTTCCTGCAGCAGTTCGTTGAGGTCGGGTCTGTCGATCAGACGCGCGAAGGTGGCCGCGCGGCCGTGCTTCTCGGCGATGACCACCTCTTCAGGATGATCCCGAAATTGATCGAGCAGATAGGGCGAATGCGTGGTCGCAATCACCTGGACTGGCGCTCGCGTCATGGAAAACGAGGCAGGATAGCTAAGGCGATAGAGAATGTCCCGCACCTCTCGAAGCCTTCGAGGGTGAACGCCGCGATCCACATCCTCAATGCACACGATCGAGGGCGGTTTGGGATCGTGCGCCAGGGTCAGCAATGCGAGGAGATAAAGATTTCCCTGCGACAGGCTGTCGCCCGGGATCACCTCTCCGTTTTCCCGAAGCACCATCGCCAGCTCCACCTTTTCTCCTGGGACATCCTTCAGCTCGATGCGGGTGAATTCGGGCATGAGCCGGAGGGCTTCCGCCTCCAGGGCCGAGTACTGCTCCGGATCGCGCTGGCGGCGCATGGCGAGGACCGCCGCAAGGTTGCCTCCGTTGGTGGCAAGCTCCGCTGCCTCAGTCCGCGATGCTGGCATCGCCATCGCATAATGATCGAAGAGGTACACCCTGGCTGCCATAAGAAGCTTCCGGACCGCCTTCCATTCCTCGGGATTCGCATCCTTCACATTGAGCAGATCGCAAACCATCTCGGACAGACAGCTCAGCTTGGCTTCGATGTTCTGATAGGGAGATGAAAAACGGAAAATAAGTTCGGGACTCTGGGCCTTTCCTTGCGTTGGTGCGCTCTCGCCGGAAAGGGGCAACTGCGAGAGATTCCGCAGTCGCAGAATCGCCTGGATCAGGCTCGTCTTCCCGCTGCCATTGGGCCCGATGATGAGATTGAAAGGCTCAAGCTGCAGGCTGGCTGCCCGCAACGCCTTGAAGTGCCTAAACTGAATCGAGGCGATCACGGGAACAGTGTGTCAGGCTCCAGCCCCATGCTCAATCCAAAGCTGAGCCCTAAATGAGCCGAATGCCAACAGCCGATTGCGCAGCCATTAGGCTGCCCCCGCCGCCTTACTTCGGCAGCCCCCAGCGGTGCGTGAAGGGGTAGTAAATCATCAATGGGCGGCCAATGGCATCCTTCGCGGGCACGAAGCCCCAGTAGCGCCCGTCCATGCTGTTGCCGGAGTTGTCACCCAGTGCGAAAAAGAAATGGCTCGGCACGGTGAGCGGCTCGTCTTTGCGCAGGTAGCTCCAGCCATAGCGCGATGCGTCGAAATAACCGCGATAGCGCTCTTCTTTCCGCGCGTTTTTCCCGAAGGCTGCGGAGCCGGTGATGGGTGCGCCGTTGCGATAGAGCACCGGTTCCTTGATCTCGATCTTGTCGCCGGGAAGTCCGACGAGGCGCTTGATGTAATACTGGTCGGTTCCAATGCCCTCGATGTTTCCCGTGCGGAATACAAAGCCGTCTCCCACGCTCGGACGGACGAAATGGTAGCTCACGCGATCGACGAAAAGCTGGTCTCCCGTGAGAATGTCGAACCTGACCACGGGCTCCCCTGCGTTCAATGTCCTGCCCAGCTTGAACACGCCCACGCGGTAAGCTTCGCTCGACCCTTCACGCGCCTGAATCATCGAGGCTTCCATGCTTCGCTCCTGGATCGCCGTATTGAACGCCTTCATGAATGCGTCCGCGGATCCGAAAAAGGTCTCCCTCACCACATCGTCGAACTCATTGAAATCGACGGGCACCCGCACCTTGGCATCCTCGCCGCCCACATTGAAGGCGTACTCCTTGAACTGCGCCGGCAACAGGAGCCATTTTCGTCCGTTGACCACGGTGCAGGCCATGGTGCCGTTGAGATGGAACTTCGCCGTCACCTCGCCCGCCTGCGGTGCCAGGACTTCGTAGCGGAACGCGCCGAACGCAAGAAACCGGAAGCTTCGCGCCAGGATACCAGGGGTTTCGCGATGGGCCAGGAGGTTGTCGGCCGTCATGCCGTAATAGCTCGGCCACATCGAGTTCGTCGGGATCTTGAAGGGCTGCACGATGTAGGCGCGGATGCCCAGTATCACGATCGCCACTACGAGGAAGAACTCCACGTTGTCGATCATGGAGGTCTTCGGATAGATCTTTCCGCCCAGGCGTTGAAGCACGGGCTCGAGAGATTCGATGCAGAGCTTCAACTCCGCGGCGTCGGCCTTGGCGGCGACTTTCTTCCGAAGATCCTCGGTGCGGGCGCGCAATTCCCTGGCATCCGCCTCGCTCAGGAGATCGCGGCGGTAATTCCATACCTTTCCCGCCATCTCGATCCAGTTGCGCGCGGTCTCCCGCATCTTCTTATTTTGCGAGGAAAAGAATCCGAACATGGAGGGAGGCGATGAGGGTGGGAAAACGGCCTAGGAGGTGTTCTTAAGAACCTGAATGAAGGCATCGGGGGGAATCGAGACCTTTCCGATCTGCTTCATCTTCTTTTTGCCTTCCTTCTGCTTGTCCAGGAGCTTGCGCTTGCGGGAAATATCGCCGCCGTAGCATTTCGCGGTCACGTCCTTGCGCATCTCGCGAACGTTGCCGCGGGCTATGATCTT
>JBAZHQ010000350.1:0-4852 GCA_041652235.1 Opitutaceae bacterium | reverse complement strand
CATGCCCGATGCCGAACGCACCCTCTTGCTTCTGGCCTGGCTGATGGCGAAGCGTGGCACTGGCGCCTGAGCTTAAAAACCTCAATTGAACCGAAGAGGCCAGACGCGATTGATTTCTAGTGTAGGAGCCTGCTTGCAGGCGATTTCGGCGTTGGCGAACGACAAGACATCGCTCCTACATCCGGCAAGACCTCGAGACATGGGAGCATCGTCTCCTAAATGCGCGAGATTTAGGAACCGCCCGGATAATTGTTCGCGATCTCGTTAGAAGGTGATCGCGTAGCTGATCGTCGCCACGCCGCGGCCGACCGCAGCCGCGTTGGGAGTGGTGACTCCCGCCTGCGTAAAGTCGTTCGAAGAACCTTTTGTGTAGGCGATCCCTAGGACGAGCTTCTGTGTCGTGGTGATCTGAAAGGGAACCGAGACACCAATCAGGAAATAGTCACCCTTGTTCTTGACCTTTGGAGTGGCTCCCTTGATCGAATCAGCCCAATCGAAGGTGCCAACCGTGGCGACAAAATCAAATTCTGTGCTTTGGTCCTTCAGCGGAACTGCATAGAAGATGTTTAACTCGTAAGTCGGGCCGTCCAGGACGACATCGTAGTATATTTTCGGGGTCAGCTTGAGATTCCCGACGGAATAGTTGGCAGCGATGCTGGGCTCGAAGGTGTCCTTGTAATAACCGTTGGACGTTTCCGCGTTGGCATAGGTGTAGTACGTGAAACCGGGCTGGATGCTGAAGTTGTCGTTGATTGCGAAGGTGTAGGAACCGTAAGGATCAATCTCCGGATCGGATTGCCCGGGGACCTTGTCGGTGATCGGTTTATTTGCCCAGACGCCAATCGCCAGGTTTCCTGAGTCGACTTCGACCGAAGGTTGGAAGGAAGGGCCCCCGAGGCGCACGCCGCGGAACATGTATTGGGACACAACCGAAGGAGTCACGATTGTTGAAACGCCGTCGGCGAAAGCCGGAAGAGAGGTTATGAAGAGCGCAGTGCAGAGCAGAAGAGATAGTTTTTTTGTATTCATGGTTTGGTGCTTTTGATGAGAGGCAGGCGATGCGCATCGCCTAATATTGCCAAAGCAAAACCCGGGCCAAACCGTATCAAAGAATACATCGAATGTTAAATATCGACATGGCAGCACGATAGCATGTGCCATGCGTATTCTGGCGCGCGGACGGCTGCCAAGCCGGCTACCGCATAGCCACATTTGTCAGAGCAAAGCGGATACGCTGGCGACGGCGGTAGGACTGTCGAGCGGTGGCGCTGCTGCGTGACCGCTTCGCGGCCTCTGTGACACGTTCAGGGTGCAGGCGTGTCGGCACTGCGCTTTTTCTCGGGAAGAGAGGAGAGAATCTCGGCGGCTAGCGCCTGCGTCGCCTCGCCCAGTCCCTTGGCGAGGGCGGCGTAATCGCGCCCATCCCAGGGGATCTCAGGCGCCGTGAAGGCCTTGCTGGCGACGAGTTCGGAACCGGCTCCGACGCTGGAAATCTCCAAAAGGGCCACAAAGCGAATGCTCTTCCCGGCTGCGCCTCGCAGACCGTCGGCCCGCCGGATCTTCACCGTGACGTCGAAATCGCGCTCCTCATCCATAGGGAAGGGGGATGGAACGATGCGAGCCACCTTCGGATCGGCGCTCAGACTGGCCTGAAGGACCCGGGCTATGCTTGCCTCAAGAGGCTCAGCCCAGCGCGCATAGTCGTTGAAGCTCACTTCGGTTTCGCTTTCGCGCGTCACGAGGACCCCCTTCTTAAGGTAGGGGGCGAGATCGACGGGCTTGAGGCCGATGCGAAGCGCATTCGGCGAATGGGGCAGGGCAGTTTCGAGACCGGCGGGCAGGGCGAGCGTGTAATAACGGGTGGGATCCAAGGTCGGTTCGGGGATGATGTTGCAGCCCGGCAGGAGCACGATGGCACCGAGGAGAGAAGAGAGGATCGCGGCATGCAGCGTTCGCGAGGGCATCGTCTTGGAAGTCTTCATAGGAGGAGTCGTTAAACCGGAATTCTGCAGATAGATTGGCCACCAAAAACACGATAACCACAAAAAGAAAGCCGACGAATCATCAGATCCATAAAGTATTTACTTGGTGGTAAGAGATCAAATTCACATATCCCTCTGTTTTGGTGTTTCTCGTGCTTTTTGTGGCCATCTTCCGTGGCTTGATCATTTCGGCTGTTTGCGGCCGGAGACGATTGCGGAGGGGTTGCGCTCGAGGAAATCCGCGAGGCGCTGAACCGCGTCGGCCGCCTCGGCGAGGCGTTGGAGAGCCTGGCTGGCATCGTCGCCGACGTGTTGCTGGGCGTTGATGAAGCGGCGCAGCGTGGCTGCCGTGGCGTTCACCGACTCCAGGGCCTTCTTGGTTTCCGCCATGGTTTCCCCCAGCTTTGTGCCGGTCGGCTCGACTTGAGCCTCCACCTTGGCGAGCACGACTTTCATCTGGCTGGCCGCCTCGTCGAAGTGCGTGATCGCTATCTTAAGTTCGGGTGACGTTGCGAGAGCCTGCACCGCCTGGGCAGCCTTGGTCCATTCCACGATCAGCTCCTTCACCTCGATCTTATTGATCTGCTTTCTGGTGTCGGCAATGAGCCCCTTCATATCCTTGGACAGCTCGGCAAAATCCACCCGTTTGAGGTCGGAGAGGATCTCGGAGAGGCTTGCCTGGTATTCCGAAATGGCCGAGGGCACCGCAGGGATGAGGATATATTTCTGATCGGCGGCCGGCGGCCCCGCGGGGTACTCGGCGGGGTTGTAGAAATCCAGTTCCACGAAGAGCAGGCCGGTGGCTAGGCCGACTACGCCAAGCTGGGCGCGGAGTCCGCGATCGATGAGACCCTGCAACACTTCGCGGTCAGATACGTCCACCATCCGGCCCACCGGATCCGTGATCATGTTGCGGCTCAATTCGCAGATGACAGCCACATCGGATTTTCGGCGCGCGGCGTCGTAGCGAACGCTCAGATCGACCACCCGGCCGACGCGCACGCCGCGCATCTTCACGGACGAGCCGAGGTCGAGGCCGTGGATGGACTCGTTGAAATACACCGTGAAGCGCTGCGGCTTGGAGAAAAAGCTGATGCCGCCGAAGGACAGCAGGGCGATCAGCCCGAGGCCGAAGGCTCCCAGGACGAAGATGCCGATCATTGCGGGACTGACCTTTGTTTTCATGGGTTCGAAAGGGAGCGGGTTTCACCGGCGGATCGTTTCCCCCGCTGGAAGAACTCAAGTACGCGGGGATCGGCGCTATGGGCAAGCAACTCGTGCGGATCGCCCTCGGCGACGATGCCCTGAGTCTCGCGGTCCAGGAGGATGACCCGGTCGGCTATATCGTTGATCGAGGCGAGCTCATGCGAGACGACCACGCAGGTGGTGCCGAAGGTGTCTCGGATGCCGAGGATCAGCTCGTCGAGCTTACGAGAGGTGATGGGATCGAGACCTGCCGAGGGCTCGTCGAAGAAGACGATGGCCGGGTCCAAGGCCAGCGCCCGAGCCAGGCCGGTGCGCTTGCGCATGCCGCCGCTGATCTCGGCGGGATAGTAGTCTTGAAAGCCCGCGAGGCCCACTTGGGCGAGCTTGAGCAGGGCGATCTCATTGCGCTCGCCGGGATTGAGGCGGGTGTGAAGCTCGAGGGGGAGGGTTATATTTTCGCGCAAGGTGAGCGAGCTCCAGAGAGCGCCGCTTTGGAACAGGACGCCGAAAGTCCGCAGGAGCGCGCGCCGTTCGCTTTCCCGGTTGTCGTAGAACGGCCGGCCGAAGAAACTCACCTCCCCGGCAGTCGGGCGATTAAGCCCTATCATGTGGCGCAGAAGCGTGCTTTTGCCGCAACCGCTGCCGCCGATCACGAAGAATAGTTCCCCTGGCCTGACGGTGAAGCTGATGTCCCGCAGGATGACGTCGCCGTCGTAGCCGCACTCCAGGCCGCGCACGTCGATGGCGGCGGCGCTCGGCGGGGAGGAAGGAAGGGAAGGGGACGTGATCATGTCGTTACCATCCGAGAATGTTGAAAATAACGGCGAAGAGGGAATCCGCCACGACCATGAGCAGGATCGCCGTCACAACCGATGAGGTGGCGGCCCGGCCCACGCCCGCTGCGCTGCGCTCCGCTTGCAAGCCTCGAAGACATCCCGAGGTGCCTACAATCAGGCCGAAAGTGGAGGCCTTGATCAGGCCCGTGCCGACATCGGAAAGATCCACGATCGCGAGCATCTCGATCCAATAGGCCGTTGGCGGAATTGAAAGAGTGCTCTGGGCGATGAGCATTCCGCCCAGGATGCCAAGGCAGTTGGCATAGAGCGTGAGAAGCGGCGTCATGATCAAGAGGGCCACCAAGCGGGGCACGACGAGAAAATCGATGGGTGAGACGCCCAGGATTTCAAGGGCGTCGATCTCCTCGTTGGCCTTCATGTTGCCTATGTGGGCGGCGTAAGCCGCGCCGGTGCGGCCGGCAAGCACCACGCCCGTCATCACCGCGCCCATCTCGCGGGTCACGGACAGGCCGATGAGATCCGCAACCCAGATGTCTCCACCGAACAGGCGCAGAATGATGGCTCCCGTATAGGCAAGCGTGACGCCGACGAGAAAGCTCACAAGGCCGACGATGGGAAGCGCCATGACGCCGCATTGCTGCATTTCCTCGAGGCAATCGCGCCAGCGAAAACGCGCGGGATTCCTAAAGAGCCGTTTCGCGCTGAGAACGCATTCCCCCACAAAATGGGAGATCTCGATCGCCTGTCGCCAGACATGTTGCGCATCTATCCCAACCGCCGATAAGATGCTTGGAGCGCGACTTGCCATGGACCCCGTTCTGGAGGCGGGGTCGAGCTGCGAGGGCAGCGCCAGCAGGGCCTTTGGCA
>JBAZHQ010000349.1:0-4867 GCA_041652235.1 Opitutaceae bacterium | reverse complement strand
CGCCTGCGCCGCAGGCGAAACCGGTCGCCCTGCACCTGCACAAGATCGCCCTTGGCGAGTAGCCTTCGCACCTCGTGGGCAAGTTCCTTGCGCTGTCCTTTCGCAAGCTTCAAACGCCTGGCCAGCTCGGACTCGCCGACGGGCCGGTAGGAGGGGTCGTTTAACAAGGCATGGAGCTGGTCGCGCATGGACATGCCCATACGGTGCTGGCCGTTCGTGCTGAGCGCAACCAGCGAGTGAATGAAGCGGCTGGGCCGCGATCAAAGTTGCCAGATGCCAGAAGTTAGAAGCCAGAGGCCAGAAAGGGGACTATGGGGTCGATGACTTGAATTCGGATCTTTCCCGCGCGCTTGAAGCCGTGGCAACGGCCATGCCTGGCGGCTGTCGGTGGAAGCAACATGCTCGACATGGGCATTTTTTACAGGCGGAATGATGGGTAAATCTGCGGGTAAAAGCATTCCTCATCCTCACAACTTCCAGGCAATACCCACTGCTGTCCGACTTCGCGCGTTATCGCCTCACACACTCTTCACAGGAGAAACGATGAAAATAGTCCACGTGGCCAGTGAGCTGTATCCCTATGTGAAGACCGGGGGGCTTGCCGATGCCGCGGGCTCCCTGGCGGCGGTGCTGGCTTCGAAGGGGCACTCGGTTTCGGTTTTTCTCCCGGGCTACAGGATGGCCCTGGAACATCCGGAGGCGGCTCTCTCCGAACGATGCATGAAGCTCAGGATCGAGATGGGCGACCAGCATTATTCGGGCGAAGTGCGCCGCTTCTCCCCAGGGCCCAATCTTGTCGTGTATCTGATATGTCGTGACGAATGGTTCGACCGGAGCGGCCTGTATGGAAACGGCGAGCGCGATTACGAGGACAATTTCCACCGTTTCGTTTTCTTCCAGAAGGCCGTTGTCGAGACCCTGCGCCTTCTGGGCCTGAGCGCCGATATCGTGCACTGCCACGACTGGCAGACTGGCCTGTTGCCCCTTTTTTTGCGCTGCAGCGAAAACCGTTCGGGCCTCTCGCTCGCATCGGCCACCATCTTTACGATTCACAATATCGCCTTCCAGGGGCTCTTCCCCATGCGACTCTACGAGTGCACCGATCTCCCCGGGGAGTTTCACGGGATAAACGGCATCGAGTACTACGGCCGATTGAGCATGCTTAAGGGAGGAATCCTGTTTGCCGACCGCGTAACCACGGTAAGCCCCAGCTATGCCCGTGAAATCCAGACGCCCGTCTTTGGCTGCGGTTTTGAAGGCGTGATCTCCACACGAGCCCATGCATTGAGAGGCTTGCTCAACGGGATTGACACGAAAGTGTGGAATCCTGCGACCGACATGCTTCTCCCGGCCCGCTACAGTCCCGCCGACTTATCCGGCAAGGCAGCCTGTCGAGCCGAGCTCCTGAGAATCGCAAAACTTGGAGCCGGGCCGGCGGTGCCCGTTTACGGCATGGTGTGCAGGCTTTCCGAACAGAAAGGCATCGATCTGCTTCTCGCCAACAAAGACTTCTTCTTAGAACAGGATGTCAGGCTTGTCATCCTCGGAGCGGGGGATCTGAGTTATGAGAATGCCTTGCGATCACTCGCAGCCATTGCTCCCGACAAGATATGGGTGGCTAATCGGCTGGACGAAAGCATGAGCCATCTCATTGAAGCGGGCGGCGATTTTTTCCTGATGCCGTCGCTTTTTGAACCCTGCGGCCTGAATCAGATGTATTCCCAGGCTTATGGCACGGTTCCCCTGGTCAGCAGCATCGGCGGATTGCGCGACACGGTGACGGATGCGGACGAAGATCCCGAGAACAGCACCGGCATTGCTTTTGCTCCGGACGCGGCTCATCTCCTCGACGCCCTGCAGCGCTCGCAGCTCCTTTTTGCAGATCGGGCGCGCTATTCCGCGATCCAATCCCGGGGCATGCGGCGCGATTTCAGCTGGGAAACCGCCGCGCTGGGCTATGAACGGCTGTATCAGGGCGCATGCTGAGGCGGGTCGCATGAAAAATTCCAAGCTTTAAGCTGTAAGTTTAAAGTCGATACAGACGCGCATGGCTTCATGTCACCTGAAGCTTGCAGCCCGGAGCCTGGTCCGGTTCCCGTTCACTTCTTCTTGTAGACCGTAGCCGGGTCGAAGAGGCGCTCGGCGACACGCTCCAGGGCGAACGTGGCCGAGTCTGCAAGACGGCGGTAAAAACAGGACTTGTAGCCGTTGTGGCAGGACGCATTTGCAGGGCCGCTCTGCTCGACCTTGATGAGGATCACGTCCTGGTCGCAATCGGTGTAAAGTTCCTTCACGTTCTGCACATTGCCCGACTCCTCGCCTTTCATCCAAAGCTTGTTGCGCGAGCGGCTCCAATAGGTGGCTTTTTTGCTGGCAAGCGTGTGCGCCAGGGATTCTGCGTTCATGAACGCGAACATCAGCACTTGTCCCGTGGCGGCGTCCTGAGTGATGCAGGGAATCAGTCCGTCAGGTCCGAACTTGGGCTGGAAGGTCGAGCCAAGCTCGATATCGGCGGTGTTGGTGCGTGCTGGGAAAATCATGGAGGTTCTGGTTATGCGTCTAACGGCACATCGCGCAATAGCGAATAGAGGAGAGAAGTGGATTCCCAAAAGGGAGGGAATCCCGCGCATGGAACACGACCGGCGGCTGTTTCAAGCCGGCTGTCTAATCCGGAATCTTGAGCAGGCCATTCACGACATCCAACAGGCTCGCCAGATTGAAGGGCTTTTGAAGAAATCTTCCGGGCTGTATCAAGAGGAGCAAATCGGATTCGTCTGTCGGCGGGTTCCCCGAGATCAGGATGCTGGGGACCGTCATATTGGCGTCTCGAAGCCGCTTGATGAGATTAAGGCCGGTCAATCTTGGCATCATGTGATCTGTGATGAGCAGATCGAAGACTTCTGACCGCAGCCGTTCCCAGGCGCCTTCGCCATCAGCGGCCATAGTCACAGTGTAGCCGCACGCGTTCAGACTCCTCGCGCAGGTGGTGCGAACCAAGCTGTCGTCGTCAACAAGGAGAACCTTGAATGCTCCTTTCCTTGAGGCAGGCACGGCGTGCGTGCAGGACGAACTGGGTGTTGTGGGTACTACTTGATCAGGAGCCAGTTCGTAATGGGAATGCATCGTACTGGAAGTACATGATAGGCATTTTGGTGACAGAAATATATGGGGTCTTCGCCTACCTTTCCCAAGTATTAGATATTGAGGTATCAACCAAGTAGGTAGGTATTTACCCCATATACATGTCCTCGCAACCGGTGTGAGAAATTCGTAAGAACGCAACACGCGTCACAATAAGTGCCTACCGAAAACCGTTCCTATTATTGAATTGTGCCACAGATAAACTCCATCTCATAAACGATTCTCCAAGGCGATCAATGCCTACCCCGCGTATTTCTGTTCTCATCGTCGATGATCATAGTGTGTTCCGGGAAGGGCTTCGCGCTCTATTGGGGAACGAGAAAGATATTGCCATTGTGGGCGAGGCGACATCGGGGATGGAGGCGCTGAAACTGGTCAAGAAATACTCCCCGAAGGTGGTCATCATGGATCTTGCGATGCCGATTCTCAACGGGTTTGAGGCCATGCGCCGGATCCTTGAGATCAAACCCGACGAGAAATTCGTGGTGCTCTCGGCGTACTGCAACGAGAAATACGTCGAACGCTGCATTGCCATTGGCGCCGCAGGTTTCATTGCCAAAGAGAACTCCTACCTGGTCGTGCTGGAGGCGATTCGTGAGGTGGCGAAGGGCAGGTCCTATTTCTGTCCCTTGGTCAAGGGCTTCTTGAATTCGCTGCGACAAAAGAAGGCTGCCTCGAAGGGAAAGGCAAAGAAGGCCTGCACGAAAGGGCTCACCGGTCGCGAAATGCAGGTCTTGCGCCTGGTGGCCGAAGGAGCTTCGAACAAACAGGTCGCCGCCACCCTTGGGATCAGCATTAAAACCGTTGAGAAGCACCGCCAGCAGTTGATGGACAAGCTTGATATCCACGATACTGCCGGCCTGACGCGCTATGCGATCGCCGCCGGCGTCCTTGAGGACATTGAGATTCCCCGGGAATCCCTGGACTGATCCTGTGATAGAATTCACACGCGCCCGGGTATGGGATGCGTGTGCTTCCTTCTCAAACTTGCGCTCAATCGGTCATGTCGAATGTAATCGGCTGGCGCATCCGAAAGGCCACAACGGCGTTGTTGTGGCGACCGGGTTCGAAGCGCCATTTGGACACTGCCCTGAAAGTTGGCGCGTCGAAGATCGGGTTTGTGGATTTCAGGATGTTCACCTGCCGCACTTCTCCCGAGACGCCGACAACGAACTCAACCTCCACCGTGCCGGTCATCCTGTATCGGCGGGCCTCGATGGGGTAGATGGGGCTGGGCTGATATCTTGCCGCAGGCACCCGGTCGAGATACGTGGAGTCGACGATGGAGCCGCTGGGCCCCTGTATGATTTCGCCATAGGGAACGCCATTTGGATCTCCGATGGGAAGAATATAGGGAGTAATCGGGGCGGATGGAATCGGGGATGGGTTGGTTAAATCCATCCTAAAACCATTGGGATCCAGCTCGCTGAAAATCTCAGAGTTTTGAGGCCGATTCGAGCCGAGCATGACTTTGGCGTCGAAATCGGAAGCGTCATTGTCCGACTTCAGTTCGACGGGAACCTGTACATCTGGAGGAGGCGGCTGTGCGACCGGAGGCTTCCTGGGTCCGGAACCGGGGCCGGAGACGACCGTTGGCGGTTTTGAGAAACCGAAGAACAGGATGGCATGCAGCCCAAGTGCGATGGCTGCGGGCAGAGCGAAACGGCGGTAGTTCATGACATTTCCTTTTGTTGAGGGTTAATTAAGGAACCGTCATCTATTAACA
>JBAZHQ010000348.1:0-4867 GCA_041652235.1 Opitutaceae bacterium | reverse complement strand
CGGATGATCTCCTTCGCAAGAAACACCGACATCCGGCCCAGCCTCGGCGTGGACACCGGCGTTGCCTCCGGAAGAATTCCCTCAAGCTCAAGATGCGCTCCCTTGAAGGCCAGGAGCGCCGCGGTATCCGCACCTGTCCCCGTAGAACGGACGGCCAGGCTCCACGAGTTCTGAGGCTGCTTGGATTGGTTCTCCGCAATGGCGCCAATGAGGGAGCGCAGGCAGAATTCGAGCAGCGCGCTGCTCCCACGGATCGTCACCGGATGGGCATCCGTCTCTATGGCGATGCCGCACGACTCACCCACTTTCCTGGCCAAAACGCATACATCCACTAGGTCCGTGGTGGACTCACTAAGCGATTGCATGAGGGCGAGACTGTGCTCCAGAACCTCCAAGCGTGCCACATCCTGCCGCAAGGTCTGTATCAGCGAAGGGGGGATGGCGCGTTCGGGAGCCATCTGACGGAAGGTGCTCAGCGACACAAGCGGGTTTCCCATCTCATGGCACAGCGTCAGCGCAAGCTCGCGCAGGAGCTCGCGGCGATCTTCAAAGCGCCTGATCTGGGCAACGCGCACCTCCTCGTCCGCTTCCTCCCAGGTGACCCAGACGCCGCCTGTCTCGGCGATCGGCCCGGCACTTGCGCGATAGCGCTGATCCAGGCTGGGTTCCAGCCTCCTCACCGTGTGGAAATGCTTCACCTGGCCCACCAGTTCGCGCACGACAACCGGCACTTGGGCGGGCACCTTGTCGTCGGCTCCCAGGATAAGGGAACTGGGCAGATACTTCGCTCCGATGGCGGCGTTGCGCCCTTGGCCTTCAAGCAACAGGAGCTGTTCGTGCCGCACTAGAAGCTGACGGAGCATTCGCGCAAGCCCCACCGCGCGCTCTGCATCCTCTTCGTCATACTCGCGTCCATCGTCCCTGACGCCGAGGGTCATGAAACCCAGCAGACGCCCGTTGTCGTGAATCGGCACCAGCAATCTCGCGCCCCAGGCGGAGAGATGGTTGCGCATGGCAAGCTCGGCAAGAGGCTCGGATGCGCCAGGCATCCCGCGACCGTCGATGATGGAAGGGTTCTCCTCCAGATATAGGACCAGGGGATCGTCCATGCGGCATATCCAGCTTCCCCTGTCGGCCTTGATACAATCGCCATCCCGGAGAAAAAACACGGCATGCGAGGCGCGCAGCAGGCGGCGCGCCGCCCTGCGAAACTCCCCCAGGAGCCGCTCGCGGGAATCGAGGCTCTCGACCGCCCCCTCCACAAAATCCCACCACTCGGTGGAGCCAAGGGAGATTCCCGCCGTTGCGATGGGAACGGAACCGGCGCGGGGGGAAGGCTCGCCGCGCTTCATGCGCTGTTGCATGAGCTCCACCATCGCCTGCCTGTCCGCAATCTCCTCGATGAGCGGCAGGAGATCCCGAAGGCGCCGCGTGCTATCCTCGTACGAGAGGCACACGCGCGCCTTTCCGGAGAGACGCACCTGTTCGAAGGGAGCGCTGTGGGGCTCCCCCACGAAAATGGTGGGATGTTTCGACATCAGGGAGGGAATCTTGTCCTCCTCGGAGGCATCGAGTATCACTACTGCGGATACTCCGTGAGGCGCCCCCGTCTCGAAGGAGGGGGAAGGCATGCGCACGATCTGCCTCCCCGCGGGAATTTGTCGTTCCCAGACAGAGGCAAGTTGGGCATCGGCGGTGGCAAGTAGGAAGCAGGCAGGCATGGCTGCGGAGATTGATGGATCTAGGTGTTGCAAGCGATGATTTCAGGATATTGGCAATGAGGCATCCGGGAGCGATCGTTTGTGAAACTAGGTATAGGGCGCAGGACTGGATCAGCCGCCTCTGCTCAAGCCGCGACCGGCCCAACCCGGCAACCATTCCTGGACGGCAGGATCTTGGCTGCGCACCACCAGGCAGGCATTGGTGCCCGATAATCCATGGGCATCTATCAATGCCGTTCCATGGGCCACGTAACGGGCGCTGCCGCTCAGGCAGAGCGGACAGGCGGGATCGGGGTATTCCCAGTTCACAGTGGGAGGCAGTATCCCTTCCTTCATTCCAATGAGCGTGGCTGCGAGCTGGATGGGGCCGGCTGCGCCGAGAGGATTGCCGATCGCCCCCTTGATCGAGAAGGCGGGAATCTGGCTAAGACTTTCTCCAAATACCGCGCGCAGCACCCGCGCCTCCGCGGCGTCAATCATGGGATGCCCGGGACCCCAGGCATTGATGGATTCGATCCGCTGTGGGGAAAGGCGGGCGTTGGCGAGCGCCATCCGCATCGCGTGCTCCAGCCCTGAAAGCGGCTCTTCGATCGGATCGGTTGCATAGGCGTAGCCGTCAATAAAGCCGTATCCAGGTCTTGGACTCTCCTCGGGCTCGAGAACAAAAATCGCAGCCCCCTCGCCAATGGCACCCGTCGTGCGCCAGCGATCGAAAGGGCGGCAGGTCTTCTCAGGCATCAAATCGCTGTTGGAGGAAAGCTTCGCCTTCTTCATCTCCAGCATGGGATGAAGATGGATGGGAGCATCCGTGCCTCCGCAGATGGCAAACTCCGCCTCCCCGGAGGCTATCTTCTCCGCAGCATGCCCGATCGCATCGGTGCCGGAACAACATGCGCTTTGCACGGCAAGCGTGCGACAGGAGCCACCCACCCACTCCGCGATCATGCTTGAGATCGACGCCACCGACGCGGCGGCTACCGAGTAGGGGAAAGCGATGATCTTCCCTTTTTTGGCGATCGTATCGAACGTGTGATTGATGATCCCAAAATCCATCAGCGCGGCGCCTACGATCACAAAGGGATTTAACCCTTGGATGTCTTCAGGTCTCAACCCGGCGTCGACCAGGGCAAGCTGGGCTCCTACCAGCGCGAATTCGGTGTGCTTGGGCAGGTGTCGCGTCTGAAAAGAGGGAAAATAGTCGCTCAAGTTAAATTCCCCCACTTCGGCGGCCACGAAGGTGCCCGTCCCCTCGCGGACGAGCCGAGGCACAGCACGCACGCGGCTTACCGGCTCAAGAATCCCTCTCCAAAAGGCCTCCTTACCAATTCCCGCTGGCGTTACTGGACCTATTCCGGTGATTTTTACGCGTCGGTGAAGCATCCTCAATCCGCTGAAGGGAATAACATTGTGATTGTCGTGCCCATGCCGGAATTGGTCTCTATATTTAACGAGGCACCGTGCGCCGTGAGCAAGTGCCGGCAGATGTTCAAACCCATTCCCAAGCCCGTCTCCTTGGTGGTAAAGCTGCCTTTCATAACCTTATCGAGAACCTCATTGGTCATCCCCTGGCCATTGTCGGTTATCTGGACTTCGAATTTATCGTCATTGCGGGAAACAGCCACGGTGAGATGGGTCGCCCCCGCCTCGAATCCGTTCTTAAGCAGATTCTGAAATACCCGCATAAGCTGGAACTTGAGCCCACGTATGGGCGCACTGGCCAAACCGGTGATATGTATGGCTGAATGATCGAAGAAAATAACCTGGTTCACTTCCTGGATCACCTGCACCAGATCGATGTTCTTTAGATCCTTGGCGGGATCGGCAGCCTGCCTCCAATTCTCCGCAAGATGATGGGCGTACTCCGCCGCCTGGCTCACCATCCCGGCATATTGAACCAGCCTTTTCGATCTATCAGGGTCATTGTCGGACAGAAGCTTGGCCTCCTCGCTCAACAGAGTCGCGTAACCGATGGTGACCATCAGCGGATTTGTGAGATCGTGGACGAGTTCGACCGAGGCATGGACATGCCAGAGCTTGGGCTCTATCTGGGCGATCTCCTGCTTGAGAGCGACATTGCAGAGATGCGTCTCCTGATCCATCTGCGTTTGATGCCGCCGGAGGTGAGTCGCCTTTGTCTGGCGGCGCAGGGATTCCAGCAGTTCATTAATATCCGGCGGCTTTCGCAGATATTGATTGGCGCCAGCCAGCATGGACTGCTGGGCGGTCAGCAGAGTGCCATAGCCTGTCAGCATGACCACGGAGACATCGGAGTCTATTTTCCTAATCTCTTCAAGAGCCTGGATTCCATCCATCTCCGGCATCCGGATATCGAGCAGGATCGCGGCGTATTGTTTCTCGCGCACCATGCGCAAAGCATCAGCGGCGCGATCTGCGGATTCCACGCAAAATTCACTGCTCAACGCAAATCCGATGGATTCGCGCGGTCCAAGTTCGTCATCCACCAGTAACACCAATGGTCTGTCGGCGAAGGTTTGTTCGGGTGTTTCAATAATAATGGGTTCGTCTTGCATAGGTCGTAGTTAATCCGCGCTCCGGCGCTCGTTGACGTTATCTATTGAGCTTTCTCTAGGAAGACAGGATACGATCGAAGTTGCGACACAGATTGCATTGAACTAGAGAAATATCGAGCAAACACTAGCGCTTATCGTGGACTTACTTATTGCTGGATCGATCGCCGCCCTAATCGCCGCCGCATTGACTTGGATTTTCACTCGCAGCGGTCAAGTCATCCTTCGCGAACGGCTGCGCGCCCGCGAGGAGGACTTCGCACGCCAAAGCTCGGAATTGGAGCGAAACCGCGCGGAATTTCGACTCCTTCAGGAACGCGCTTCGTCGCTTCAGGCCGAACTGGCTGCGACCAACGCCGCGGCCGAGGCAAGACTCGCCGAGTTGCGCGGCTCTCATGACCGGCTGAAGGCGGAATTCGCCGAACTTTCGGCCGCCGCGCTGCGAACAAACCGCGATGATTTTCTCAATCAGGCGCAACAGGCCTTCGCGCAATTGCGCGAATCCTCCGCGGGAGACCTGACCACGCGTCAGGCGGCGATTGTCGCTCTCGTGCAGCCGCTTAAGGAATCGCTTGCTCGCGTGGACGAGAAGGTCGCCGACCTGGAGCGCGCGCGCTC
>JBAZHQ010000347.1:0-4869 GCA_041652235.1 Opitutaceae bacterium | reverse complement strand
TCGCCTGCGCCGCAGCGGGATTCTCAAATGTCACAATCAAGACCTGGCCCCCCGATCATTTCGCCCGGATCGCCGCCTGGCTCGACAAAGAGATGAATGTGCCAGTCCTGCTGCTGGGACACGTTAGCGAGCGCGACTACCTTGAGCGCATCAAGACCGCTGCGGGAACCGAACGCGTGAAAATCTGGCTGGGCAAGGCGGATGATCTTCCCCTGCTCGCCGCCCTGCTTGCTGTAGCGCGCCTCTATTTCGGCAACGACACCGGGGCGATGCATCTGGCGGCAGCGGCGGGAATCCCGGTGGCGGGGCTCTTTGGAGGAGGCACTTGGCCGCGCTTCAGGCCGGCTGCCAAGCGTAGCATCGACCTCGTGTGCCCGATGCCGTGCTTCGGCTGCGAATGGGACTGCGCCTTCGGCGACGCACCCTGCGTGGGCGCAATCCACGAGGATGCGGTGCGAGAGGCATTGACCGATCTTCTGCAGTCCGGAGATGCAGGGGGATGCGAAATCAGAACACTCGATCTGCCCGCCACACTCCTAAACTCCCTCATCAAAAACGCCTCGGACCACTCGCATAGAAAGTCCGATCAATTGCGGCTGAGACAGGGCGAGTTCGAGCGAACCGTGAGGCTTGCAAGTCTCAAGGACGCCGAAATCGCCAATCTCAAGGCTGCCGCAAACAGCAAGGACACCGATCTGGTGAGGTTGAGCGGCGAGTTGGAACGACAGGCGGGCGAGATGGCCACCCTGCGAGCCGCCTGCCAGGAGCGGCTGGAACTGATCATTCACCTCGATAAAACGGTTAAGAACCTCGTTATCGAAAGGTCAAATCTGACCGCCGAAGCGGCAACGCTGCGCCAAGAGTGCGCAACCTCGAAGAAAAAGGCCCTCGAAACCGAGGAGCTTTATAAACGCCTTTCTCCCGACGCATCCCAATGGGCCCGGCAACTTGCCGAGGCGGAAGAGAAAGCCGCGACGCTTCAGAAGCAGATCGATGCAATGAGGGAAGAGCTGCGCGTCACGCAAAGCAATCTGAAGGAGCGCGAGGCATCCCTCGACAACATCGCAGGGGGAATGGGCTCGCTTGAAGTGCACAAGTACTATCAACGCCTGCTCCGGGATAAGGAGAATGTGCTGCAGGAGCTGCACAGTGCCTGTCAGGAGCGCGAAAGCCTCATCCGCAAGCTCGCGATGGCCGCGACCACGCCCACGGCGAAACTGCACAAGTTGCTCACCGGCATCCGGGGCCTTTGGAATGCGCGCGTGGCCCTCCCCTTGCGCATGCAGCTCGAGAAGCGCCTTCTCGAGGGCTATTGGATGCAGCTTGGCCAGCTCCACCAGCACGAACCCAGGCCAGTCGCGTGGGATCGCAGGCTCGCGTCGCAACGGCCCACGCAGGGGAAAGCGCCGCGGATCGGGATCGTCACCCCTTCCTTCAACCAGGCCGCGTTCCTCGAGAGAACCATCCGCAGCATCCTGGGACAGGAGTATCCTGGATTGAGATACGTGATTCAGGACGGCGCCTCCGGGGACGGCAGCGCGGAGATCATCGCGCGCCATTCGCCCCGCCTCCACGCCTGGGAGAGCGCCAAGGACGCCGGCCAGGCCGACGCCATCAGGCGCGGCTTCGCCAAGCTGGCGGACAGCCTCGACCCCGAGGACGTGATGGCATGGGTCAACTCCGACGACCTGCTCGCCCCCGGCTGCCTGAGATTCGTCGGCAGATACTTTGAGAGACATCCCGAGGCCGATGTCATCTACGGCCACCGCATCGTCATCGACGCGCTGGACAGGGAGATAGGCCGGTGGGTCATGCCCCCGCACAATCGCGAGACGCTCCGCTGGATCGATTTTATCCCCCAGGAAACCCTTTTCTGGCGCAAGCGCGCCTGGGATCGCATCGGAGGGCTGGATCCCGGCTACCAGTTCGCCCTGGACTGGGATTTCCTGCTTCGTATCCAGGATTCGGGCACCAAGCTCGTGCGGGTGCCCTGCTTCCTCGGGGCCTTCCGCGTCCACGATGGGTCCAAGACGAGTTCCCTGATCCACACCAACGGAACCCGGGAGATGGACCGCGTGAGGCAGCGCGTGCACGGCGCGTCCTTCGATCGATCGCGCCTGGACGCCGAAGTAAGGCGGGCGCAGTTCGACGGCGCGATCGCCGCCAGGCTGCTGGCCCTTGGAATCAGGCGCTGACGGACCCCGACGGCTCCGCGACATCGAGCCCAAGCTGGGAAGTTTGCGTTCTGCAGAGGGAGACGAAGGTCTCCTCCGCAAGCGACAGCCTCCGATGACTTGGATAGGCGACGCCCCAACGGCGCCTGAGGGGTTGCGGTCCCATGGAAAACGACAGTAACTGTCCCTGAGCCAGCTCGGCCTGCGCCACCCAGGGAGCGACAATACCGGCGCCCATGCCGAGTTTCACCAATTCCTTGATGGCCTCCATGCTTCCCAGCTCAAGGTATCTGCCAAGGAGGATGCCTGCCGAATGGAAGTAGTCGGAGATCATTTTGAAAGTGTGGCTCGTCTTCGTGTAGAGAATGATCGTCTCGGATGCTATGCCATCGCGCGGCACATTCCCTTTCACAGCCCAGGGATGGGACGGCGCCACAATGAAAAGCAATTCGTCGGTAAAAAAGGGTATGAATTCATAACCTCTGCGCACCATGGGCTCGATCATGAAGGCCAGATCGATCTGGCTGTGCTCCAGAAGCTCAAGCTGGCGCGCATGGTCGCCCGGCTCGATGGAGATATGGCAGCGAGGATAGCGTTGCTTGAATTCTCGGAGCACGGGAGGCAGGATGTACTGGCACGCCGTCATGCTCGCGCCGAGGCGCAGGCGGGAGTGCCCCCAATTGTTCAGGGCATCGATGCCTTCACGGGCGGAGGTCATCTCGGCAAGTATCCGCTGAGTATGCTGGAGAAACTGCTCGCCTGCCTGCGTTAGAACGATGCGCCGCCCGGCGCGATCGCAGAGCCGGCAGCTAACTTCTCCCTCCAGGGACTTAATGGCGTGGCTGATCGCGCTCTGCGTAAGGCCCAGCTCCTTGGCTGCCTGCGTGAAACTGCTCACGCGAGCCAAGGTCGAGAATGCGACCAATTGTCTGCTATCCAGCAATCTTTGCATTTCAGTGGAACCTGTTCGAGAGACCGACCTCCGAAGGGAGGCATCGGAGAGTCAGGCCTCTTGATTAGCAGTAACCGGGCCAAACAAAGTCATGAATATGAGAAATACTTTCGTGGCCTTTTTATTGCGGAACCGCAGGTACATGGAATGAATTGACCCATCCCGATGCCAGCCATGTCCAACATCGCGAGCCATCTTCCGCTGATGGCTTCCCGCACGCCGACAATCCCCGCGCTGAAAATCCCCAGGGGCAGGTCCGCACGGGGCGACATCGATTACTTGAGCCTCAGTTTCGCGGAGTTGGAGGGGGAAGCCGCCGCATGGCAGCGCAAGTTGGCGACCGCCGGAGCAGGCCGCGGAGATCGTGCTCTGGTGATGGTGCGGCCGGGACTGCCGTTGATAGCCTCCGTGTTTGCGCTCTTCGCGATGGGGGCCATTCCCGTTGTGATAGATCCCGGCATGGGGCTGAGGAGCTTTCTGTCCTGCGTGAGGCGTTCCCGGCCCCGCGTTTTGGTGGGCGTCCCTTTCGCGCTTCTGATCAGCCGGATCGCCCGAGGCTCCTTTAGGGGAGTCGCCGTTCGGGTCGGATCGAGCGGGCGCCTCGATGCGCGGCTTTCCAAGGCAACGAAAGGCGAAGCTGCAAGCGACAAGGACAGGCTGGTCATCGCGCCGACGCAGGAATCCGATCAGGCTGCCATATTTTTCACGAGCGGTTCAACGGGCGCCCCAAAAGGAGTCTGCTATGAGCACGGCATGTTCCAGGCTCAGGTCAGGCTCGTACGGGAGACCTACGGGATCGAGCCCGGCGAGGTGGACCTGCCCCTTCTGCCCATCTTCGCCTTGTTCAATCCCGCGCTGGGAATGACGAC
Source organism: Opitutaceae bacterium (assembly GCA_041652235.1). Lineage (GTDB taxonomy): Bacteria > Verrucomicrobiota > Verrucomicrobiia > Opitutales > Opitutaceae > MWDT01. The sequence goes on along the minus strand of JBAZHQ010000347.1, from coordinate 874 downwards.
GATCGTGCCGGAAATCGACCCCCGAAAACCCGCGACAGTCGATCCCGCCAGGATCGTGCAGGCCATCCTGCAGGAAGGCGTCACCAATTTGTTCGGATCTCCCACGCTTTGGCGCATCGTCGCCGATCATTGTCTCTCCAAGGGCATAGAGCTGCCCTCCCTCAAACGCGTGCTTTGTGCGGGAGCCCCGGTTCCTGCCAGCCTCTGGGCTGACTCCTATCGTTTTCTGCCCAAGGGCGCCATGCACAGTCCTTACGGGGCAACAGAGGCGCTGCCCGTCAGTTCAGTCAGCGCCGCACGGATCGATCTCAGCTCCCTGAAAGGCGCCCACGTGGGGACACCCGTCCCCGAAGCGGAGGTGAAAATCATCGAACTCGACGACAACCCCATTGCGGACATTGCTTCGGCGAAGGAACTTTTCCGAGGGAGTATCGGTGAAATCATCGTGAAAGGCCCCATGGTGAGCCGCTGCTACGACCAATTGCCCGAGGCAACTGCAATGGCCAAGATCCAAGGCGAGGCCTCCCCTGCCGCAACGCTGACCGGAGCGGGTTTCTGGCACCGCATGGGCGACACGGGCTTCCTGGATGAGAATGGCGATCTGTGGTTCTGCGGCCGCAAGGCTGAACGCGTGGAAACGAAGGATGGCCCTATGTTCACCGAACCCTGCGAACGCGTTTTCAGGCAGCATCCGCGCGCACAACGTTGCGCTCTCATAGGACTGGGGTCGCGGGGAGGCCAAAGACCGGCAATCGTTGTCGAAACCAAGGTCAAAAATTCCCAAGAGGCGCGGAATCTTTCCAATGTACTGAGGCACCTTGCCTTGCAGCACCCTCAAACCGCGAAAATAAATCTCTTCTACTTCCATCCGAAG
>JBAZHQ010000346.1:0-4878 GCA_041652235.1 Opitutaceae bacterium | reverse complement strand
TGCATTTGGCGCCCGCGACAACTTTTGTCCTCGCGCCCGTGTAAAGCTCGGCAAGGCGCTCCTGCGCAGAGTCGCGTCGCGAACGCAATGAACTCATGGCGTCTTCGGAGTGTTCGGTGAGTGAATCGCCCATCATCTTCTCGGCCTCGGCGACGAGTGAGCGGAGATCGTTGAGCAGGTCTTGGGGCGTTTGGGCGTTGGATTCTGTGTTATTTTTCATGTGAATAGGTTGGTATGAAATGACGATGAAGGGCGCGCGGGTTTATCTGGTCCTCGAGCCTCGGAAAAAAGCGGCGATGAAGAACACGAGGAAGATGACGAAGAGCACCTTGGCGATCGTGGCGGCCGTGCCCGCGATGACTCCGAAACCGAGGACTCCCGCGATAAGCGCGATGATTAAAAATATGACAGCGTAGTTTAGCATGGCGGAATCGGGTTACGGGGTTTTCGATCCGCGAAGCAGGCCGACCGCGCCGACGACGCTTGCGATGGCGCCGCCGATGAGAAGCCACATGGTTTTATCGGTCGGAGAACCGGTGAAGAAACGGGAGAAGTCGGAGCCGATGGAATCCGAGGCGCCGAAGCCGTAGCTGATGAGGATGATTCCTCCGACGAGCAATGAGAGTGAGATGGCTTTGTTCATGATTTGGATTCCTGAGTTATCGGTTTTTGATCTTTGAACGCATGACAGTTTCAGGACTTTTCGGGCGTGGATAGATCGCTGCGACAGTGTTAAAAAGGTGCGCGACCTCCCGAAAAAGGGGGTCGCGCCGTTGGTAGTGGATATTATCGGCCCGTTTAGCTGCTCACGATCATCTTGTTGACGACCGACTTCACGCCGCGGACGTCCTGGGCGAGCTTCGAGACGAGGGACTTCTCGGCGTCGGAGGCTGCATTCCCGGTGATGACAATCACGCCGTCGTTGGTGGTGACCTTGGTTTTGATCGCACTGGTCGCCTTGTGGCTAAGGAGCGCGAATTTCACCTGGCTCGTGATGGAGGCGTCGTCGATCTTTTCGCCGATGGTCTGGCCGGTCGCCGGTTTGTCTAGCACGACGATCTCGTTTTTAACCGATTTCACGAAGTCAATGTCCTTGGCGTAAACTTCGGTGAGTTCTTTCTGCGCCGCATTTTCGGCCGTGCCGCCAAGGGTGACGACACCGTCCTGAACCGCGACCGTGGTGGTGGCGGCGCTGACATTGGCCTTTACGAGCAACCGGCTGCGGATCTTGAAGGCCATCCACGAATCCGAGTGCTCGGGATAGGTGGGCTTGATCGTGATTTCGTTTTTCACGCTCTTGACGCCCGGAAGATTCTCCACGGTGTCCACGGCAAGGGCCTTGTCGTCCTTGTCCTGAACTGCGCCGGTGAGGGTGACTACGCCGTCCTGCGCCTTTACCGTCACGCTATCCTCCAGGACAGTGCGATAGTTGAAGGACGCTTTTGCGGCATCCTCGATCTTGCGATCCATTTCAGATGAGGCAAAAACGGCGATTGGGCTGGCGATGAGAACTAACAGAGCTGGCAGAATTTTGTTTTTCATAGGATGAGGAGGCGGACAGTACGCTCACTGAACTCCCGCCGATATGGGGCATTGCCCTACCCGGATCGATCGGCCATCGCTTTTCTCTACATCCGCTGTGGCGGCTTCTCATATGAAGGCTTGTAGCACAGAAATCGCTTTTTCAGAGCGTGGTCGAGCGCCCGACCGGCATGTGTATCTGACGGGACATTACAGCCCGACGGCGGTACCGATTCCCGGCGTCAGACGATCGTCAGCACGACGCTGCATTCGATGATGCCCGAGGAGATCGCATAGCGGGTGAGTCCTGCGGTGTCATGAATGTTGAGCTTGAACATGAGATGCTGCCGGTGCTTCTCGACCGTCTTGATGCTGATGCCGAGCGTCGCCGCGATTTGTTTGTTGGCGGAACCCTCGGCTACAAGCTGCAGCACCTCGGACTCGCGTGAAGTCAGGCGGGTGTGGTTCGAATTGAGCATGCCGTCCCGGTCGCGCTGCTTGCTTTGATTATCGCGCTGGCGCCTGACGATGGACGGACTGAAAAATTTCCCCCCCTTGACGACTTCTTGAATCGCCTTGGTCAGGCTCTCGGCGGACGTCTGTTTCTCCAGGAAACCGGCCACCCCGGCCTTGCTCATGCGGTCGACGTACTCGTCGTCGCTATGCGCGGAAAGAATGACCACCTTGGCGGCGGGATTGGCGGCGAGGATTTGACGTGTCGCTTCCAGGCCATTGAGGATCGGCATCGCGATGTCCATCAGAATGACGTCGGGCCGAAGGGACTGCGCCATCTCCACAGCCTCGCGACCGTTTTGCGCCTCGCCGACGATCGTAAAATGCCCATCCGCGTTCAGGAGCGAGCACAGGCCCTGCCGCACGATGGCGTGATCCTCGGCCAACAGGACGGAAATTTGCTTGGAGGGTGTCATTTCCTCGATTTCTCCCGGTCGAACGGAATGTCGGCGCGCACGGTCGTGCCTTTGCCGGGCTCGGATTCGATGGCCAGGCTGCCGCCGACCATTTCGACCCGTTCTTTCATGCCGATCAGACCCAGGCGCTTCGGGTTTTTCGACAAGAGGGTTTTCCTGACATGGAACGATTTCCCGTTGTCGCCGATCTCCATCCGGATTGCCCCCGGGACTTTAAAGATGCTCATTCTAACCTCGGTGGCTTGCGCATGGCGTGCGACATTGGTGAGCGCTTCCTGCGCGACGCGATACAGCACGGTTCGCTTGGCGTTGCCCAGCGATTCAACTCCGCCGAAGGCTGTCAGTTGGATTTTGATCTTTTTTTTCTCGGCCAGGTTTTTGCTATACGCATGAAGTGCCGGAATCAGCCCGAGATCGTCCAGCACTGCAGGCCGCAATTCGCGGGCGAACCGGTGCACCGCATTGACGGAATTTTCCACCAAGCGCTGAGTGCTGGCGATTTTCGCCTTCAAGGAATGCAGGCCAACGGAGGTCCCCTTGCCCAAAGCGGACAACTCGACATTGATGCCGATCAGCGTTTGCACGATCTCGTCATGCAATTCACGGCTGATCTCCTTTCGCTCCTCCTCCTGCGCCGATATGATCTGCCGCGTCAGTTGGCGGAGCTTTTTCTGCATGATTTGAGACTCCAAAAAGAGCAACCGATACTTGTCTTTGCCTTTTCGGATGGTCTCCTCGCCGATCTTGCGCCGTTCGATTTCGCGTTCCAGCCGGCGGTTCCCCCTGGCCAATTTTGCAGTGATCTTGCGCAACACGCTGTTTCGCTGCTTTAAAAGCAAATTAGTCTCCCGCGTGGTGCGGTGGGCTGCTTCCAGCGGAATGAGCGCCTGTGTGAAGAATTTGCCTGCCCGCTTGATCGAACCGTTGCGCGCATTGGCGAAATCGAATGCCTCCGCAAGGGCGACCACTGCCTTCTCATGAATGATGGCCAGATCCAGCGTCACCAGGCCGCCATCCAGGGCGGCTCGGCCCAAATCCTGCGCACCATCGCTGCCCAAGCTGTCTTTGTCGAGGTGGGAGCGGAGCGCTGTCAGGTAGCGTGCGGACAATTCTATGCGGACGTTTTTCATTAATTCTGCGTTCTCGTCAGTCATCTAGTAGAGGATCTCCAACGGCTGCCTTTCTCCAATGCGTTACACGGGCTGTGACTCGTCAACAGAACGAATCGTCCGTCTAACCGTGATTAAATGCCTGTCTTTGCCGGATGGCGATAAGGTTAAACCCTACCAAGGCCCTGGACTGACGTTATCTCGCATCGGCTTGACCGGCCATTGCCTTGAACCGAACCGGGTGCGCAGGACGGTCACCCGTTCACAACCGGCGGCGGTGTCGGAGGCCGCGCATCGGCGGGGAGCCGCTCCTTTTCGTAGAAGACCCGTAGTTTTGCGCCGGACTCAGGCAGGAGTTGTTGCGCGCGCTTCAAAGCTTTGCGCGTTGAAATCGTCACGTTGGCTTCCGCCGGGAAGATATTCTCCTCGCCGATTTGTTTCAGCATTCCGCTGTCCTCCAGCACCCGGGAAACATCCCGGTTGCTGCCGCTGATGAGCAGGTAGCGTCCGGTCTGGCGCAGGTACTCGTGCAGATTCTCGAGAGCCATGACGGTCGAGGCATCCAGATGGCGCGCGTTTTTCATCCGCAGGATGAACACGCGGATGTTCTGGTCCTCCGCCAGTCTGCGGACCTCCTGCTGGAAGAGCTCCGCAGCCCCGAAATATAGCTCGCCTTCGACGTGGATGATCGAGATCTGGGGATGCGCGCGCTTTGCGGGATCGGCAAGCTCTGTCAGATCGCCCTCTTCGTTGATGGAATACTCGGCGAGGGTTGGAGTCGTGGTTTTCTGAAGGAAAAGGGCCAGCGCCACGCCGATCCCGACATAGATCGCGGTGTCCAGCTTGAGAAACAAGGCGGCTCCAAGAGTGACGATGAACACGACGGCGTCGGATCGCGTGGATCGGCAGGCAATGCGGATCTGGTGACGGTTGATCATCTTGATCCCCACTTGGATCAAGAGGGCCGCGAGGGCCGCAATCGGTATGAAATTGAAGAGAGGCGTGGCGAAGAGAAGGACCAGCAGGACGATGAGGCTGCTGAGCATGGACGATAATTGTGAGACCGCCCCGCTCTGGAAATTTACCGCCGAACGGGCAAATGAAGACGATCCCGGCACCGCTCCGAACAGGGCGCATGCGATATTCGCCGCACCCATGCCGATCAATTCCTGATTGGGTTCGATCTTCTGTCCGCTTTTTGCCGCAAGCGACTTGGTGATCGACGCAGCTTCGAGCATCCCGAGAAAGGCGATGGCGATCGCAGTACCCAGGAGTTCCGGAAGGAGATGGAGCTTGCGCGTGCCGAAATGGAAACCCGC
>JBAZHQ010000345.1:0-4880 GCA_041652235.1 Opitutaceae bacterium | reverse complement strand
CCAAGGACGCATCATCTTCGACTGAGCTCCGTGTCCCGCCCGGCAACGCAATTCAGGATCAAATTTCCATGCCCGTCATCACCTATCGCGAAGCCCTTAACCAGGCCATGGCCGAGGAACTTGAGCGCGATTCCCGAGTCCTGCTCATGGGAGAGGAGGTCGGTCAGTTCAACGGAGCCTACAAGGTTTCAGAAGGTCTGCTGGCCCGGTTTGGCCCGAAGCGCATCATCGACACCCCCATCAGCGAGGCCGGTTTCATCGGACTTGGAATCGGCGCCTCAATGCTTGGCGTTCGTCCCGTGATCGAGCTTATGTTCTGGAGTTTCTACTCCGTCGCCTTCGACCAAATTCTCAACAACGCGGCCAATCTGCGCTACATGTCCGGCGGTCAGATCTTCTGCCCCATCGTGATCCGCGGCCCGGCAAACGGCGGCACCAATGTCGGAGCGACGCATAGCCTCACGCCGGAGAACGTATGCGCCAATCATCCCGGAGTGAAGGTGGTGTGCCCCGTCAACGCTTATGACGCGAAGGGCCTTCTCAAATCCGCCATTCGAGACAATGATCCGGTCATGTTCATGGAGAACACGATCCTCTATAACGATCGCATGGAGGTTCCCGAAGGCGACTACACCATCCCTCTCGGCAAGGCCGATGTGAAACGCGAGGGGAAGGATCTCACCATCATCGCCCACGGCCGCGCAGTCATCCAATCCCTCAAGGCGGCGCAAATATTGGAGGAACAACACCGAATTTCCGTCGAGGTCGTCGACCTGCGCTCAATCCGTCCGCTCGATGAGGAGACGATCCTGGCATCCGTTCGCAAGACTCACCGCGTCTTGCTCGTCGAGGAGAACAAGCCCTTTTGCGGTGTCGATGCCCAGATCGCCTACCTGATCCAGGACAAGGCATTTGACGATCTCGATGCCCCCATCAAGCGGGTATCCGCCATCGACGCGCCCCAGATCTACTGCCCTCCTTTGGAGAAGGAGGAACAGCTTCCCAGTCCAAAACGCATCATGAAAGCTGCGCTCGGCGTCCTTAAATGACACCTCGCTCCGCACGCTTCCCTTGATACCATAGCCCCTCAACATCCTTACTTCAGCCCATGGCCCAAATCATCGACATGCCCAAGCTCAGCGACACCATGACGGTGGGAACGCTGGTTAAATGGAAGAAAAAGGAAGGCGACGCCGTAAAGAACGGCGATATGCTCGCCGAGGTCGAAACCGACAAGGCCACGATGGAACTGGAGTCCTTTTTCGACGGCACGCTCCTCAAGATCTTTGCCCCAGAGGGTTCCCAAATTCCGATTGGAGCCGCGCTCTGCGCCATCGGGAAAGTCGGCGAGACAGTCGAGGCGCAGGCACCTCTCCCCGCCGCCGCTTCTGCAAATCCACAAGGAATCAAAACAGGCGCACACGTTGCTCCTGGCACTCAGGTATCTTCAGAAACACCGGCGCTTCCAGCCCCTGCTACTCCATCCCCTTCCCAGTCCGTTTCCTCCGGTAGAATCGGGATTTCTCCACTTGCCCGAAAGATCGCCGCGGCGAAAGGCATCGATTTCTCTTCGATCCAGGGTTCCGGCCCGGGCGGGCGCATCGTGCGGGCTGACATCATGACTGCCGCCGGCTCAGCGGTCCCGGCAAAAACCGGAGGAATGAAAGCGAGCAGTCCGGAAAGCAGCGTCTCACTTTTCTCCAAAGATCGCATCCAGGAAGAGCGGGTGACCGCCGTATCCAACATGCGCGGAACCATTGCCCGGCGCCTTCTGGAGTCCAAAACTCAGATTCCGCATTTCTACGTTGAGATGGAGATCGATGCGGCCCCCCTCGCATTGCTGCGCCAGCAATTGAACGCGGCGCTCGAAAAGGACGGCGTTAAACTCTCCATCAACGACTTCATCCTAAAGGCGAGCGCCGAAGCCATGCGGCGAGTCCCCACAGTGAACGCCTCATGGGAAGGCACGCAGGTCCGTTTTTTCTCGGCCGCGCACGTCGCCTTTGCAGTGGCTATCGATGACGGCCTGATCACTCCGGTCATCCACGATGCACACTTAAAGACCCTCTTCCAAATCAGCTCCGAGGCCAAGCAGCTCGCGAAACTCGCAAAAGAAAAGAAACTTCAGCCCGCGCAATATACCGGAGGCACTTTCTGCGTATCCAATCTTGGCATGATGGGTGTCGACCGTTTCAGCGCCATCATCAACCCGCCAAATGCCGCCATCCTGGCGGTGGGGGGCATTCTGGAGAAGCCCGTAGCCAGCGATGGTCGTATCGAGATCGGCCAACGGATGGTTCTGACCCTTTCCTGCGATCATCGCGTGGTCGATGGCGCCATGGGAGCCCAATATCTCGGAGCTCTCAAACAACTATTGGAAGCCCCGTCGCTGCTTCTCGTTTAAGAATCTCAGAAGATATCCGCATCATCGGAGTCTCTGTGGCCCGTGTGCGGCGATAGCCGATCCCGTAACTCCAGTTCATCCTGTATCGCAACCATGACCGTGAGTCCGATTACGGTGAGTGCAGCAAGGAGTATAAGCGCGGAAATCATAAGAGGAATGGTTTCTATATCTATACTATCGCACGGAAGGGTCGGCTCTTACATGGGCAAAGCTGCTGCTTTTACCTGGGCATTAGTACGCTAGGAAGTGAGTTTGGGCTTTTCTCCTAGGGAGACCACCCCTTTGCTGCCCCTTTTATCCATGTCTGACGCCAAGGAAATCTCCCGCCGCCGCACTTTCGCCATCATCTCGCATCCTGACGCGGGCAAGACGACCTTGACGGAGAAGTTCCTTCTCTATGGCAACGCCATCCATCTCGCCGGCGCCGTCAAGGACCGCAAAAATCAAAGGGCGACCACGAGCGACTGGATGGAGCTGGAGAAGCAACGCGGCATCTCGGTCAGCTCAACCGTGTTGCAGTTCGACTACAGGGGCTTTGCCGTCAACCTTCTCGACACTCCCGGGCACAAGGACTTTTCGGAGGACACCTACCGCGTGCTCACCGCAGTCGATGCCGCCCTGATGGTGATCGATGCCGCGAAGGGCATCGAACCCCAGACCCGCAAACTGTTCGAGGTTTGCCGTCGCAGGGGCATCCCCATTTTCACCTTCATGAACAAATGCGACCGGCCCACAATGGATCCGCTCGTGTTGCTCGATGAACTTGAGAGCGTGCTCGGCCTGCAAACTTGTCCCGTGACATGGCCCCTCGGCAACGGCCCTTCTTTCCGCGGTGTCTATGATCGCCGCTCAAAACAAGTGCATCTCTTCGAGCGCGTCCCCGGAGGCGCATACCAAGCCCCGGTAAGCGTGGCGGGGTTGGGCGATGCTCTAGTAAGGGAAAAGTTGGACGAAGACATTTGGGCAACCGTCACGGAACAACTTGCGATGCTCGACGGCGCGGGGCACCCCTTCGATCTGGCCAAGGTGCACGCGGGCAAACAGACCCCCGTATTTTTCGGCAGCGCCGTGAATAACTTCGGCGTTCAATTGCTGTTGGATGGCTTTCTTCAGAATTCCATTCCGCCCACCTCCCGTCATGCAGCCATCGCCCCGGTGAGCGCGGAGGCAATCATCGAAACCCGGGAGATTCCTGTAACGCATGACAAATTCTCCGGCTTCATCTTTAAGATTCAGGCCAACATGGATCCCAAGCACCGCGACCGCATCGCGTTTCTTCGCGTGTGCTCGGGCAAGTTTACCCGGGACATGGTGGTGACCCATCAGCGCAGCGGCAAAACGGTGCGCCTTTCATCCTCGCACAAGCTCTTCGGGCAGGATCGCGAGACGGTGGACGAAGCATGGCCGGGGGACGTCATCGGACTGGTTGGCTACGATTCTTTCGGCATCGGAGACACGCTTACCGAGGACCGAACGATCTTCTACAATGAGATACCGCGGTTCCCTCCGGAGGTGTTCGCCTATATCTCCAATCCCAATCCTTCCGACTCGAAGAAATACCGCGCCGGTCTTGAGCAGCTCCTGCAGGAAGGCGTCGTACAGTCCTTCACCGCGCGCAACTCGCCGCCTGGTTCCACTCTGCTGGCCGCGGTGGGACCGCTGCAGTTTGAGGTCGTGCAGTACCGCCTGAAGAGCGAATACGGAGCCGATTCCAGGCTGGAGACCACACCGTGGACCGTGATGAAGTGGGTGGAGCCGCATCCCTCGCTGGATAAACCTTCGGGCATCGTGGTTGCGACGGGAGTAAGCTTCGGCACGGACAAGCATGACCAGCCCATTGTCCTATTCCCGAACGAATGGATGATGCGCTACTTCGTTGAGAAGAATCCCGGCCTAAAACTCCGCGACCTTCCGCTTGAGCAGGCAAGCAACTAACCCGGATGCATCACACTGCGGCAGCCGCAACCAAAGAGGCCAAAAGCCGGAGGCCAGAAAGGAAATCGGAAGTCGGCGGTCGCCCATTCGGCAAGCGCAGGGCCTTCGGGAAGTCGGCACAAATCCGCGCCCCTTCGTCGAAGAGCTCGTGCCATAGGGGAATCGTCGCAAACATGCACGATCCGGAGAGACAGTAGAACACTCACTCGTGTGATGGATGCACCCTGTGGGCCGACTTTGTCGGGGCAAACCGCGACGAAGTCTCCTTTCTGTCCTCTGAAAGGACAGAAAGCGGATGCATTCTGGCAATCAAAAGTGTGATGCAGGCTAGATTCTATCTTCTTTGGCTGCGGCTCCGCCGCTTCGTGATTGTCCTCCAGCGAACCTGTTGCCATCTTCAGAGAGAGCCCCATGCAAGTCCTGTCCTCAATAGCCGACCTTATCACGGCGGCATTCATTGGCTCCTTCCTGATCAACTTCTTTTCCTGGACCCGAAGCCGATGCCCGGACGCGCTGCTCCGTATCCCGGAAGGGAAGAAAG
>JBAZHQ010000344.1:0-4891 GCA_041652235.1 Opitutaceae bacterium | reverse complement strand
GATCCAATCCAATCCTTCGGGCCCTCCGTGCCCTTGTTTAAAAAAAGCATTTCCTTAGCGACTTGGCGTGAGAATAGATCGAAGCCCATGATTGCCTAAGCTGTTTTCCCCGTGTCGATGCTCATCCGGCATCGCTCGATCAGCATGAGTAATTGGCGGGTTTCATCAGTTGTGACGGGAGGCGTTTCACCCAGGGCGAAATGGCGCCAGACCAGGTCATAATAATCCGCTTTCGGGATGCTATCCGCCGTGACCACAAGCTCGCGCCATGGCAGCTCTTCATGGCCATACTGCCTGTTCGCCGCCGCCAAGCCACTCTGAGCGCTGAGAGCCGGAGCCTCTTTGGGATCGAAGTATCTTGCCCGCCAGAGCCGGGCGGCGGCATCCCAGGTTGCCGAACCATGGGACCCGAAGACCTGCCAGGGCGACACCGGTTGGGCTGCTGCCTGGGAAATGTCCAGATCGATTAGCACTCCACTATCGGTCACCAGGACAATCTTAACGAAATCTTCCGCATCGCCGGCCGTGGCCACGCAGCGCGCATGGCAGAACACGCTGCGAATCGGCTCATGCGACAGCAGTGCCATGGTTTCGTCGATATGATGGGAGGCGTAATTGTTCAACATGCCTCCGCCATTGGCACGGAAAGCCTGCCAGTCGTCGCGCCGCACGTAGCTGGAATTGGCGCGTTTGATGGCGTGAATCGGCCCGATCAAGTTTTGCGCCAGCACTGCGCGCAGAGTTCGCAGCTCGTCTTTGACCCGATAGGGCTGGTAGGCGAGAAACCGGCGCCGGGCTTTTGCCGCCGCTGCCAGCATCAGGTCAAATTCGGCCAGGGAACGCGCGACCGGCTTGTCGCAAAAGACATGCGCCCCGTGGGCGAATGCCGCGCACGTGTGCTCCTGGTGCAAGGTCGTTGGTGACGCGACGACGACCAGATCCGGACGCGTCTCCCGCAGCATGTCCTCGACCGACTCGAAGCCTGGCGCTTTCCAGAGGCCGGTCGCTTCGGCGCGACGATCCGCGAGAGGATCTGCCACGCCGACGAGCTTAAACCCGGGATGCTGGGCGATGGCGGGCGCATGGAATCCAAAACCGATGCGGCCCAGGCCAATGAGGGCGGTGCGAAGGGCGGCGGGTGTTTCAGAGGATGTCATAAGGGCAATGTGATGTGTTTGAGGAATAATTGCGAATAAAGGGTAATATGAGCCGGGTACTGCCGCGCTCTGCCGTTCATGCTGCAACCGCGGTTTTTCGGGAGGCGGCATCGTTCGGGTGCGCCCGGGGCAACGCCTGGCATGCTCGGATGGGCGTGCATGGAGGGGGTGATGGACGGGGAATCGGCCCCGTTTCAGTTTTGGGTTGATTTTTCGTCATTATCGTAACTGAATAGTTACAACATGCCGAAAATGCAACCCTCTTCGTTCGATTCCTGCCGGCTGCCGTGCGATCCCGGTGAACTCGACGAATTTCTGAGCCGGCCGACCGGCGCCGTGATCCGGACTGTTGCCCGGATCGGCGGGCCCGTCCTGGTGCTGGGGGCCGGAGGGAAGATAGGCCTGCACCTCAGCCTCATGCTGCGCCGCGCCTTCGATTTGGCCGTCAAGCCGAACCCGGTTATCGCCGTCTCCCGTTTTGCGACGTTGCGCAATCGCGAGGCCTTCGAATCCCGCGGGGTGGCAGCCCGCTCCTGCGATCTGACAAACCCCGCGGATCTGGCCTCGCTGCCCGACAGCCCGACCATCTTTTTCCTGGCCGGAGTTAAATTTGGAACCGCGGAGTCCCCGGAGAAACTTCGCAAGATAAACGCCGAGATGCCGCGACTCGTGGCGCATCGCTTTCCCGGCAGCCGCATCGTGGCTTTCTCCACCGGCTGCGTCTATCCCTTCGTCCCCATCTATTCCGGTGGCGCCACAGAGGGGACGCCCGTCGCCCCCGTGGGTGATTATGCCGCATCGTGCACAGCCCGAGAGCAGGCCTTTATCGACGCTTCTCTTAACAGGGGCACGGCCACGGCCCTTGTTAGGCTCAATTACTCCGTTGAATTCCGCTATGGATTGCTGGTCGATATCGCCGAAAAAGTTTTCCGCGGGGAGCCCGTCGATGTTACCACGGGATATGTCAATGTCATCTGGCAGGGCGACGCGGTAGCCCACTGCATTCAGGCACTGGATCTCGCCGCGGCGCCGGCCGTGCCCATCAATGTGACCGGCGCGGAGGTGCTTTCCGTTCGCGCGATCGCCTTGCGCTTTGGCGAGCTGTTCGACCGCCCAGTTCAAATCACCGGCACGGAAGAGCAGACCGCCTGGTTGAACAACGCCAGCCGCTCCCACGCCCTTTTTGGCCCGCCCCCCACGTCGCTCGAGACTATGATACAGTGGATTGCCGCCTGGCTGATGAGCGGAGGCCACACTTGGGGAAAACCCACCGGCTTTGAAAACCGAGACGGACGTTTTTGACTGATGCTTCCCGGGATATCTTTGAAGAGAAACGAGAATCCGCGATGAAGCGCTTGCGAGTCGCCAAGCTTGTTACACATCGACCATGAAAACTAACAGTGCCAGTTCGAAAAGCCGGCGGAGATTTCTGAAAATCTCGGCCGTTTGGGTTGCGGCAGCCATGATAACCATGACAGCGATGACGGTCAGGGCAAACGAGACCGGTCCCGAAAAAAGTCCAAGGAAGCCCATCCTGGGGCCTTACCACTTTTCCTACGAGGTCGTGCCCGGGATTCGTGTGTTCGCGATGATGCCCAAGGGCAACGGATTGGTACCGACCTATCTCGGGGTCTGTGCCTACCTCGTTACGAGCAAAACCGGACGGCATGTTCTCATCGATTCCGGCGAGACGGACCAAATCGAAACCCTGGTCGGAATGCTTGCCGGGCAAAACGTGAAGCCGGGCGACATCGAGATGGTCATCTGCACTCACGAGCATGGCGACCATGCGGGCGGAGCCGCGTTTTTCCAGAAGCATGGCGCCAAGATCGCCATGCACGAGGCCGCGGGAGAATCGATCGGAGGCGTGGGGGCGTTCCGGCCCGATGTCAGATTCCGCGACGGGGACATTGTGCGCGCCGGCGGCATGGAATTTCGCGTCCTGCACACGCCCGGGCACACTCCGTCCTCCTGTTGCTTCGCGTTGCATCACAGGGGCAAGGACATTCTGTTTGCCGGAGACCTTGCGGAGTGGTTCATCGTCGAGGTCGGCAGCAAAAAGGATATGCTGGAATCCGTGAGGAAGGCTGGCGCCGTTCACGCCGATTGCGTCTTCTTCGGCCACAAGATCGTCGACGAGGATATTCCCGAATTTTGGAAACGCTTCGAGAAGTCGCATGTCACCGGCGAGTTCGCGCCAGTCAGCCCCGGCGTGTTTTCGCTCGTCGACACCCATGATTACCAAAGCATAGTCACGCGCTCCGGCGAGAGAATCATCGCGAGACAATTGTCCGCATCGCCGCAGGAAGAGGCGAAAAAGCACGAGAACTAGAGCGTTTTAGGTATAACTATAGCCATTTCGGAGCAGAACACGCAAAACGCCCTCTGCTCGCCACCCGATGAGTTGTCACGTATTACGTGACAAACTGGCTTGAGTTCTCCGGCTACAGAATATCTTAAACTGCTCTGGAACGCGGCGCGCCTGATCGGAAGCATGCCACGCCAGCTCAGCCGAACTCGGGGCCGGCGATGGCGAATGTGCATTCGGGCCGTCCGAACTCCCCGGCCAGATTCGAGCCCATGCGCACGAAGTTGCGCTGAGGCATGAATCCGCGCTCGGTCAGCTCGCGTTCGAGCGACACGCGACCGTCAATGAGGTCGATTAAAACAGGCCCGGACGTGCGATTAAGAGAGGCGCGCAGCAATGCGAGCGCATCGGTTTCCGTCTCGGCAACCAGTGGTCCGAGTTGCGTGGCTGTGCGCCCGGCGCGTCCCAGGCAGTAGCCGAGACGTTCCCCCTTCGCGTCGGCGAGATGGAGGGCGAGTTCGGGACGTGAGGCCCACAGAAAATACAATTGTGCCCGCCGACTTGCGCCGAAACGCGGTTCATCCCACTCCGCCCACTCGTCGAGGATGTAGGTGGTTTCGATCGGTCCGACTGTTGTCATCTGGCTTCCGGCATCCGGCTTCTGGCCCCTTTGATGGAGGTCTTGCGGTGTTGTGATTGTCTTGTCCGGCGCCTCGCTCCGCCAGCGCGTCAGCCGCCTTAGGTCGTGGAATCCCAAGGCCGCATACACGTGGCGGCCGGCGGGGGTCGCATCCAGCAGTAGTGGAAGCCCCTGCGTCTGGGAAAGCCTCAACGCATGCTGAAGAAGCGAGGTTGCGAGCCCCTGGCGGCGCGCCGACGCGGCGACCAGCACCATGCCGATCCAGGCGAACCTCTGCTCGTAGGGGAACAACACCGCGCTGGCGGCGAGCGCTCCGTCGGAGGTCTCGAATCCGAAACCGATTCCTCTCGTTAAAAGAAAACGCCAGTCGTCCTCGGTCTGCGCCCACTGTTCCCCGCTCGACAAAAGCCAGCCTGCATGCGCGTCCGTCTCGGTGAGTCGAACCCCGCGGTAAACCGGGTGGCTGAGTTGTGGCTCTGTCTCGCGATCGCTCATGGGCATTGGGATACTTAAGATTTATCGGAAAGACATTGGAACCACGGAATACACGGATCACACGGAAGGATTCGGATACAGTGCGGTCTCACCACACTCCCCTCCGTGTTTTCTGTACTACAGTATCTATAATTCATCTCAGCCTGAGAGGAAATCCGAGACGAACAGAACCGATCCCCAACCATCCAATCCATTCTCGCGCAGTGACGCAGTGGCGCAGAGTGACGCCGACCTCCGATCTCCGACCTCCGACTTCCCTGCTGACTCTGGCTTCCGGCTTCTGGCATCTGT
>JBAZHQ010000343.1:0-4905 GCA_041652235.1 Opitutaceae bacterium | reverse complement strand
GTCTCATGGCTGCCCGGACTCCTGCCCATGCAGACGGATGTCCCCTGAAAAGGCCTCCGCGCAGGTCGAGCCGCCAATTGGATTCCTCCCAAGAAAGAAATCATCAGGCTCGGCGGGATAGGAGCTCACATCGGTCTCCCAAATGACGTGTCCGTCGAGGCGAATACCGAGGTCTCGGGAATCACTAATCGCCCCGGTCTCAGGATCGAATACAGGGGCAGGATACCTGATCTCCATGAGATACTCGCGCCCAGGAACGAAATCGATCTCGGTCCCAAGATACGGATTACGCCCCCAGTGTTCGAAACAGAAGCGCAGACGCCGCGGGGCAAGGTATTCGACAAATAGAAAATCCCCACTTCCGGTCTCACCGGAAACCACCAGGGGCTCCCGACGCCCGGGCTCGCCGGGGGGAAAACGCAGCTGCAGATGCAGAAGGCCATCGGCATCCGGCACACAAGAGCGCATCACAACGGTCTTTGCCGTTTCGCGGACCCTGGCAAGCGTGACACCGGGCTCCTCCCTGACTGACGACAGAATCCTGCCGCTGAAGGCGGATCCACCTCCGGCACCGCCAATTGTGCACGGGCCGGCCGTGCTGTCATCGAATCGCTGATACCTATCGATGATGGGTCGGCCATCCAACTCCACTGCGAGCCAACGGAACAGCACCTGGCGCTCCGCCTTGGAAAGTCCGGAAAACTCGGGCCGGTTCTTGGGAAAGTAGAGCGGCCCCATGGATAGGCGCAGGGTATGCAGAGCCGACCGATCCAATGCCAGGGGAGCGCTCGCAATGCGGGAACCGCCTGCGCGTTCGAAAGCAAGTTGGATGTGGGAGGAGTCGGGATAAACCACGAGGACCCTGTTTCTGTCGGCGCTGCGACCGCTTGCCACAAGCTCCTCGACACAACCGCCATCCCTGGCAGCGGGGAATTTCAACGAAAGCAGGAGTGCTCCCTTGCCACCGCCGTCTGCGAGAGACTCCCACCAATAAACCGGCCGGTTTCCGAGTGCCTCAAGCCTTGAATAAAGGCCCGGATTAAACTGGCTGATACGGCCGTAGACTTGGATGGGAAATAGCCCCCCCAGCAGGATTGTAATGCCGGCACAGACCAGGACGGGCAGCGAGCCGGCCAGGCGGCGACCCTTGCGCGCAAAACCATCGGCAAACGCCAGGGCCCCGAACACGGCGATAAAACCAAACCAGGGGCCGAAGTCGCCGATGTAGCGAAGCATGGCCGCATAGAAGCAGAGAAGGAAGCACGCCACCGAAACGCCCACCCAGGCGATGGAAGCGATGAACAGACGCAGCTTCCGCTCTTCGGCATGGCTGCTGCGAAAGGCGAAGACCAGGGGAACAAGGCCGGCAAGCCAAAGGAAAGGCAGGTGCCTCAGCAACCCGAAGGAGATATCCATGCCATAGTGCTGTCCCGGCCTCGGCCCTGCGATCGCCAAATCGTGATAGAAGGGGAAATAGCGGCTCCATTCCCCCGGCGCCGTCAGGTACGCCCCCAGGTTCCAGGAGAAATAACCAAGACTGAAATGCCGGATCTTCGACTCATAGACTCCGGAAAGTATGTAGCTCACGCCAAACTCGGTGGGACTCCCGAAACGGAGCTGGTTGTAGACGGCAAGCCCGAGCCCCACGAGGCTGGCGGGGCCCAGGGCGGCCAGAAGCAGCGGCAGCCGGGCCTTCAGGAAGGACTCCCCAGGAGTGGCGCGTGGAACAAACCACACGATAAGCCCAAGACACGCGGGGGCCAGCAGGTAGGTTGGTCGCGATCCAATCGCCAGTCCCCAGCACAGGCTGCCGAGCAGAGTCCATGGCAGGGGTCGAGCGCCAGTCACAAGGACCCTGTACAAGGCATATATCGCCAGCATCGCGAAAAACTGCGCGCTGGAAATCGGAAGTTCATACATGCTATGTCGGCGGAGCAGCACGGGCGCCCAAGTCAGGATGCCTGCCACAAGTGCAATGGCGAAGCTGGTCCAGTCTCCACAGGCGTTGAAGAATCGCCTCCGACAGTCGGCGACTATCAACAAAAATATCGCGTAGGCCCCGCTAAGAAAGGCCAGGACAGCCACCGCCAGCGGCAGGTCCGTCCCACTCAGGAGCCGAAAGGGCAGCAGCAGGACCACTGCCGGCACCACGCCATAGTAAATGTAATATTTCCCGTGGTAAAAGGAGGCGTCGTGCAGGCCTGAGCCGGGCGGCCGCTTCGCCGGATCATAGGGGTCGGGGCAGTCAAGCAACGCCTGCGATACCTCCACCTTGAGGCTGAGCTGGCCATCCATGAAGCCGTGCACAAGCAGGTTGTAGTGATCCTTCTGCTCGCGCCCGAACTTCCAGGTCAGCCCGTCCGAGACACAGGTCCACACATAAAAGATCATCATCAGGACAAAGGCCGCGAGAAAGATCCCGCGCTGGCTGTTGTGTGGATGTGTGGTTTTCACCGGACAATGCACCCTCAACAAGTTCATCGGACACGGCAAGACTCAAGCCAGCTTATCCTCGGGACTCGTCAAAAAACAGGTCTCCCTCCGCGTGAATCAGCCGTATGTCCCTTTGCATCGCTCCACGGAAGTTCCTCAGTGATGCGACCGTTTACAGTTCCTGACGTCTACTGCCCGAGCAGCCAGTGGCCGAAGGCGCCTTGGTAGAAACCCAGGACCACCGAGGCTGCGGCGAGGGTGCCGAGCATCACCATGCCGACGAAGGTGACGGGGGTGCGCGAGAGCTTGCGCGGTTCTTCGCCTTCGGGAACCGGCACCTGCCAGGTCGTGAAGAAGGCAGCCTTGATCCAGCCGAAGTAGTAATAGATCGACAGCACCACGCCGACGACCGCGACCGCCAGCAGCGGATACAGCCCCGCCTTGAAGGCGGAAATGAAGATGAGCAGCTTGCCGACGAAACCAGCCAGAGGCGGAATTCCCGCCAGCGAGCCCAGGCCTATGGCTAGCACGGCGCCCAGGAAGGGCTGCTGCTTCGCGAGATCGATGTAGTGATCTAGCTCCTGGTCGTGGTCCTTCTCGTTGGATACATGCATCATCACGCCGAACACCGCCATCGCGGCCAGCAGATAGGCGAAAAGATAGAATAAAATCGCGCTCAGCGCCATGGGCACCTCGTAAAGCGCAATCACTCCGATGAGCAGGTAGCCCGCATGCGACACGCCCGACAGGCCCATGAGCCGCTTGACGTTGCTCTGCGTAAGCGCGGCGAGATTTCCAAAGAGGATCGTGCCGATGGCGATGATACCCAGCACTGCGACCACCAATCCCTGGTAAGGCGCAAACACAACCTGGCTGAGCGTGAGCAGCACCGCGAAGCCCGCAGCCTTGGAGCCAATCGCAAGGAAGGCGGTGACGGGCGTGGGCGCGCCTTGGTAGACATCAGGCACCCACATCTGGAACGGAAAGGCGCCGATCTTGAAGGCCGAGCCCGTCAGCACCAGCACGATGCCCACGCTGGCGAGCATGTTGCCGGGGTTGGCATGTAGGAAGATGCGCATGACCTCGAAATTCATGGAATCGGCCGATCCCCCCGGCAGGGAGCGATTGCCGGCAACGCCGTAGAGAAGCGTGATCCCGAAGAGCAGGATGGCTGAACTAAGCCCGCTCATGATGAGGTACTTCAGACCCGCCTCGAGACTGGGAGAGCTGGTGCGGAAGTAACTCGCCAGAATGAAGAAACCGATGGCCACCGCTTCCACAGTCACGAAATACATCACGAAGTGGTTAGCTTGGGCCAGCAGCATCATCGCCGCGCTCACGAGGAGGACGATCGTGAAGAACTCGATCCGGGGAAGCTGCTGCCTGCGAAGGGCAATGATCCCGAGATAGCTCACGAAGATCGACGTGAGAACGAAGAAGAGTCGCATGAACTGCCCCACCGTCGTATGCCGGATCAAACCGCTAAAGGTCTCGAAATCCACGCCAGAGCGAAAATGAACGAAGAGCGCCGCCGCGATGCCGAGCTGCGCGGCGATCGAAACGCCAGGAATCGCATCATGGTATTTCTTGTCGAGCACCAGCTCGAGCACGAGGAGGATGAGCGCCGTGACCGCGAGCATGATCTCGGGCATGATGGCCGCCCAGTCGTTGGTCGCGGCGGCTTGTTGCAGAAATTCGATCGTCATAGGAACTGGATAAGAGCGTAAGAGGTGTAAGAGCGTAAGTCGGGTAAGCGCAGACAGCTGAGCGCGGGGCTAGTTGGCGGGGGAGACGACTTGGGCGGGCGGAGCGGAGAGCGCGGCGTCTAGGTGGGTGGTGATCGACTTGGGCCAGAAGCCGATGAAGAGGAGCGCCGCCAGCAGAATCAAGGCAGGCAGGCGTTCTCCCCAGCTCATATCGACCGGTGGTTTCTCAGCGGCCACTTTGGCAAAGGCTTCGCTGGGAGATCCGAAGAAAATCCTGGCGGCGGCGCGCAGTCCATAGACGGCGGAGATGACTACGCCTGAAACTGCCAGGACCGTGAAGATCCGCGAGAACGGCCAGGCGGCCACGAAGATCGTCAGCTCCCCCCAGAAGTTCCCAAAGCCGGGCAACCCGATGCTCGCAAGAATGGCGGTGACGAACAGAGCCGCCAGAACAGGCGTTTTTTGGGCGAGTCCTCCCATGTCAGCCAGATCGAAGGTCTGGGTCCGATGATAAACGCTCGTCGCAAGCATGAAGAGCAGGGCGACCGACAGACCGTGGGCGACCATGAGAATCACGACACCGCCCAGGCCAAGCGTGGACAGCGTCGCAATGCCCAGAAAGGCATAGCCCATGTGCATGACCGAGCTGTATCCGATCATCTGCTTGAGATCGCGCTGGGCGATGGTGACGAAGCCGATGACGAGGATATTTCCGCCTACGGCGAGCAGCGCCAGAAGGGTAATCCAGTTGAACGCGATGCCATCA
>JBAZHQ010000342.1:0-4923 GCA_041652235.1 Opitutaceae bacterium | reverse complement strand
AAGCCGACCGCTGACAGCCCCGGTTTGCCCGACTTCCCGAAGGCCCTGCGCTCGCCGAATGGGCGATCTCCGACATCCGACTTCCTTGCTGGCTTCCGGCATCTGGCATCTGGCCTCTTTGGTTGCGGCTCCGCCGCGCTATGTTTTTCGTGGCTATCCGGCCTTCCGGACATGGACTATTCCTCACAGCTTACGCCGGCCCACCCGCCACTCGCTAAATGAGCGCCCAACGACTTTCCGATTCCTACCGCACGGCTTTCGTGACGGGGGCGAGTTCGGGTTTGGGCAGGGCCTTTGTCTCGATGCTGCTCGCCGAGGGGCTGCGGGTCTGGGGCACGGCCCGCGATCCGGCGCGCCTGGCCGGTTTCGAGCCCGCTGAAAACTTCACCGCCGTGACCCTCGATCTCGACCGCCAGGCGGAGTGCGAAAGCGCCTTCGACGGCGCGGCCGGGCAGGCGGGAGGGAGTTTCGATCTCGTGGTGCAAAACGCAGGTTACGGCGTGTGCTCGCCCTTTGCCTCGACACCGTTTGCCGTGTGGCAACAGCAGTGGGAAAGCATGTTGATCTCGACCGGCCGCATCAGCCATGCGGCCTTTTCCCGGATGCTTGCCCGCGACCGCGGCTGCCTGGTGCATGTATCGTCGCTTGCGGTGGATTTTCCGCTGCCCTTTATGAGCGGCTACAATGTCGCCAAGGCGGGTCTTTCCAGCCTCAGCGAGTCCCTTATGCAGGAGGCGAAGGGAAGCCGGGTGAAGGTGATCGATTTCCGGCCCGGCGATTATCGCACAGGCTTCAACCTCGCCATGCGCGGACAGAACGCAGAAGGCGGCGAACGGATGGAGCGCGTGTTGAAAACGCTCGACGACAATGTCAACGCCGCTCCGCTTCCCGAAAGGGCCGCCACCGATCTTCGCCGTGCGCTCCTGGGCAAACGCTCGGGCATCGTGCGCTCGGGCTCCATTTTTCAAGCCAGGATCGCGCCTCTGCTGTCCTCGCTCGCTCCGGCATCCTGGCGCCGCGCGGCGATGGCGCTCTATTTCCGCTCCGGCTGATCCCTGAAAACGCCGCTGAATGGCCACTAGAAACCTGAAGCGGTGGAGCCGCAACCAAACCCAACCAATCAATTCAGATTGAACAGAAGACAACGAAGCGTCTCAAGTCGTGCCACCTCAGAGGTCTCGGTGATGAACGCAACCAACGTATCCTTTAATGCAGTCTTTCAGAAAAGCGCTTCGTTACCTTCTGTTAAAATCCAGAATTTGATCTGACATGTCGCGCATCCGCATCCTTGTCCTGACATCGAGCACCGGCGGCGGCCATGACGCCCGCGCCGAGGCCTTCGCCGAGTGGTGCTTCCAGCTCTACAGGCACGACGTGGATGTGCGCATCGATCAGATGCTCGAGAAGTCCTCGGTTTTCAATCGGAGCGGAGTGGGCTTCTATAACTGGATACAGAAGCACGCCCCCATCCTGCACAGCGGATTCTATGCGGTGGTCGAGCTCCTCAGTTTCATCAACCGGCGTTCGGTGCATTTCGGGGAATCCTATTACGTCAAGGTTCTCAGGGAGTATCGCCCCCATCTCGTCTTCAGCGTGCACGACTGCCTCAACCGGGGATATTTCCAGGTCGCACGAAAGGTGCTTGGAGAGGGCAAGGTGCGTTGCGCCACCTATTGCGGCGAGTTTTCAGGAGGCTGGGGATATTCGCGAAATTGGATCGAGTCCTCCGTGGACCTCTACATTTCACGCACGTCCACGGCGAACGACTATGCCGTGAAGCTGGGAATAGCCCCCGAAAAGACCCGGGTCAGGGGCTCCCTGATGAGGCCGCGCGTCTATTGGGAACTCATCGCCCCGGAGGAGCGCGGACGTTTTCGCGAGCGCAAGCTGGGGCTGAGGCCCGACCTGTTCACGGTGTTTCTGGCCACGGGAGGAAACGGTGCGAACAATCACTTCGCGCTGCTACCCGCGCTGCTCAAGCACGCCGGTCGTTGCCAGGCCATCGCCATCTGCGGTCGGAACAAGGAGGTCTTTAACGAGCTCATGCACTGGCGCGCGAACCATCCCGAGTTCGATCTTTACGTGGAAGGATACTCGGAATCCGTGCACCTGCTTTTGCAGGCGAGCGATGCGATTGTCACCCGGGGAGGCACGACCACCTGCGCCAAGGCGCTTCATTTCAAGTGCCCGATCGTGTTCAACGCCTTTGGAGGCATCATGCCCCAGGAGGAGCTTACCTGGAAATTCTTCCGCAATGGCGCCGCCTCGGAGAAGGTTGAAAGCACCGGGGACTTCGAGCGCATCTTCGACCGCTGGATGGACGATCCCGAAGCTTATCCCCGTGCTCTGGCGAATTTCCTGGGGATGCGCTACGAGGAGGACCCCACCGTGGTGATCGACGAACTCGTAGGCCTGGCGAACGAAGTCGCACACACCAAGATGCGCCGCCAAGCCTTCCCGCCACCCAACGGCAACGGTAAGGGAAACGGAAAGCCGAAAGCTGTCGGCTAAAGGATAGCGGAGATCGAAAATTCATTTTTGAACTGCAAAGAAGCTAAGAAACCAAGGTCGGATTCCTTTGATTCTTCGTTTCTTGGCAGTTTAATCTCCGCGACTCCGCTTCTCCGCGTGAGGATGGATTGAGGGTGGTTTGAAACCGAACAACAACTTAGACCATCAGGCAGATGAAGATCAGCAGAGCAGAACGCGGCGACCTTCCGCGCATCCTGGCCATCCAGAAGGAGGCATTTCTGGCGGAGGCAGCCTTCTACAACGACTACACGATAACGCCGTTGCGGCAGTCGCTCGAAGAAATGGAAGCTGATTTTAAGTCGATGGTATTTCTCAAGGCGGAGAGCGACGGCATTATCGTCGGCTCCGTCCGCCTATCTCGCTCCGGCGAGACCTGCCTGGTGGGACGGCTGGTGGTCGATCCCAGGTTTCAGAAGCGGGGCATAGGGGGGGCACTGCTTCTGAGCGCAGAATCCGAGTGCCCGGATGCGACCCGTCTCGAACTTTTTACAGGTTTAAAAAGCGAGGCCAACATCCGGCTTTACGAGCGACACGGCTACGTCCGTTTCAAAGAGGAAGTGAGACAGTCCGGAGTGTCATTCGTGCATATGGAGAAACTTAGAATTCAGGCGTTGGCATTACGAATAATGCACGCAGCTAACAGCGATTTGCCTCAGCCCGACAAGGCATAGGGAAGGAAAAACCAAGGGGAGTATTTCGTGCGGAGAAATACCCCGGATCAGGAGTTTCGCACGAAGACGCCAAGTCGCAAAGATTCTATCCGCAATCGAATACCTGTTGGCTAATTCTTGGATTCGGCAGTCGGATCAATACACGATCCATCTTAACCACGGAAGGCACAAAAATTGCACGAAATAGAGTTCAATGCTATTCTGATTTTTCGTGTGTTTCCGTGATATTTCGTGGTTCCAAAGGTATTTTCCGATCGGTTGAACTCACTTGAGGGAGGAGTCGGAAGTCGGAGGTCTTCCTTTACGCCTTGTCGTCTTCGTGCGAAAACGAATCGAAGTCGGAGCTTTGGAGCCCTTGCCGTAGCCATCACTAAACGTAACCATGAAAAACATCATCATCGCGGTTCTCGCCTGCTTATGCGTCTGGCTGCTTTATCGGGACCACACGCGGACGGAAGCTGGAATTCGCGCCGGGCAATATGCGATTCCGGCGACTCCCGCTGCTCATGCGAAAGCCACCTCAAATCAGTCGCAAGAGGCATCTCAGCAAGCCCGCGCTGAAGCTGTTCAAGCGGATAAACCCCAGGGTATCCTGCCACCTGCGGTGCTTGCGGAGACCCGGTTTACGATGCTTCGGAACATTGCATGGCGCTACGCCCGCTTTTTTGCCAATCATCATCTGCCTCCCGAGAAAGCGGATTTGCTGCTGGATCTTCTGGTGGACAGGTGGATGGTGGCGTTTGAGGCGGATATTCAGACCGGCTCTGGATCAGTGACCCGGATCGCCGACAAGGCCAAGATGGATGAGGCCACTCGATTGAACCAAAAAATGATCGAGGAATTGATCGGGGCCGATGCGGCGAAGGAACTTGAGAAAAGCGGCATGGAACAAGTGAAGACGGCCCCGGACTTCGCTGCAATTCAGGCCATCAATTCCCCAACGCCCATCCCCGAATCATCGCGTGACCGTGTGACGCAGGCGCTCGAGGGGTTCAATCCGTCGCAAGGGACTGCCGATCTGATCACTGGTCCGGATGAGATCACACCGGAGCTGGAGCAGCGGATGCGGCGGGAGAGCTCGGAACGAGTTGAGGCACTTTTGTCTCAGTTGAATGGAAGCATCACGCCGCAGCAGGCCGATTCGTTCCGCAATTGGAGCAGGGCGAAGATCACCAAAGATCTGGAATTCGCGAAAATGATATGGCTCGCCAACCATAAGAAGGGTTAACCGAGCACTTGAAAAATGGTCATGTAGAAACGGCTCATACAAAACAGCCAACGAAGCGATGATCCGGATATTGATAATCCTATCGGTCGTCGCGGCGGTCGGCATCGTCCTCCTGGTGCTCTGCCGGTCGTCAATCGAAAGAAGCCTCCTCTTCTATCCGAGTCATCGGCCCGGCGATAATGGGCTCGCGCCGTGGATTGGGGACGGAGAGATCATTGGCTATTGCCGAAAGATCGGGTCGCCAAAAAACGTGTGGCTGATGCTTCACGGCAACGGCGGCCAGGCGTCTGACCGGGCGTATGCGTTCCAAAGTTTCTCACTGGAAGATTCGGTCTTCATCCTGGAATACCCGGGATACGGGGGGCGTGAAGGCGTTTTATCCAAGGAGACCTTCAATCGAGCTGCAAAAGAGGCTTACCTTCTGCTCAGGAAGGAGTATCCAAAAATCCCGGTTTGCGTCGTGGGGGAATCGCTCGGCAGCGGCCCCGCCTC
>JBAZHQ010000341.1:0-4927 GCA_041652235.1 Opitutaceae bacterium | reverse complement strand
CCAGAAGGTCGCGCTCAACATGCTCAAGCGCCTTGGTTACACGGTCGATATCGCCTCCAATGGACTTGAGGCGGTGGATGCCGTCATCAAGAAGCATTATGACATAATTCTGATGGATATGCAGATGCCCGAGATGAGCGGCATCGAGGCCACGATGAAGATCCGTGAAATGACCGTTGATCCCGAACGCCGCCCCTGGATCATCGCGCTCACGGCAAACGCGCTGAAGGAATTCCGGAAGGACTGCTACGATGCCGGCATGGACGACTACCTGAGCAAGCCTGTGAAGCTCGAAGATCTCCGGGGCGCCATGGATCGCGCTCGGGTGAAGAAGGCCTAAGCAGGCGCCTGCGCCCATGAAAACGATTCTGTACGTCGAGGACAGCGCGATGTCGCAGATGCTGATGCGACGCTACGTGGGCGATGCGGGAAAGCTCACGATTTGCACGACCCTCGACGCGGCGGCGGCGCAGATAAAGGAGAGCCGGTTCGATCTGTTGATCACCGATTACATGTTCCCGGAAGGTGACTCCCTGGACCTGATCGTCGGCACACGCCGCCGGTTCTCGGCACAGGAACTGCCCATCATCGTCGTAAGCGGTTCGATGGACCGCCTGTTGTTGAGCCGCATCCTGAAGGCCGGGGCCAACGATGGTTTTTCAAAGCCGCTAAAGGCAGGCAGTTTCAATGAAGTGGTGACACGGATGCTTGCGCATCCCTATGTGCGCTCTCCTGAGCATGGCGCCATCGACGTCCACTGTTTCCGATGGATGAACGAGGGGCTCTATTATCAGTTCTGCCCGGATCTGGGCCTGACGACTTCCGGCCCCACCAAGGAAGCCGCCTCGGCGCAAATGATCGCCGCCCTACAGGCTGGCGCCGCTGCGGGAGCTGTGCTGGGCAATACGAGTCATCACGGCACCGCCTCTCACATCATAGAATTGCCCGGCAGCGCGAAACAGCGGTAGCTGCTGGAAGGTGCGACGCCGCGTTGTTCAATCTGAGATCCGCAGACGGTCGCTGAGATTCTGCCATGTCTTGGCCGCTTTCTCCTCCAGGATGGCCTTGGCACTCGCGATGTGGGCTTCGCGAGAGCGCCGGTTTTCCTCTGCCACTCTCGCCAGATCGTCGAGATTGTAGAGATAGACGTTCTCGCACTCCGCAACGCCCGGCTCCACGTCGCGCGGCAATGCGAGGTCGATGAACAGAAGTGCTCGGGCGGGACGGCGCCTGATCGCGGCCTGCCCGGCAGCCGCGGAAATCACCGCGCCGGGCGCGGAGGTGGCGCAGACGACTATATCGAAATCAGCCAGGCGATGCTCTCGCTGCTCGAACGGCAGGGCCGATGCGCCCAGCCCGACGGCAAGCTCCATGGCCCGTTCCATGCGGCGGCTGCAAACCGCGATGGCGCTGGCTCCGCGGCTTTGAAAAGCGCGGGCCGTCTTCTCGCCGATCTCTCCCGCGCCCACCAATAAAATGCGCGTCTCTTTCAACGAGCCGAAAATGTCGAAGGCTAGCTCCACGGCCACGTTGGCCACGCTTACCTGTCCCAGGGAAATCGCAGTGTCCGTCCTCACCTGCTTGGCGGCCTGAAACGCCTTCTGGAAGGCGCGGTTGAGCACGACGCCGGTGCTGCCGCGCGACTGAGCCCAGGCATAGGCTTCCTTCACCTGGCCGAAAATCTCGGTCTCCCCCACCATCTGGGAGTCGAGCCCGCTGGCCACCTCGAAGAGATGCTGCACCGCAAAGCGGTCGCGCAGCTCTAGGCAAAAAATCCCGAACTCCTTTCGATCGATGCACTGGCGCTCACAGTAGGCATCTCGCACCGCCTCGATCGCTCGCGGCGCTGTCGCGACGCCGTAGAACTCCACGCGGTTGCAGGTGTTCAGGATGGCGAACTCCCGAAGGCCTTCGAGCCCGCTGAGCCGATCTCTCAAAGCCTCCTCAGCCTCGGGTCGGAGGGCGAGTTTCTCCCGCACCTCGATGGACGCGCGATGGTGCGTGACGCCAAGGACGAAGACCACGGAAGAGGGAGAGGATTCCTGACTCATGGCGCAATCGTTACCCCGGAATGAACTTTCGCAGGAGGATGACGGCTGCGATCCACCGGCCATAGGGACAGCATCGCCATCACGAACAATATCGCGCACACCCAGGCAAAGCGGCGCGCCACCAAACGGCCCCTTGAGCGCAAAGCCAGCGTGGCGGCATAGCATGACCAAACGGAAATCACCGCCAGCAGTTTGGAACGATCCACGACGGCGTCATCGAGGCGCCAGTAGAAATACCCGACAATCAGGGATGCGCTCATCATGCTCACACCCGCCACAAGCAAACGCAGGCTGATCTGTTCCAAATCCATGAGGGAGGGTAAAAACGAGAACCACCCGCCGAGGTGCTTGTGCTTGAGCGAATATTGCCGGAACAGGTAAAGCAACGAAGTGAGCGCCAGCATCGCAAAGGTGCCGTAGCTGAACATCGCCATGCCCGCGTGCAGGGCCACCCACGGGTTGCCGGCAAACAAGCCCGTATGCCGCACTGCATCCCAGGATGGCATCGAAAGGGAAAAAATCGTGAACACGGCAGCCAGGCCCGACGTGAAAAAACCCAGCATGCTCAGGCGGAAAGTCGCCCCGATCAGCAGATAAAGCGTCGTGACCGACCATGCCGTGAACTGGAAGAACTCAAAGGTGTTCCCCAGGGGGCATCCGTGCACCGCATGGCCCCGCAAAGCCAGCCCGATAGTTTGAAGCACGTAGCCTCCGGCGATGATGGCATACATGGTCGCCCGAGAATGACGCTTCTCGCGGATGAGAGAGATCGTGCCCAGAATGAGGCCGGCGAGATAACATGCCGCCGCCATCCATAACCATTGTCGGTCAACGAGAGCCATTTTCAGCGCACGACCATGTTCAGCTTGCGCCTGAGCGCAAGTGCGCAGGGTCGGCCGGATCGAAACACGATCCGTTTTTAACCACGGAACACAGGGCGGCAGAGCCGCTACCAAAGAGGCCAGATGCCAGAAGCCGGAGGCCAACAGTCGGACAGTGGTGCGCTTTGCGCACACGGTGGCGCTGCTGCGCACTGTGGCCGCAAAGCGGCCTCCGTGGTTCCAAACGGTTTTCCCCGGTTGGCTGCGAACTGTTATCACACTGGCCTGCCAACGCTTGTGCGCTCGCCAAAACTTTCTTGCAGGGATTGTAAAAGGACGGGTGTTCATATAAGAACTGAAGGCAGATACCCATGAAGCAAACGCCTCACGACGCCCTGGAGTCATTACTCAACCGCTGGAATAAGACTCCAGAGGCGCCCCCGCACCTTTCGACTGAAGTCTGGCGCCGGATTGCCGTCGCCGAAAGCGCCGAAGAGAACGCCAGCCTCTGGTCGAGGATCGAGGCCGTATTTGCCCGTCCTTCATTCGCTTTCGCCTTCATTTCCGCGTGCATGCTCTGTGGACTATTTTTTGCCGAAGTGCGCCTCTCCAAGCTCCATGCGGAACGGAGTGCGCAGCTCGCCAAGTCCTATCTTCGCCTCATCGACCCGCTCCTGAGCGACCTCTCGACGCCGAAGGGAACCTCCGCGGTTCATAAGTCATGAAGCGCACGTTTCTCGTTCTCCTCATCGGCATCATGGGCGCCTGCGGCGCCTATTTCGGCTGGTACTTCCTTCGTAGCCCGGCGGATATAAATGCCGCTGGCGGCGACCTGGCCTGGATGAAATCGGAGCTCAATCTTACCAACGAGCAGTATGACCGCATCAAGCTGATCCATGAGAACTCCAGCCCGAGGATCATGGCCCTCGCCGCCCAGGTGATGAAGATGCGCGATGAGCTCACCGCCTTCGAGCGCACACGCCAGACGGAAGGACAGATCGATTTCCTGGAATTCGCCCGATTTGTGGAAATGCGCCGCTCGGTCGACCACGAGTGCCTCGACTCGACAAGGCGTCTGGTTCAGGATACCGCCGCAGTGATGAACCCGCAGCAGCGGGAACGCTACTTCGGGCTGGTGAGTCCTGCGTTCATGCCGGATCTGGCGCGCGTCTTCTAGCGCGGTCTCCCTCGGAAAATCACCCATCCCCGTGATACACGACCCTGCCAACGAATTGTTGGTCTTGGGCGCTCTGCGCCAGGGTGATGATCGCGCTCTCGATCAAATCATCGAGCGCTGGGGAGGACCCTTGCACGCCTTTGCGTGGCGCTACGTGCAAAACACGGCAGATGCGCGCGAACTCGTCGCCGAGGCTTTCGTGCGTTTGCACCAACAACGCGCCCGGCTTCGCCCCGACACCAACGTGGGCGCATGGCTGTTCACCATCGTGGCCAACCTGTGCCACAACCAAAACCGCTGGCGCAAACGCCATCCCTCGGTGAGCCTCGATGCGCAGGACGAGGAAACCGGCCAGGCTCTGTCAGACAGGATTCCCACAGAGGCTCCGTTGCCCTCGGACAGGGTTGAACGCGATGAAGCCCTGGCCGCCCTCCGCAAGGCGATCGACACCCTGCCCCACGATCTCAAGACCACGCTCATCCTCCACCACTACGAGCACCTCTCCTACCGCGAGATCGGCAAGATCACCGAATGCTCGGAACGAGGAGTAGAGACCCGCCTTTACCGCGCTAAACAACGCCTCCGCGAGGAACTTGCGAAGTACATGTCGGATGAGACTGCTCATCTAGGAACCGCAGTTGAGTAGCCACCAAAAACACAAGAAACACCAAAACAAAGAAATATTGGAATCTGGGCATCCGCCCGGCAGGCGAATCGTTTAGTAAACACTATGATCCACTAACTTCCTATTTTTGTGATTATGTCCGATGTCGCTGCGCTCGGTAGTGTTTTTCGTGACCATTTTCGGGATAGGGCCGTCCAGTCAATGGTCTGACTGGACGACACCCCCCACAGATCCGGACGAGCGCAATTAACGC
>JBAZHQ010000340.1:1725-4938 GCA_041652235.1 Opitutaceae bacterium | reverse complement strand
GCGAACGTCTTCCAGTGGTCGGTGTCGTACAGCGCCAGGCGTTGCAGATGTTTGCCCTGCGCCGTCGTGACGTACCAGTGATCGCCCCGTGAATATCCCTTTTTCGTCGGCGTCTCGTCGAAGGATCGGTTGACATACGGTCGGCCCTTGCTTGGCTGCACGACGCCGCGAAATTTTGTGTCGTGGGCGAACTGCTCCACGGCGTCTTTCTGGTAGCCGGTGTCGATGTAGCAATGGCGGATCGTCAGTTCCGCGCCGTCCTCGCGCCGCCACGCGCGCCCCAGCAACGGCTCGATCTTCCGACGTCGTACTTCGCCGCCCGTTTCCAGCAGCGTCTTGAGACCGGCGTAAATCGCCGCCTCCTCGCTGCAGCCGCGATGCACGCTCTTAAGACCCGTCCGCACGTTCGCCATGCGGAACTCCGGCGAACCCGGATCGGGGTACGCGCCGTATTCGATCACGTGCGCACCGAATCCGTCCGTCTCGAACGCGGCGACCAGCCAGAACAGAAGCTTCTTGTGAATGTCGACAAAACACACCACGTGATCCGCCGTGGGTGGAACGTCCCCGCGCGGCTTGTTTGAGAGGCGTCCCGGAAAGTTCACAGGATCGGACGGGGCGCCGAGCAATTCCTTCTCCGTCAGCGCCTCGTCGCCGTCCGAGGTGGGCAGAGGGTTGTTCTGATATTCCTTCTCAAAGATATCATCGCCCAGGCGGATTTTCAGATTGTAGGCGTGCTGGATCGCGGAGATTTCCCCCGCCTTGGCCACGTAGCAGCTCCCCCAGGCGACGACCGCCCCGTTGTCCATGACGGCCTGATTCTCCCGGTAGTATTCCGTGGCGGGGGAAATGTCGAGCGAATCGTCGTCGATGTCGCCGTCGTCGTTCTGGGCTTTGGCGTAGCACTCGCGCAGGATTTTTTCATACTGCTCCCAGTAGGGCGCGGCGGATTTGTCCGGCCATTCATAGACCAGCGGCGCGATCGTATACAGCCAGTCGAAATGTTTTTCGCGGTCCATCATCCGGCACGTCAGATCGTCGGCCTCGATCACCGTGGCGCACAGCACGCCTCCGAGCTGTTCGTCCGGTCCGGCCATGCAGCCGATGGTGGCCATCAGCAGCTTTTCACGCTTATTCGTCTGCGTGAAGCTCAACGCGCTTTCGTCCGTTTGCGGATCGTCGCACAAAAAGAAGCTGGGTCGGATCACGCTGCCGTCCGGCTTGGTGTGGTTGAAACCTCGCATGGCCTTGCCCGACAGCGCGCCGACGCGGAACACGCCGCCGGTGTGCGGGTAGTTTTCCAGGAAGGCGAACACAATTCGGTCTTTTCGATAGGCGATCTTCGTCGGCCTGCCGTGATACACCTGCCCGGCGCATCGATTGGAAAGATTTTCCAGCGCGCGGATCGGGCGCGTGAATTCGGGGAAATCCTCGTCCAGCATATCGTTGGTTTCGAGGATCGTCTTCAGATCGCCCAGCAGATCCTCGGACTGGTCGCTCGTCGCGGCCAGCAGCACGGCGTAGGCGGTGTGCCCGAAGAAAAACGCCCAGATCATCGCCCGCAGGGCGAGGGACGTTTTGCCGAACCCTCGCGGCATCACGCTCATGTGCTTCTGCCCGTGGCGCACGGCCCGTTCGATACTGGCGATGGCCCGCTTGTGAACGTTGGACCATTGCAGCCGGAACGTGTCCTCGAAATACGTTTCCAGGAACAGTCGGAGGGACTTGCCGCATTTCTCGCGGCGTTCGGGATTCACGCAGGCGGGGATTTCGCCGATGTCGCGCACCGACAACGATTGATCGCGCTGCTTGGCCGCTTCGGTTTCGCGCTTGTCCTGACCCGCCCGGCGAAGGTTTTCTTTCGGTTGTTTTTGTTTTTTTGCCACGTCCATGCGGCTCCGGCGCTCGGAAAGCAGCCATGCAACGTATCGCGGAAGGTCCACGGTCTGATCGTCGCCGATATGCCGCCCGGCGGCCTGTCGGTGACGATACAACGCCCGCTCCGTCAGCGCGGAGCCGACCGTCGTGGAGTTCACCAGACGGATCAGTTCCGCCGGCTTCAGACTGCGGGGATTGGGCGGCATTCAAGTCGTGGGATCGTTTCGGTCGATAAGCATTCCGCCTTACGCTGCTAGTTAGTGTGAGGCCACGGCCCCGGGGCGTTTTGTCAAGATCACGCCGCCGGGGTCACTTGTTTTCCTGTCCTACAAAAACCCCCATCCGTGTCCGCCGGGGAATATCTATTGCGCGATTTCGCCGGCGTCAATGTTTTTTTTGGATTTCGGTTTTCGCCAGCCACGCCGCCAGCGTCAACAGACCCACCGTCCCGTCCTCGTTGGTCGGCAGGCCATCGCCCGCCAGCGCGGCGACATCCGCCTCCGCAACGGCGGGTCGGCCCATGGTCCGCAGCGCCGCCGACATCACGTCCGCCAGCTCCCGACATGTCATCGCCGAGGGATTCATACGCTCGCGGGTATCCGTTCGGCTTTTTTGCCTGAAAAATCCTCCCATCGCTTCACGATCACGTCGCAATAGAGGGGATCGAGTTCCATCAGAAACGCGCGGCGTCCCGTCTGCTGACAGCTGATCAGCGTGCTACCGCTGCCGCCGAACAGGTCGAGAACGTTCTCGCCCGGCCGGGAGGAATACTGAATCGACCGCACCGCCAGTTCGACGGGTTTCTCCGTCAAATGCACCATCGCATGCGGGTTGACCTTCTTGACGTGCCAGAGGTCGGTGGCGTTGTTCGGCCCGTAGTAGTGATGCGCCGCGCCTTCCTTCCATCCGTAGAAGCAAATCTCGAACGCGCCCATAAAATCCTTTCGCGTCAGGACCGGATGCTGCTTGTCCCAGATGATCCCCTGCGAAAAGTACAGCCCGGCCTTCTTGAGCGGCGCGGGGTAGTTGCCCAGATTCGCATACCCGCCCCAGACGTAGAACGATCCGCCCGGCTTCAGCACACGCGATGCGTTGGCGAACCACGCCAGCAGCATCCCGTCGAAATCTTCGTCGCTGACAAAATCGTTCGCCAGCGGCCGGTCTTTCGCGCGGAGCTTCGCGTGCGTCGCGTGCTGCTTCTCCGGGTGACGGGCAAGATCGAGTTTCTGGTGATGCGTCGCCTGAAACGACGAGTTCCCCGCGGCGATGGCGTTGTTGCTGCGCGGCTCCAATTTCACATTGTACGGAGGGTCCATGTTTACCAGGTGAATCACC
>JBAZHQ010000340.1:0-1715 GCA_041652235.1 Opitutaceae bacterium | reverse complement strand
GCAGGCGGTCGAGGTCGGCCCCGCTGGCGCTGTCGCCGCACATCAGCCGGTGATCGCCCAGGACGTACACGTCCCCGCGCTGCGTCGTCGCTTCGTCCGGCGGTTCGGGAATGGCGTCCGGGTCGGCCAAGCCGTCGCGGATCGCCTCGCCCAGCGCCGCGTTGAATTCGTCCTCGTCGGCAAATCCCATCTTATCCCTGCTGACACCCGCATCGAGCAGCGCTTCCAATTCGACGCGAAGCAGTTCTTCGTCCCATTCGGCCCATTCCGCCGTCTTGTTGTCCGCGATCCGAAGCGCCCGAACCTGCTCCGGCGACAGATCGGAGGCGACATGTACGGGAACATCTTCCCAACCAAGATGCCGCGCCGCCTTCCACCGAAGATGCCCGCAGATGATTTCCCCCGTTTCGTCCACAACGATCGGCGCACGCCATCCGTACTCCACAAGATGGGCCGCGAAGCGTTCCACGACGTGATCGTTATGCCTTGGATTCTTCGGGTACGGACGCAATTCAGAAATCTTTTTCGTTACGATTTCCACGATATTACCTACATCCTTTCATATTCGGCACAACCACAGAAAGAAAGTCACCTACGCAACATGCCTGTTCCCGCTGACCTCGTTTGTGGTAAGGGCCAGACAGTACCTAAAATTGATTCAGTGTTCTCTTGTGTGGCGGAGTATATACAAGAAAACCAGCGAGAATTTAAGCCCAAAATCCGCATATAACTCTACAATGGTAAAAAAATGTAAGTCCTGTTCATATATAATCTTGTAATCATAATTTGATTTGTCCAATTGAGGATTACAATACCAACGTGTTTTTTAGCGTTCAGTTGGATGCCTCCACGGGCGTCCGATCTGGACAATAGACGCCGCCTCACGCATGGTGTAGATCGGGTCGTCCTGATATCGCTGCCACATCCGATCACGCCCGCGATACACACGATGCCGTGAGAGGATGCTTACCCATAGATCGTTTGCGTTGGTCAATCGCGTGATTTCTGTGATTCCAGCATGTCGCAGTTTGTGTGGGCGCACGTAAGCGCCGACCTGCTGTCCGAGATCATCAACGACGTGCCGCATTCCCTCGGTTGTGATCGCCTCTGGTTTGCCACAGCGCCGATGATCCATGCTCACGAACAGCGCCCCCGGCTCGTCGCCACGTTCGGTAAGATACGCATCGAGCGCCGCCATCGTCGTCTTTGGCAATTCGATTTCTTCCCGGTCGTGATGGCCTTTGGGGCGCACCCAGATCGTGCCGTTGTCCAGGTCCACACCGTTCGGGAACTCCACCGAGCAGACCTCGCCCACCCGCAGGGCGTTTGCGAACATCAGCCACAGCGCCAGCTCGTCGCGTCTGCCCTTGGCGTCTCGTCGCTGTTGGCATCGGGAGATCATCCCCATCACCACAGCCCGTCCGGGGCTTCGCACGTTTCGCGCGGGCGGCCCATGATCGATCAGTGGCGGCAGCACGCGGTTGGAATAGTCCACGATCCCACATTCAATCGCGCCCATCATCAGCGACCGGACGGAGCTTTGCAGCCGGCGAACCTGGGACTGGCTGTACCCGTCGCCGTCCTGTTTGCCGCCCTGCAGCGCCCATGCCGTCAGGCCTCGCAGGATCATTCGCGTCATGGCCGACTTTCCCTCGGCGCACGGCCCGATGATCCGGCGCACCACATCGACGTTCCCCTCGATCTCTTCTCCCCGT
>JBAZHQ010000339.1:0-4955 GCA_041652235.1 Opitutaceae bacterium | reverse complement strand
AGGATGACGCCCCTGAAATCACTTTCCTGGGCCGCGAACCCATCGACCGCTCCGATGAAGCCTATGCCGACCTCCCCTCCTGAACGTGCCGCCATCCCGGCTCTTGGCGCTCATCCCAACGGCAACAAGTTTGGGTGCAACGCCGCGGTTGCCCGCAAGACCCGGGCGAACCACGCGGCATTCCTGATATGAATCCCGAGCGAAATCTCAGAATCGGCATCACCTGCTATCCCTCCGTCGGCGGCAGCGGCATCCTTGCGACGGCTCTGGGCGAGGAACTCGCGCGACGCGGGCACGAGGTGCATTTCATCGGGTATGAGAAGCCATTCCGGATGTCGGCGGATGCGACCGGCGTGTTTTTCCATCCGGTGGAGGTGAACCACTACGATCTTTTCAAGTATCCCGATTATACGCTGCCGCTCTCCGTGAAAATGGCGGAAGTGAGCCGCGAGCACAGACTCGACATTCTCCACGTGCATTATGCCGTGCCCCATGCGACGGCTGCGATTCTCGCCCGGTCGATGCTGCCGCAGGAGTTTCGTCCCCGAGTGATAACCACGCTGCATGGCACGGATACGATGCTCCTCGGCAGGGACCCGGGCTACGCTCCGGCAATCCAGTTCGCTCTTGAGCACTCGGACGCCGTCACAACCGTTTCCGAGTTTCTCCGGGGCGAGACGCAACGCCTCCTGCCGATCAACCGGCCCATCGAAGTGGTCCATAACTTTTTCGAGCCGCGGCAGGCGCTGCGTTCGCGCGACGAAGTGCGTCGCGAACTGGGACTGGAGAACGAGGTGATGATCCTGCACATGTCGAACCTGAGGCCGGTGAAACGCATCGATCATCTCCTCGAAGTGGCGGCGCGCCTTCGTCCTCGCGAGTCGTTTAAGCTGGTGATCCTCGCAGGCGCGGACTTCTCTCCCTACGCGGAAACGGTGCGTCGCCTCGGGCTCAATGACCGGGTGCTGGTGCGCGAGAAAGTCACGGATATCGAGGATTATCTGCTGGCCGCCGACATGGGGCTGTACACTTCGGATACGGAAAGTTTCTGCCTGAGCATCCTCGAAGCCATGTGCTTCGCCCACCCCAGTGTGGCGACCCGAGTGGGAGGCATCCCCGAGGTTGTGGAGGACGGAAAGTCGGGGCTCCTCGCGCCACTGGGGGACATCGACGGCTTGGTGCAGGCAACCGAGCGCCTGATCCGGGACCCTCTGCTGAGAGCATCCATGGGACAGGCCGCACGTGAGCGAGCCCGCAGCCATTTCTCCGCCGATCGCATCATCCCGCGCTACATCGCGATTTATCGGAGGCTCGCCGGTCATGCGGGGTAAAGGAGAGGATTACGCTACCGGTACAGCCCAGGGAATAGGACACTAAAGAGACGGATGAAATGCTAATAGTGGATGGAGTCTTATCAGGCGGGGTTGGAAAGATCGTTTTCCCCGGCTTAAAACCTCAGGCTTGCGCCGAACCCGCCTCCAGTCTCCTTTCTCCTGCCTCACCACCATGGCCAACGAGAGCGATAAATTCACCCCGATGATGCAGCAGTATTTCGAGGTGAAGCGCGGGTTGCCGCGCGATACATTGCTGCTCTTCCGCCTGGGCGATTTCTACGAGCTCTTTTTCGACGACGCGGTGGAGGCCTCGCGCCTGCTCGGGCTCACGCTCACGCGCCGGCAGGAACACCCGATGGCGGGACTTCCCTACCATGCGGTGGACACTTACGTGGGCAAACTGCTCGCAGCGGGGAAGAAGGTCGCGATCTGCGACCAGCAGGAAGCCGCCAGGCCCGGCAAACTGGTGAAGCGCGAGCTCACGCGCATCCTCACTCCCGGCACCACTCTCGCCCCCAACCAGATCGAGGCGCAGCGCAACCATTACCTTGCCGCCCTGCTTTTCGACCGCCGAGGCCTTCACGCCGCCTGGCTCGACCTGACCACGGGTGAGTTCCGCGTCGCCACCGAAACGCAGCCGGAAAACCTGCTTCCCGTGCTGACCGCCCTCGAGCCGCGCGAACTGCTGATCGCCGAGGGCGAGCTCGCGCGCTGGCGGGAAGCGCCGCACGAGCAGGCCGCAATTCATGCGATTCATCGCTTCTGCGCCTCGCACACGGTCACGGAGCTGCCCGGTTTCCAGTTCGACATCCCCGCGGGGGCCAAAGCGGTGATGGATGCGCTGCATGTGCTGAACCTCGAAGGTTTCGGACTGGCCATCGATCATCCGGCGCTGGGACCCGCGGGCGCCCTGGTGCAGTACGCGACGGAGACCCTTTGCGCCAAGCCAGAGAACCTTCGTTCGCTCAGGGAATATCGCAGCGAACGCACTCTCCTGCTCGATCCCGAGACCCTGCGAAATCTCGAGATTTTCCAGGCGATCCGCGGCGGGCGCGACGGTTCGCTCTTCGGGGCGATCAATCGTTGCTCGACGGCCTCCGGCGCGCGCCTGCTCGAGCGCTGGCTCGCGGCCCCCACGCTGGATATCGCGGAGATCAAGGGACGCCAGGCCATCGTCGGCGAGTTTCTCGCGGAGCCCGGCCTGCTCGGCGACCTGAGGGCGGCGCTCGCCAACGTGCGCGACATTCCGCGCATCCTCGGGCGCCTGCAAAACCGTCTGCGCAACCCGCGCGAACTCGGCGGCGTGCGGGACACCACGGTGCAACTCCCCACTCTGCGGACACTGCTGGAGCGCTTCGGCTCCGGGAAACGCATGCAAGGGCTCGCCGCGCGCCTGCATGAATTTGACGCGCTGAGGGAGCTGCTCACCGGCGCCCTCGCCGACGAGATGCCCGCCGATGTGAACGACGGCGGTTTCATCCAAAACGGCTACGATCCCGAACTGGACCGCCTGCGCAGCCTTACTACGGACAACAAGACCTGGCTCTCCGACCTCGAACGCACGGAGCTGGAGCGCACCGGCATCAAGAGCCTGAAAGTCCGCTACAATTCCGTCTTCGGCTATTACATCGAGGTGACCAAGGCCAACCTTCACCTGGTGCCCGCCGACTACATCCGCAAGCAGACCACCGTAAACGGCGAACGCTATGTGACCGAGGGCCTCAAGCAGAAGGAAAAGGAAATTTTCCACGCCGAAGAGAATGCCCTGGTCCGCGAAAAGGAACTGTTCAACCGGCTCGTGACGGCAGTGCTCGACGAGTCCATCGCCCTCGCGGAAACCGCCGAGGCCCTCGCCGAGATCGACGTGCTGGCCGGATGGGCGGAACTCACCCGCGAATGGGATTACTGCCAGCCCGAAATCGACGATAGCGATGCCCTTGAGATCGTGGACGGACGACACCCGGTCGTGGAACAGATGCTCAAAAGCGAGTGTAACGGACTCTCAGGCGCCCAATCTTTCGTGCCCAACGACACGATCATGGCGGCGGACGATGCGCAGATCCTGCTCATCACCGGCCCCAACATGGCCGGCAAGTCGACCTACATCCGCCAAGTCGCCCTGATCGCGCTGCTCGCGCAGATCGGATGCTGGACGCCCGCAAGCCGCTGCCGGGTGGGCTTGGTGGACCGGATTTTCTCGCGTGTCGGCGCAAGCGACGATCTCGCCCGAGGCAACTCGACGTTCATGGTCGAGATGAACGAGACCGCCAACATTCTCAATCACGCGACAGATCGTTCCCTGATCATCCTCGATGAGATCGGCCGCGGCACCTCGACCTACGACGGCCTGAGCATCGCCTGGGCTGTGGTGGAGCATCTGCACCGCGGCGAGACACGCGGCGCGCGCACTCTTTTCGCCACGCACTACCAGGAGCTCACCCAGCTTGAGAAGCATCTCCCCCGCCTGCGCAACTTCTCGGTGGCGGTGAAGGAGTGGAACGACGACATCGTCTTCGTGCGCCGCGTGATGCCCGGTCCGGCGGATCGCAGCTACGGCATCCAGGTTGCCCGCCTCGCCGGCCTGCCGCTGAGCGTGATCGACCGCGCCAAGACCATTCTCGAAAAGCTCGAGGGCGACGACGCCACAGTCGAGCTGCCGACGCCAAAGGCGCGGCCAAAGAAGAAAATCACCGTGAAACCCGACGACGACTCGCAGCTATCGCTGCTGTAGCGGCAGGCGACCGGACTTGAAACCGCCTGGTGGTTCCGACGTAGGAGCCTGCTTGCAGGCGAATGAATGAACCCTTCTAAGGGCCGGTAATTCCCCTGATCCATCGGAGAAAACTCCCATCGTTCGGAGCCTGCTCATGGAAATCCCTAAGTAATCACCCTGTTATTTTTTTTGGGAACTTAGAGCCTTTGTCCCGTCATGCACTGTTGTGCTGACTTTGTTCCGATCTTTCGTCCCAGCCTTGCGCGTCATGCTTGCGCTGACGCTCGCCGCCGTCGGCACGGCCATGGCCGATCAACCCGAGACCTCACCGGCTCCCGCGCCAAACGGGAAGCGGGCCAAGCGCATCTATGCCACGGTGCGCCTCCAGGGAAAGCAACCCGTGGTCGACGGTAAACTTGACGATGCATGCTGGCGTGAACAGGGCCGGTGGATGGGCGGCTATCGGACATTGGTGCCAAATTACGATGCCAAGCCCACCCGAGAAACCGAAATCAAGATCCTCTACGACGACCGCAATGTCTATGTGGCGATCCGCGCCTTCGAGGCCGATGTAAAAGGAGTCGCGCGAGTCTCCGGGGACCGGGATGAGTTTGTCGGCGACATCGTCGGCGTATGTTTCGACAGCTACCACGACAAGCGCTCGGGCTTCGAATTCGACCTCACTGCGGCAGGACAAAAGATCGATGTAAAGCTCTTCAATTTCTCCTGGGACCCGACGTTTAATGCCGTTTGGGAGGGGAAAACAGGCAGCGAACCCGATGCGTGGACCGCCGAGTTCCTCATTCCTCTCAGCCAGCTTCGCTACAACCCGGAAGATACGACCTGGGGCCTGCATTCCTGGCGCTGGATTGACCGCCTGAAGGAGGAATCGGATTGGAACCTCCTTG
>JBAZHQ010000338.1:0-4967 GCA_041652235.1 Opitutaceae bacterium | reverse complement strand
CTTCCTGGCGGACAGCAGATCGTCGTCGACGCCAAGGCGCCCACCGAGGCGTTCCGGGAAGCAGCCGCCGAGAGCGATCCCGCGCGCCGCGCCGCCAAACTCGCCGAGCACGCCGCCAAGGTGCGCATGCATTGCGACGCTCTCAGCAGCCGCGACTATTGGGCCAAGTTCCAACCTTCCCCTGAATTCGTGGTCCTCTTCCTGCCGGGCGACCAATTCCTGAGCGCCGCACTGGAGGCGGATCCCTCCATCATGGACCGTGCCATCGGCCGCAAAGTCCTCCTCGCCACGCCTGCAACGCTCATCGCCCTTCTCAAGGCCGCCTCCTACGGATGGCGCCAGGAGGCGGTCTCCCGCAACGCAGAGGAGATCAGCGCGCTGGGCCGCCAGCTCTACGATCGTGTGGCCAGCTTCGCCGAAAGCCTCGACAAGGTCGGGCGCGGACTCGATGCCGCAGTCCGCGGCTACAACACGGCCGTGGGCACCTTCGAAGGGACCGTGCTGCCCGGCGCGCGCAAGTTCGCGGAACTCGGAGCCAAGGGTTCCAAAACGCTTGAGACCCCCGATGTCGCCGAGACCGCCCCTAGAGAGATCACAAAAAAGTCTTAATCCTCTGGAGCGGGTGGTATTGCCTCGTGGAACGTTTCCGATAACCGACGGTCCGACCGAGGCGGCTTCTCCGCCACAGAGGCCGCTCCGCGGCCACCGTCCGACCGAGGTGGCGGTCCTTCCGCTGCCATCGCGTTTTTGCCCTGCATAAATCAACCTAAGGTGTTTCTTGTGTTTTTCTCCACCCATGGATTGCTGTTGGGTGTCAAAGCCTGATTTCAACTTTCTTACTCCTATGCTCACCGGTCCCGCTTGGTCCCAAAAACTCCGCGCCGAAATCGCCAAAGCCGTCATCGGACAGGACGCCACCGTCGAACGCCTGCTCGTGGCCCTCCTCGCCAACGGGCACGTGCTTCTCGAAGGAATGCCCGGTCTCGCGAAAACTCTGCTCGTGAAATCGCTCGGCACCGCCCTGGGCGTGCAATTCGAGCGCATCCAGTTCACTCCCGACCTGCTGCCCAGCGATGTCGTGGGCACCATGGTGTTCCAGCCAAAGACGGGCGAGTTTACTCCCCACCGCGGCCCGATCTTCGCCAATCTCGTCCTCGCCGACGAAATCAACCGCGCCCCCGCCAAGGTGCAAAGCGCGCTGCTCGAAGGCATGCAGGAACGCCAGGTCACCATCGGCGGCCACACGCACCCCCTGCCCAGTCCGTTCTTCGTCATGGCCACGCAGAATCCCATCGAGCAGGAGGGCACCTACCCGCTTCCCGAGGCCCAGACCGACCGCTTCCTGTTCAAGCTCATCGTGGACTATCCGTCCGCGGGCGAGGAGTCCGAGATGATGCAACGCTGGGGTCAGGTCACGGTGCAGCCCGAGCTCAGGGCCGTCTCAAGCGGCGCGGAGCTGCTGGAGCTGCGCTCGGCGGTGGATCGTATCCATGTTTCTCCGACAGTTCAGTCCTACATCCTGGCCGTCGTCCGCGGTTCGAGGGAGCTTGCCGAGACCTCCCCCGCCGCGGCAGCCGGCCAGCCGGGGCGCAAGCTCCTGAGCTTCGGCGCGTCCCCGCGCGCCTCGCTGGCCCTCTTCGCTGCCGGACGCGCCCTCGCCTGGCTGCGCGGCCAGGATTACCTCACGCCCGCCTTGGTGCAGGAACTGGCCCCCGAGGTGCTGCGCCACCGCATCGGCCTCACCTACGAGGCGGAGGCCGAGGAAATCTCGGCGGACCGGATCGTGGCGGACCTTCTCGCCCGCATTCCCGTGCCGGCCTGAGCCGGCAGGAACCACGTCTCGAGCAACGATCCTCAATTCCACAGAAGGAATGGCCACGAAAAGGCACAAAAAAACACAAAAAGCCGGATTGGAAACCCAGTCCGTGTTCCTCGAACGTGGAAAGATCCCGTTCTGCCGGCTCAAGACAGTCTTTGCCGCATCGGAAAACCACCGCGATCAGCAACTGCAACTGCTGTCCGGCTTCCAACTTCCGACCTCCGACTTCCGATCTCCGGCCTCTGGCTTCTGGCTTCTGGCCTCTGTTTCTCAATGACTCCTCCCGTCCTCAGCCTCCATACCTCGGCTTTTTCGCGCTTGAGACGGCTCGAATGGCGCGTGCGTCATGCCGTTGAGAACGTGCTCAGCGGCGAATATCGCTCCACGTTTCGCGGGCGGGGCATGGAGTTCGACCAAGTGGTGAAATACGAGTTTGGCGACGACGTGCGCGACATCGACTGGAACGTCACCGCGCGCCTCGGAGAACCCTACCGGAAGAAATTCGTCGAGGAGCGCGAGGTCACCCTGCTGCTCATCGTCGAGGATTCCACGAGCCTGCAGTTCGGCTCCGGCGCCGTCTCCAAACGCGAGGCGCTGATGGAGCTCGCGGGCCTCGTCATGCTGTTGGGAGCCGTCAACCGCGATCGCGTGGGCTACCTGCTCTCATCGCCCGAGGGTTACGAATTCCGCCCCCCCGTTCGCGGTCGCGGCCAGATCATGCACCTCGCC
The DNA here is from genome assembly GCA_041652235.1 of Opitutaceae bacterium. Lineage (GTDB taxonomy): Bacteria > Verrucomicrobiota > Verrucomicrobiia > Opitutales > Opitutaceae > MWDT01. The sequence continues at coordinate 2,419 of JBAZHQ010000338.1, read as the reverse complement.
GCCACCCTGGTCGGACGCCCCCCGCCGCCGCTCGCAAATCTCAAATCTCAGATCTCAAATCTCAGATCTCAGAACTCAGAACCCAGAACTCAGATCCCAGATTCACAGATTCCCTGGCGCATCCTCTCGAAGTCCATTCCGCGCCACTCCATCGTGCTGTGGCTATCCGACTTCCCGCCGCGTCCCGCTCCGGAAGGCTGGGCCGTATTGCAGCGCCGCTACCAGACGATGGGCTTCCGCATCGACGATCCCTGGGATCGCTCCTTCCCCGACGAGGGCTTTATGGCCGCCTACGATCCCATCGGCAGCCGGCTTGTCACGCTCGAGGGCTCGACGGCCGAACGCAATGCCCACGCCGCCTGGCGCAACCAGCGCGAGGCCGCTTGGGAGGCGATGTTCCCGGACACCTTCAGCCGGCTCGCCGTTTCAACCGAGGATGACCGCCTCGATGCCCTAGTGCGTTTCTTCCATGCACGCATGAACCGCACCCGCAATAGCTGACATGCCTGCCGCCTGCACCATGGATTTCTTCTTTGCAGCATCCTTCCTGCCCGAGCTGGGAGGCCGCTACACGCTGCACAGTCCGCTCTGGCTGCTGGCATTGCTTCTCATCCCCCTAATTGTCTGGCTGCGCCAGCGCAAGCGAGTGCCCGTGCTCGTGATCCCCTTCGCCGCGGACTGGCATCGCCCTTCGCTTGCCGCAGCCTCGCGCTGGCCCACTTTCCTCGCAGCCTTCGGCATCGCGCTTCTCGTCGCGGCGCTCGCCCGTCCCCAGCGCATCGACGACAAGCGGGAGGTTCGGGCCCAGGGCTACGATCTCATGCTGGCGATCGACCTGTCAGGCTCGATGCTGTCCGAGGATTACATGAGGGGTGGAGAACGCATCAACCGGCTCATGGCCATCAAGCCGGTCATCCAAGCCTTCGTAGAGGACCGGCCCAACGACCGCATTGGCATCGTCGTCTTCTCGGGTCGCGCCTACACGCTCGCACCGCTCACCTTCGATCACGCCTGGCTGGGGCAGCAGATCGAACGTCTAAGAATCGGAGCAATCGAGGACGGCACAGCCATTGGCGACGGCCTTGGAATCGCACTGTCGCGCCTTGCACAGGCCAAGCGCGAATCGGGAGGCAAGCGCATGGGGGCTTTCGTCGTGCTGCTCACGGACGGCGCCAATAATCGCGGCAGCCTCAATCCCATGCAGGCTGTCGAAATCGCCAAGTCCCGCCGCATTCCCGTTTACACGATCGGCGCCGGCAAGGAGGGTTTCGTGCCCGTTCCCGTGGGTCGCCGCGCAGACGGCACGGTCGTGTATCAACAGCAGTTTTCCAGTCTCGACGAGGGGCTGCTCCGCGCCATGGCGGGCGAGACTGGCGGTCGTTTCTTCCGCGCCGACGAGACCGGCACCATCGAGGAAGCCTTCGCGGCAATCGACAGCGCCCAGAAAATAGAATTCCAGGCCAAGAGTCATCTCCTCACGACGGAGCTCTTCCCCTGGCTCGCCGCCCCCGGCAGCATCCTCCTCCTGGCCGCCGGCCTCGTCGCCTCCCGCCCCCGCGCCGCCGCTTAAATTTTCCGCCTCTGACTTACCAACTTACACCCTTACCACCTTACGCTCTTACGCTCTTAAGATGACTTTCGCCTGGCCGCATCTCCTCTGGCTGCTCGTCCTTCCCCTTGCTCTCCTGGGTTGGGATTGGCTGCGGGGAAATCGCGCGCAGCGCAATGTCGGACACGAGAAGATCCTCCGCGCCGAAGCGGGTGCCAGTCGCCTCTCCCTTGACGCATCCAATAAGCATGTGGCACGGCGCCGCTACCCGAGATTCTGGCTCACCATCGGTCTCTGCCTTTCCGTGCTCGCTCTTGCCCGCCCGCAATGGGGTCGCATCGAGGAACAGGTCTTCGAGCAATCTCGCGAGATCCTTATCGCCCTCGACCTATCGCGTTCGATGAACGCTCCCGACATCAAGCCGTCTCGTATCGAACGCGCCAAGCTCCTCATCCAGGCCCTCCTCGATCGCCTCGCCGGGGAACGCGTGGGACTGGTCGTCTTCTCCGGCACAGCCTTTCTCCAGTCGCCCCTCAGCACGGATTATGAGATTCTTCGCGAGTTCCTGCCCGAGCTCAAACCCGGCTTCATGCCCGACGATGGCACCGACTTCCAGGCGCTTCTGAAAACCTCCGCCGAGAGTTTCAGCTCCACCGCGAGCACCGATCGCTTTCTCATTATCCTTAGCGACGGCGAGGCGCAGGACGACAACTGGAAGCCCATGCTGGCAAGCCTGCGTGAGAAAAAGGTGCGCGTCATCGCCCTCGGCGTGGGCACCCAGGCGGGTGCCATGATCCCCGATCAATCAGGCGGCTTCGTCAAAGATGAACGGGGCGCCGTGGTCATGTCGCACCTCACATCCGATACGCT
>JBAZHQ010000337.1:0-4969 GCA_041652235.1 Opitutaceae bacterium | reverse complement strand
CGATGAGGTGCAGGTCATGGCCGTCCGCGACCGCCTTGAACAGCTTGAGCAACTCGATGAACGGCGCGCGTCCATCATCGCATCGCTTAAGGAGCGCAACCTGCTCACGCCCGAGCTCGAAAAAGCGATCGCTGCCGCAGAAACGGTCACCGCCCTCGAGGATATCTACCAGCCTTACCGCCCGAAAAAACGCACCCGGGCCACCATTGCCAAGGAGAAGGGCCTCGAGCCCTTGGCCGATCTTATCTTCGCGCAGGACCCCTCGACCGATCCGGCCAAGGAAGCCGAGACCTATGCCGGGAAGGAATACGTCGCCGACGATGGCAAGAACCAGAAATCGAAAATCGAATCCGCCGCCGAAGCCCTCGCCGGAGCCCGCGACATCATCGCCGAGCGGGTAAGCGACGACAAGGACGCCCGCGCCAAGCTGCGCCTCCTGTTTCAGCAAAACGCCGTCATCTCCTCGAAGGTGATAGTCGGCAAGGAGGCCGAGGGCGCGAAATTCAAGGACTACTTCGAATGGAGCGAACCTCTCGCCAAGGCGCCCTCTCATCGCGTCCTCGCCATGCGGCGCGGCGAAAAAGAGCAGTTCCTGATGATGCGCGTCACGCTGCCAGACGAAGGCTCCGCCCTCGCGGTCGTCGAGCCTCTCTTCGCCAGGGAATCCTCCGCGGCAAATCGCTGCTCCGCCGAGGTGAGAACCGCCGTGCAGGATTCGCTGAAGCGCCTCCTGGCGCCCGCCATGGAGACGGAAATGCGCCTAGAATCGAAAAAGCGCGCCGACGAGGCGGGCATCAAGGTCTTCGCCGACAACCTGCGCGAACTCATGCTCGCCGCCCCGCTAGGACAAAAGGCCGTCATGGGCATCGACCCCGGCATCCGCACGGGCTGCAAGGTCGTCATGCTCGACCGCCAGGGCAAGCTGCTCCACAACGACGTCGTCTATCCGGACCGCGATCCCGTCGAGTCCAAGGAGAAGCTCCTGGGTTTTGTGAAATTCTTCCAGGTGGAAGCCGTCGCCATCGGCAACGGCACAGCCGGCCGCGAAACCGAATCCTTCGTGCGGGCCATCGGACTCTCGCCGTCCATTCCCGTGGTCATGGTCAACGAATCCGGAGCCTCCATCTACTCCGCCAGCGAGGTCGCCCGCGAGGAATTCCCTGATCAGGACATCACCGTCCGCGGCGCCGTATCCATCGGTCGGCGACTGATGGACCCCCTTGCCGAGCTCGTGAAGCTCGACCCGAAATCGATCGGCGTCGGCCAGTACCAGCACGATGTGGACCAGCCCGCCCTCAAGCGCTCCCTCGACGACACCGTCGTCTCCTGCGTGAACGGCGTGGGCGTCGAGGTGAACACCGCCTCCAAGCAGCTCCTCAGCTACGTCTCGGGCCTCAACGCCACCATCGCCTCCAACATCGTCAGCCGCCGCAACGAGAAGGGCGCCTTCAAATCACGCAGCGATCTTCTCGAAGTGCCACGACTCGGCCCCAAGGCCTTCGAGCAGGCCGCGGGCTTCCTTCGCATCCGCGACGCGGCCAACCCGCTCGACGCAAGCGCGGTCCACCCCGAAAGCTACCCCATCGTCGAAAAGATGGCCTCCGATCTCGGAGTCACGGTGGCCGACCTTATCCGCGATCCCTCCCTGCGCAGGCAGATCAAGCTTGAGAACTACGTCACCGAAAAGGTCGGCCTGCCTACGCTCACCGACATCGTCGCCGAGCTTGCCAAGCCGGGCCGCGACCCGCGCCAGAAGTTCGAAGCCTTCAGTTTCTCCGAGAGCGTCCACAAGATGGAGGACTTGAAGCCCGGCATGAAGCTGCCCGGCATCGTCACCAACGTCACCGCCTTCGGCGCCTTCGTGGACATCGGCGTGCACCAGGACGGCCTCGTCCACGTGAGCCAGATTTCCGACAACTTCGTGAAGGACGCCAGCGAGGTCCTGAAGCCCCAGCAGAAGGTGATGGTCACCATCACCGAGATCGATCTGGCCCGCAAGCGCATCGCCCTCTCGATGAAGAGCAACCCGCAGATCGGCCCCCGCACCGGCCCCGGCGGCGGAGCTCCCGCCGGCCGCACAAGCCCGGGCTCCCCCGGCGCCCGCAGCTTCGGCTCCGCCCCTCGCCCTCCATTCCCGCCTCAAACCCTGCAAGGCGACTGGTTCAGCGCCGCCATCAAAAAGAAGCGCTGAGGCACCTATCCCGCAGAACGCTCCCGGGAATAGATCCGACTCCAAAAAATCCACGAGGAAAAGACCCGCAATAAGCCGATCCGCTTTGTCACGTAATACGTGACAAACATGGATTTTTAATTTTTCGCAGGCATCCGCTTTTTGCCTTCTCCGAGGACTGAAATCCGACCGCCGACAACCCTTGTCTGCCTGCCTTCCCGAAGGTTCTGCCGTGGCGGGTGTCTAGGGATTTTGGGGTTGCACATGCGGGACCAGTTAGGTAACCAATTAGTTATATCCGAGGACATCACTCTTCACCTCTAACCTTACCATGCTTATGAGACTAGGTTTCTTCCCCCGCCTTTCCGCCGGTGCATTTGTGTTTTTCTTCTTCGTCCTGACGATTGCTCTCCGCGCAAAGGAACCGACGGGGACCGTCGCTGACGGGTCCGCGGGCAAGGGCGGCGACCTCATCCCGCCCGATCTGATTACCCGATGGAATCCGGGTATCCCCGGCGGTATCCCGGCCGTCGCGACGATCTACACGACCATGCCCGCCGCCATCTATGGCGACGGCAAGACCGACGCCACGGCCGCCATCAACAGCGCCATTCAGGCGGCAGGCACGATAGCTACGGCGACCAATCCCCAGGTCATCTATCTGCCGGCGGGAACCTATCGGATCTCGGACTCTATTCTGATGAACCGGAGCTACGTCGTGCTGCGTGGCGCCGGTCCCGGCCTAACCAAGATCGTCGGGATTCCGGGAGCCCAGCAGGCTTCCATCCGGGTGGGCTGGAAGTGGGATTACACCGGCGTATGGTATGTCATCGGCGACGTACCCAAGGGCTCGACCAGCCTCACCGTCTCGGATGCCAAAACCATCGAAGTGGGCGATGTTCTCCAGATCGATCAGTGCGACGATTTCAGGTATGTGCGAATCGCACCGGACGGCGTCCTCCATAAGCGGCAGCCGACAACGGGCATGGACGGCCCGGGAACGGGAGCCTATCCCGGCGTCACCCGCGGACCATGGCGATCTGTCGGGCAGCAGATCGAGGTCGCCGCGAAACACGGCAATACCTTGAGCCTCTCGAGCCCGACACACATTGCTTTCGAGTCGGTGCAAATCCCCCAGGTGTTCAAGACGGCGACGGCGCGGGCCGGCGAACCCGGCACCCGTTACGCGGGAATCGAGGACCTCTACGTCTCCGGGGGGACTGCCGACAACATCACGTTCGTCAACACCGCCTATTGCTGGGTCAAAAACATCGAGTCGGACGGACGGTTTCTCGACGCGGATCACGGAATGTCGCGGATGCACATCGATCTCATCCATGCCTATCGCTGCGAGATCCGCGACTCCTATTTCCACCACGCGCGGCGCATCAACTATGGCAATATTTCCTATGGAATCAGCATTTCCAACCAGAGTTCCGACAACCTGGTGGAGAACAACATTTCAGTTCACCATAACAAGCCCGTCATCATGCACGCGTCCGGCGGCGGCAACGTCATCGCGTACAACTACGTCGACAACGCATACATCGTCAATGCGCCGGGGTGGCAGGAAAGCGGCATCGACGGCAGCCACGAGAGTTTCTCCCACCACGATCTGTTTGAGGGTAATTGGGCAAGCAATCTAGGCGCTGACGGCACCCATGGAAACTCGGGCTGGCAAACGTGGTTCCGCAACTATGCGCAGGGCCGGAACAGCTCGCCACCCTCGCCAGACACGGGCAATGTGCGGGCGGTGGATGTGGCCGGCTGGAGCCGTGAGCACACCTTTGTCGGAAACGTTCTCAACGTGGAGGCGGTCAATGGCATTCCGCCGGTATATGAATGCGCGACAGACGGCCCGAGCATGGATACAGGCGCGGTGTTTCGGATTGGGTGTGGCGCGGGCGCCGATTACCGCGACAGGGACGACGGCACAAGCCTGTCCCACCTATATCGCCACGGGAACTGGGACAGCGTGACCAAGACTGTCATCTGGGATCCGCACAACCCCAACCGCCTTTTGCCGCCGTCGCTATACCTGACAAAAAAGCCGGCATTCTTCGGCGACAGTCCCTGGCCATGGGCCGGGCCGGACCTGAAGCCAATGGTCGGCACTCTGCCCGCAAAGGCGAGGTACGACCGAATGCAGTAGCAGCTGACATTGAGGCTATCGGAGTCTCGCCGGCCCCTTGCACTTTGGAAAAGTCTTGGAGGCTCAGATAGGGAAAGGGGCTCTCGCCAGCGGGCGCACGACGAGCGCCAGAAGCTCCCGTTCGCTGTCGTCGCCCGCAATGCGGTTTGCGTGCAGGGTGTGACAGGTGCAACAGCGATGAATGATAAGCCATTCGCCATCGGATCGGGCTGAGACGGCAACAGGCTCCATGCTTCCACGACAATCAGAAGCGCGGTCCCCCGGCGTATCGTCGAGGTGGATGCTCCACAGGCACCAGGGACAGTGGTTGCGATGTCGGGTGCCGGGCGAGTCGAGCGAGAACTCGACACGGCAGTGACGGCATTGGAGATAGGACGGGGAACGGGAAGGATGATCGTCTGACGAGGCGTATCGATAGCAGGAATGGGACATGGGTTACGAACAGGCCGCTTGCGCAGGGAAACATGGGCGCTCACTCGGAGCCCTCTGGATGCGCCGCCCGCGCAGTCACGGCGTCCCCCAACCTTCGATCAGCAATGCACACGCGGCAGCACGCATCACCGAGACGATCGAAGGCTAAACGCCGTTCCTCGCAGGCTTAAGAAGCAAGGGTCTGATTCGTAGTCACACAGGGTTTAACGGCCCAA
>JBAZHQ010000336.1:0-4980 GCA_041652235.1 Opitutaceae bacterium | reverse complement strand
ACGACATCCTTCACGAAGCACTGGCTGAGGAAGAATACAGCATCGATGTTGATGCCCATGACGTCGTCCCAGTCCTTCTCGGAAAATTCGGTGAATTCGGCGCGACGAATGATACCCGCGCAGTTCACAAGAATATCGAGATTGGCGAAACTCTTCCTGGCTTCGGCAATCACCTGGGGGATGGCGCTGCGGTCGGAGAGATTGGCGCTGATCGTGGCGCACTTGCGACCGAGGGCGGCAACCTGTTTGGCGGTGTCTGCGGCCGGGAGGATATCGACGGCGACGATGTCGGCGCCGGCCTCAGCAAGCGCGAGGGCCATGCCCTGGCCGAGGCCGCGAGCGGCACCGGTGACGATGGCAACTTTCCCGTTGAGTTTGAATGAGTCTAGGATGGAGGACATGATGGGTGGAGGTTAGCTAGCTGTAAGCTATAAGCTTTAAGTTGTAAGTTACTGATGGTTCTTTGGAAAATCGGAACCCGGGTTGCTGCAAAGAGGAGTTAGCGCAGGTCGGGGATGAGGATCTTGTCCATGTCATCGAAGCGCTGGTTTTCGCCGCCCATGGCCCAGACGAAGCGATAGGCGTTTGTGCCGACGCCGCTGTGGATGGACCAGCTGGGAGAGAGCACAACGTGGTGGTTGTTGACCCAGAGCGGACGCGTCTCCGCCGGCTCACCCATCATGTGCAGCACGGCGTGACCTGCCGGAATGTCGAAATAGCAATAGACCTCCGAACGCCGATCATGCGTGTGACTCGGCATCGTGTTCCAGATACTGCCCGGGGCGAGCTCGGTGAACCCAAGGACCAGTTGGCAGCTCTTGATGCCGTTTTCATGGATGACCTGGTTGATGGTGCGCTCGTTGGCATCGGTCTTGGAGCCGAGCTTGAGCTGATTGTTCTGAGCCGGAGTAGCGAGCTTCGTCGGGTAATCGGCGTGAGCAGGATAACTGACGATGTAGAATGCCGCGGGCTCGGAAGCGGTGGCACTTTTGAAAGTGACCTTCCGGCTGCCGCGTCCGATGTAGAGGCAATCGAGCTTGTTGAGCTGATGCTCGCTGCCATCGACGACGATGGACCCGGCGGCACCGAGGTTGATCACGCCGATCTCGCGACGCTGGCAGAAGAATTCCGCCTTGAGCTGCTCGCCCGCAGGCAAGTCCAGCGCACTCGTGGTCGGGCAGGCGCCTCCGACAATAGCGCGATCCAAATCCGTATAGGTGAGATGCAGCTCACCCGGCACAAACAGATCTGTCTGCAAAAATGCGGAGCGCAGCCCCGCCGTGTTCAATTGAGCCGTCTCAGCTTTGCCTGGCATGGAATGAGATTTCATGGAAATAGTCGTTTTGAATACATTGTTCATATCTTCGACTTCAAGCGAATTCTCTCTGTGTGATTTATTGATAAATACTACCTATATCGTTTGTATTGTTAATCTTATATTATCTCTTTACACCTGTTCATATTTGAACATCTTCCTCGAAGTGCCTACTTATTCCATCCCTAATCTTGGCAATGCCTGTCGGCTTCTGCGCTATCTGGCAGATCAAAAAGATGCCTTGAATATCACGCAACTCGCTCAGGCATTGAAAGTGCCGCGCACCACATGCCTGCGAATGGTGCACACGCTGACTGTCGAGGGTTTCCTCCGGGAAGAGGGCGGTGGCTATGTGCTCGGGGGCGGATTGATTCACCTGGGGTTCAAGGCGCTCCAGGATCTCGATCTCTACAGCCAGTCATCCCCCATCCTCCGGAATCTTGCCGAACTCACCGGAGAAACCTCGCATATTGCGGTTTGGAATGACGGGAGGGCGATGATCGTGAACGTCTGCGACAGTCCGCATCCCCTCAGGGCGGCCTCGCGTCCAGGCACCCGTGCCTATGCCAACTGCTCGGCGACGGGTAAGATCCTTCTCGCCTACAATTTCATCGACCATCTCGCGGAAGTTCTTCCCGCAAATCAGCGCGCCCGGTGCACGCCCCGTTCCATCATGGCCGACGAGGAGCTCAAGGTCGAGTTGCGCCGCGTGCAGGCGCTCGGCTATGCCCTCGACAATGAAGAATACGATGAAGGCGTGCGCTGCCTCGCCGCCCCCGTCCGCAATGCCCGGGGCGAAGTGTGCGCCGCGCTCGGCATCACGGCCGTCATGCTCAGATTCCCCCAGGAACGCATCCCGCACTTCGCCCAGGAAGTCTGCGCGGCGGCGAACCTGCTCTCGTCGAACCTCGGCTGGACACTCGCCCGTCAGCCAGCCTGAGGCCCCTTGCTCGACGAGCAAGGCCTTGTAGCGCCCTTGAAACACATGCCCGCTTTCGCCCCGATAGCGGTTGTAGCGGTTTGAAAAGGTTGTCTACATCCACTGCATTCCGTCACTGAGATTTCCCAGAGGCGTTTCCAGCGCAATATGGTAGTGGTTGCTCATGACAACAAAGGCATGCACCACCCAGCCATAGCGATCGCAGGTCTGCCCCAGGCAGCGCTCAAATGCCTCTGCCGCTTCTCCCTCATCAAAAGGGCCAACCCGCCGATTCCCCCGGTTGATCACAGGGTAGATCGCCCCAAGGAATTCCAATCGTAGTATCCTTGGCATGGTCTGGCTGTTTAATTCAGGAACTTGTCGTCGTTAACGAAAGATTCCAGCATTCTCCCCTATCTGGGTATGCACTTTATTCCCCTAATTCTAAAAGTTTAGCATTACGCTTCCCTCCAACAAGATAACTCCCATGGATCGGCTCCTTCTGCAATGCTTGTTCAATAAGACGGAAAAACAATAAACCGCGAGATTTAGAACGACGACGGTTAAAACGAAATGTATATTCATCCAGATAGTAATCGAGGTGCGCATGATTAACCGCTCCTTGATGTGTTCCCAAGAGCCACCGCTTCAGCAAGGACACCACCTTGTGAACACGGGGTGTAAGATCGTCATCAGAAAGACCGAGGGGTTTGATCCCCTTTCGTGTATAGCCTTTCTCTTCAATACCGCAGTACCCTTGCCATCCATCAGTCAACAGTTCCGATCCAGGGGCCACCATTTCATTGATAGCAAAATGCAATGAGCTGGCGGAGGCATCACGAACGCGTGCCAGTCGAATTCTTCCTAATCCTTTCCCTTTTACTTCTGTTGCAACAACAACCAGACTCTTTCCAGCAGCTCCCCTGCCAACTTTCCCTTCTTTCACGCCTCCGACATAAGTCTCATCAACCTCCACAACTCCAGACAGCCGATCCCTTCCTTCCCGAATCATCGCTCTCCTCAACTTATGGAGCCAGTTCCAAGATGTTCTGTAGCTGCCAAACCCTATCGCCCTTTGCAGGCCCAGGGCGCTGACTCCATTCTTCTGGTTCACTACATGCCAAATCACCTCGAACCAGATTCGCAGCGGCTTATGAGTATCAGCGAACAGTGTTCCCGAGGTCACCGTGAAATCGTGCAGACATTCTTCGCATCTGTAAAACGGGGGCTTCATTTTCCATACTTGGTTGCTCTTGCATCTCGGGCAGCTCGGTCCACTAGGCCATCTAACCTCCTCAAGGTACTTTCTGCACGCTTCCTCTGTAGCAAACATCTTATTCAACTCCATGATATTACGTGGTATTTCGACCATTTCCTAGCCTACCAGAAATGCTAGGGGAATCAAGTGCATACCCAGATTATCTTTATAGATCCGGGAACTTCTGAAGAATCCACCTGGCTGATCGGTAGATTCATATACTGAAACATTATATCCCAGGCGGATTAATTCATGGGCGGCGCTTAATCCGGCTATGCCGGCTCCGAAGATGACTATAGACTTCATATAAATTCCATGTATGCAGACGGCGGTTCATTCACACTATCTCTGAGTCTGTTGTCTTCTTGCGTGCAAATTTCTTTCAGGATTTTTCAATGGCTTCTAATTCAGGTAATTAACAGAAGGTAACGAAGTGCTTTTTTAAAAACCGTATCAAAGGGTACCTTGGTTGCGTTCATCACCGAGGCCTCTGAGGCGGTATGACTTGAGACGCTTCGTTGCCTTCTGTTAAATCTGAATTGAATGTTCGGGTTTGGTTGCGGCTCAGCCGTGTTAGGCGTTCTAGCCTGCCGACCGGTAAGGCCAGTCCAGCGAGTCCTTAGAGTTCGGCTCGTCGCGGTTGACCTCTATTCCGTCGTTTTCCCGTCGAAGTGCTCGTTGTCGGCCTCCGCATCGGCGCGTGTATGGTGGACAACTCCGTCACGATGATTCGGGGGCGAATAGATCGTATAAAGCTTCAGTGGAACGCCGCCGGTATTGATAATGTTGTGTTTCATCCCAGCCGGGACGACAATCGCGAAGCCCGCTCGGATCGCCGTCCGAACGCCATTGAGAACTGCCTCACCGGAACCTTCCTCCACGCGAAAGAACTGGTCGAGCTTGTGGACTTCCGCCCCGATATCTTCCATGGGCTTTAACGCCATGACGACGAGCTGGCAGTTTTTTGCCGTGTAAAGCACCCGGCGAAACTCGTCATTCTTAATGGCGAGACTTTCGATATCTTGTACAAATCCTTTCATGTTAGCTCCTTTTTTATTCATTTTCTGTTCCTTCGTTTTGTCCTTTGTCATGTTTTCACCCTCCCCAGGCTCGGCGGCGCGCGCCTGGACTGGAGCCCAGATGGCCAAGGCCAAGGGCACTACCAGGCTTGAACAGATGAAGAGGATCATGCGCGTTTGTTTCTTCATGTTCGATTGCTTCCTTTGTTTTCGTTTTTCCGCTGTTTCCGTCCGGCTGACAGGGTGTTTGTGAAAACGTCCCCTTCGCGACCTGCACGGCTGCGAACACTCATCTTGCGCTGTGGAGGGCGGTTTCGATACGGGGATTAACCCTACCGTGAAATATGCAGGGGCACCGCCTGCCGAAAACAGATACACCCGGAAGATTCATGGAATCTCCCAGCCGTGGAGTCTCTCAAACGTCCACGCCAAGTCGAAGAACGCGGCATACCGAGCGCGCAATCATCAG
>JBAZHQ010000335.1:0-4996 GCA_041652235.1 Opitutaceae bacterium | reverse complement strand
ACCTTGCTCCCGTCGGAAAGGATAATCGGCGTATAACCCGAGCGCTCCAGAAAGAGCTTCAATATCCTTTGGGCAGCGGGATCATCATCTACGACCAGTACTTTCATAGGGTAAGCAGGGAAATCAGGGCAGCGCGATCAAGGCTTCGATAAAGATGCTCGAACGATCTCCCATAGAATTGGAGATGAAGCCCGGTATGGCAAGCAACGATACGAGCCATGCTTCACACCTGTATTAGATCCGTTGCTTCAATCCGGGAAAATCTAGGGTCGCGAAATAATCCCCGCAGTTCTCGGCGCGCCGGATAAGCCGGAATTGCGCGCCGCCCTGCCAGAGAATCTCCGCCGAGCGCAGCTTGCCGTTGTAGTTGAAGCCCATCGCATGACCGTGCGCCCCTGTGTCGTGGATCACCACCAGATCGCCGATCCGGGGTTCGGGAATCTCGCGATCGACGGCGAACTTGTCGTTGTTTTCGCAGAGGGACCCCGTGACGTCGCATAACGTGCGCGGCTCCTCCTCGCGACCGGGCACGGTGATGTGATGATAGGAGCCGTACATGCCGGGACGCATGAGATTGGCCATGCAGGCATCGAGCCCGACATAGTCCTTGTAGGTGGCCTTCTTGTGAAGCACGCGTCCGACGAGGTAGCCATAGGGCCCTGCGACCATGCGGCCGCACTCCATGGCGATGCGCAGCGGCGCCAGGCCGGCGGGAACGATCGTGCTCTCGTAGGCGGCCTTGATGCCCTGGCCGACCCGATCCAAATCCACGGGTGTCTGATCCGGACGATAGGGAATGCCGATGCCGCCCCCGAGATTCACCAGCTCGAAACGAATCTCAAGTTCGCGATGCACTTCCACGACAAGGTCGAACAACATCCGGGCCGTCTCGACGAAATAGTCCGGGTTCAACTCGTTCGAAGCCACCATCGCGTGAAGGGCAAAGCGCTTGACCCCCTTGTCGCGAAGGAGGCGAAACCCCTTGAAGATCTGCTCCCGGGTGAAGCCATACTTGGCCTCCTCGGGTTTGCCGATGATCGCGTTGCCCGCCTTCAGCGGACCCGGATTGTAACGGAAACACAGAATCTCCGGCAGCCTGCCGCCGAGAGTCTTCTCCAGGAAGTCGATATGGCTGATGTCATCCAGGTTGATCAGCGCGCCCAGCTCCGACGCCTTCCTGAACTCGTCCGCAGGCGTGTCGTTGGACGTGAAGATGATGGACTCGCCCTTGATCCCGGCAGCCTCGCACAGGAGGAGTTCCGGCAGCGAGGAACAGTCCCCGCCCATGCCTTCCTCGCGAAGCAGGCTCAGGATGTGGGGATTGGGCAATGCCTTGACGGCGAAGAAATTCTTAAACCCGCCCGGCACCCAGGAGAAAGCGCGATAAAAGGCGCGGGCATTGCGGCGCATCGCCGCCTCGTCGTAAATATGGAATGGCGTGGGAACTTGGGCCGCGATGGCTTCCAACTGATCCTTGGTGAACGGCAGCGTCTTGTCGGTCATAATGGCAATTCAACTGACGCCATCCATGGCTCCTAAGTCAACTTGGGAGTGCTGCCGTCCGTATTCTGTCCGACACCCCGACAGTCCGTCAGCGCACCGCCTAGCCAGCTATTGTTTGCAGACTAAAGGAAGCGCGTGGGAAGCTCGCTTGTTTTGGTAATTTGATGCATTTCCATTTTCTGCATTACCCTCTGGGAATCCCTCCTTCATAACTCACGACACCGAATTCTCGATATCCTCCAGACCATGAGCAACAGCTTGAATATCCGAAAAGATGGCGCGCTCGATTTTCTTTCCCTGGGCGCCCTCGTCCATCGCCTCGATCCGGGCATCATTCCCTTCCGCAAGGCCTCCCACTGCGACATCCATGTGAGCGGGGGCGAGTTCAATGTCGCCGCCAATCTGGCTGACTGCTTCAATCTTCGCACCGGGATCGCGAGCGCCATGGTGGACTATCCCATCGGCCATCTCATCGCCGAGCGAGTAAGGGCCATGGGAGTGAGACCGATCTACAAATCGTTCAAGCATGACGGCGTCCGCGGCCCCAACATGGCCACGGTTTACTCCGACCGCGGCCAGGGAGTGCGAGCCCCGGTGGTGTTCTACAACCGCAGCAACGAGGCCGCCGGCCAGCTCAGGAAGGGCGACTTCGACTGGAGCGGGATCTTCGGCGCCGGCGTGCGCTGGTTCCATAGCGGCGGCATCTTCGCCTCCCTCTCCGAGACCACCGGCGAGCTCATCGTCGAGGCGATGCAGGCCGCCAAGGCTTCCGGCGCCATCACATCCTTCGACCTCAACTATCGCGCCAAGCTCTGGGACATCTGGGGCGGCCAGGACAAGGCTCTCGATGTGCTAGGCCGCATCGTCGAGCATGTGGATGTGATCATCGGCAACGAGGAGGATCTCCAAAAGGGTCTCGGCATCGAGGGCCAGGACGTCGAATCAAAATCCAAGCTCGATCCCTCCGCGTTCTTCGCGCTCATCGACAAGGCTGTCAGGAAATTCCCAAAAGTGAAGGCGGCCGCAACCACCCTGCGCGAGGTGCATTCCACGAACCGCCACACCTGGGGCGCCGTTGCCTGGGTTAACGGCAAGACCTATCAGTCGCCCATGTGCGAACTCGACGTGCTCGACCGCGTGGGAGGCGGCGACGGTTACGCCGCGGGCTTTATTTATGGCCTGCTCTCCGGCGCCTCCGAACAGGAGGCCGTCAACCTCGGCTGGGCGCACGGCGCGCTGCTCACCACCTTCCCCGGCGACACCACCATGGCCACGGTCGATCAAGTGAAGGCCTTCGCCAAAGGCGGCTCCGCCCGAATCCAACGATAAACCGGCACAGTAAAATGCAGAATTTAGAATCTAGCGGGACTTCGCCCCAGCCCGACGAGACATGTTGAACTGCAAAGAAGCAAAGAATCGAAGATCGGATTAGGAAAAAATTAATTATCAATCCAAATCCTTCCGGCTTGCTCTTGGATTCTTAGTTTCTTTGCAGTTAATCTTCAGGGTTCCGGACTTTGACTTGTTTGGTCAAGGTTGGCGTGTTCAAGGATTCTAGTAAGGAGCTAGAATGATTCCAGCGAATGTTCACTCTGAAGCTTAAAAATCCATTACCGCGCCAAAATCACATTCTATCCTTGATTTTTACTTACAACTTTATCGCTCAGAATTGAGCTCCTAGCTCCTAGCTTTTCACCTCCCATGCTTTACTACCAACGCGGTTCCGCGACGGATGCCCTCTCCATGGAAGACCTGCGCGAGGGGCTGTCCACGGCGCTCGACAAGATCGGCCCGCGCAAACGCGTGCTGGTCGTCCCGCCAGATTTCACACGTTTCCATTCGCAGGCGGGCAGGCTCGCTCGCATCGCCTACGATTACTACCACGACCGCCTCGCCGACGTGCTGCCCGCCCTGGGCACACACTCGCCGATGACGCCCGGGCAGATCCGCGAGATGTTCGATGGCGTTCCGGCAAGCCTCTTCCGCGTCCATAACTGGCGCACCGAAATCACGACAGTCGGCGAGGTGCCCGCCTCGTTCGTGCGCGAGGCGTCCGAGGGCGC
The DNA here is from genome assembly GCA_041652235.1 of Opitutaceae bacterium. Classification (GTDB taxonomy): domain Bacteria; phylum Verrucomicrobiota; class Verrucomicrobiia; order Opitutales; family Opitutaceae; genus MWDT01. Next base: position 1,430 of record JBAZHQ010000335.1, on the reverse strand, counting down.
GGTCGATTTCCCCTGGCCGGCCCAGGTGGCGAACCTGATCGCGAGCGGCGGTCACGATCTCATCCTTTCCATCGGGCAGGTGGTGCCGCACGAGGTCATCGGCATGGCCAATTACAACAAGAACATCTTCGTGGGCACCGGCGGCCAGGAGGGCATTAACAAGAGCCATTTCATCGGCGCCGCCTACGGCATGGAACGTATGATGGGCCGGGCCGACACGCCCGTGCGCCGTATCCTCAACTACGCCGGCGAGAAGTTCGCCAGTCATCTCCCGATCGTCTATGTCCACACTGTCGTGGGACGCGATGCCGAGGGCACGCTCCAGGTGCGCGGTCTCTTCGTGGGCGACGATGCCGAAGTCTTCACGAAGGCCGCCGCCCTCTCGCTGGAAGTGAATTTCGAGATGCTCGAGAAGCCTCTCGACAAGGTCGTCGTCACTCTCGATCCCTCCGAATTCAAGAGCACCTGGCTGGGCAACAAGGCCATCTACCGCACCCGCATGGCGATGGCCGACGGGGGCGACCTCCTCATCCTTGCGCCGGGACTCAGGGAGTTCGGCGAGGATCGCGAGATCGACCGCCTCATACGCAAGTACGGCTACCGCGGCACGCCCAGTACCCTTGCAGCCACGAAAACCCAGGCCGAGTTGCGCGAGAACCTGAGCGCCGCCGCCCACCTCATCCACGGCTCCAGCGAGGGCCGCTTCAAGATCACCTACTGCCCCGGCAATCTCACGCGCCAGGAAATCGAAGGCGTCGGCTTCAACTACGCCGACCTCAAAACCATGACCCGGCGCTACGATCCGGCAAAACTCAAGGACGGTTGGAACACCCTGCCCGACGGCGAGAGATTCTTTTATATTTCCAATCCCGCCCTCGGCCTTTGGGCCTACCGCGGCCGCTTCAGCGGCTTCTGAATTGCAGCGAATAATCGACCAATGCTTTTTTTAACACGGAGGGCACGGAGCTCACGGAGGGCAAGTTTTCCAGCATGCATATTGTTCTTAGAAGTTTTCAAGAGCTTCAAATTTCGGAACCGATCAGGGTTCTCGCGCAGTGGCGCAGAGGCGCAAAGGTCCGATCCGTAACCCATTTTGAGCTCGGAAGTCTGGTGTCCTTCCTCTGCGTCTCAGCGTCACTGCGTGAGAATGGATCGGTGTCTTTCTTCATTTCTTGCCTTGGTTCTTCGTTACCTTCGTTACCTTCTGTTCAATCTGAATTGAGTTTTTGAATTGGTTGCAGCTCCGTGATCTCCGTGCCCTCCGTGTTAAAACCTTCTTTTGAGAGACTTCCTCCTTTGGTGGAAAACTTGAAATTTCCACTGTCCGTCTGTTGTACTACAGTATTTACAATTCATCTCAGGCTGAGAGGAAATCCGAGACGGACAGAACCGATCCCCAACCATCCAATCCATTCTCGCGCAGTGACGCA
>JBAZHQ010000334.1:0-5009 GCA_041652235.1 Opitutaceae bacterium | reverse complement strand
GAGCCCTCGCCCGGGCACAGGACCGTCTCGCCCTCTGCGAAAAGCATCCCGAGGAATGCGAAGCCCTCAAGGATGAGATGTCCACGGGCGGTCGCGTGAGCTTCCAGCAGATCGATGGCTACACGGCCTTGCGCGCCATGCTGCCCCCCGTCGAGAAACGCGCCCTCGTCCTTATCGATCCCTCCTTCGAGGAGCAGGACGAATTCGCGCAAATCGTCGACGGACTCGGCGAAGCCCTCAAACGATTCCCCAGCGGCACCTATGCCATCTGGTATCCGTTGACGGAACGCGCCCGTGTGGACGCCTTTTTCGAGCGCCTACAAACCCTTTCTCTTCCTCCATCCTGGGTGGCGGAAGTCGCGATCGCCGGCGAATATTACGGCCTGAAAATGCGCGGCTGCGGACTGGTGGTGCTCAATCCTCCGTGGCAACTGGATACAGAAATCAAGCCCTGGCTCGGAGCTCTCGCCTCCAGACTCGCACAAACCAAAGGCGCCGAAGCCAGGCTGGCTTGGCTCGTCCATGAATAATCTATTTTCGTTGTTCTCTAACAGAGAATATCTTAAGCAAGCAATAATTGACCCAACTTAAGTCTCCGAAACGCTTCCGTGAAAGCGGAGCATTAGCGTCATGTACATACTTGGAACTCAGCGAGTCAAACCGCACCGCCGACTAAAGCGGCTATTAGTCATGGTCGGGATAGTCCTGCTCGGGTTTGGAGCATGGCAAGCTTGGGGCCACATCCAGCCGCATTACCGCGTTTGGAAACAGCGCCGCGCCCTGGAACAAGCCCGCGCCTTCATTGAAAAGCGCGATGCGGCCAGAGCACAGATCGCCCTGGAGGTCGCACTGTCCACCATCCCTGGGAATCCAGATGCGATCCGGCTCGCGGCGGAGATGCTCGAATTAGTCGGATCGCCCCAGGCCATTCGCTTGAGACGCGCCGTTGCAAGAATCCTGCCCGACTCTGCCGAGGACGCGGCGGCATTGGTGCTGTGTTCCCTGCGGTTCCGCGATTTCAACACGGCTAGCGAGGCCTTGAGCTCCATCCCGCCTTCCGTGGCGAACCAGCCTCCTGCTTTGCGTGCCGCGCTGGCCTTCGCACTAGCCACGGACAATTCTCCCGTGGCCGATCTGCTTCTTGAGAAGCTCAAATCGCTGTACCCCGGAAACGAAGAACTGAGGTTCATGCATGCTCTTCTTTTGCTCAAGCATCCAAAGCCGGAGCGGCAGGCAGAAGCACGGCTTACCATCGATGAGCTGATCAAAAGCAGGCCGCAACTCGCGACTCAGGCCTATCGCGAACTGGCCGGTTACGCGATGCAGGAACGCAAGTTTGAGGAGGCTCGCAAATGGCTGTCCCTCGTTCTAGCCGATCCCGAATCGACTTTTTCCGATCGCCTCCAACAAGCTAACATCGAGCTGCTGATAGACAAGAAGCCCTTTGCCGCAATCTTTGAGCAGATGGCGACGATTGCAGCGCCAAATCCAAAGAACGTATCCATATTTGTCCAATGGCTCATGGTGCAGGATCGTGCTCAGGAAGCCGATAAATGGCTCGGGCAACTCCCTGAGAAGTTGCTTCAGGATGCCGATGTCAAATCGGTGCAGGCCGATCTGGCAACCCGACTTCTGGATTGGGACCGGCTCGCACGGCTGATCGAAGGCGGAGCCTGGGGCCCGATCTCTCACAATGCCGTTGCTCTGGCGATGGCGGCCCGATCGATAGGTGCGACATCCCCGCCCGCCCTGCGCAAGGAAGCCTGGGAGGAGACGCTCAATGCCGCAAACAACCAGATAGGGGCTCTTCGAGTGCTTTATAAACTCGCCTCCATTTGGCGCTGGGAAGAGCAGATCGATCAGACTCTCTGGAAAATCGCCCGCAGTTTTCCAGATCAGACCTGGGCGCATCAACAGCTGTTCAATTCGTTTCGCTCAAAGGGTAACACCGCCGGCCTGCGGGAAGTGATGGGTGTCTTGCGCGCAACCGACAGCAACACGGCCCGTTATCAACACGATTGGGCCTTGCTCACCCTGCTGACCGAGCCTTCCCGGAACATGACGCACGCGAAGGATGTCATGAAACGCCTCCACGAGAGCGAACCCTCGAACGCCACGTATATCACCGGATATGCTTTTGCCCTCGCGCAGATGGGCAGGGCAAACGAAGCGCTGGAACTCATTCAGAAGCTGTCCGATTCCGATCACGACTATCCCCCGCGCCAACCCTATCTGGCCTTCATTTACGGCTCATGCCACAGGGCTGTCGATCTTCAGCGAGCGCAGTCGTTAGCCAAAGGCATCCGCCTTCTCCCGGAAGAGACAAAACTCCTGATCCAGGCGAGCGAGGAGATGCAGCGGCCCCTGAGCGCGTTGCCCTAGGCCGCCCGCTAGAGCAATCGACACAATACAACTTTGTGAATGCTCCACAATTGAAGTCACCCTTGTCGGCTCCTCTGCTTGGCTGGTTCGCCGTTACGGCGCTGGCCATCGTCTGGATCATTCCCCTGGGAGTTGCATGGAAACTGGCCCCCGATCTGGGGCATAGTTGGGTTGTGCCGGTTCTGATGGCTTATCTATGGTGGGAACGATGGGGTGAACGTCCGCAATTATTGGCTGGACCGCGACCCAACCTGCTCTGGTGGCTGTTGGCTGTTCTGTTGGTGCTTGGGCATCTACCGCTGCGCCTGTTGCTCACGCCCTATCCCCTCATCCCTTCATTGCTCGCGGCCTATGCGGCCTTGTTGGCTGCAACAGTGACGATCGCCTCCTACCTTGTCGCGGGCCGGGCAGGCGTGAGATGGGTTGCGCCCCCGCTTCTCCTCACGGCCAGCATGCTGCCCATTCCCGCCTTGATCGAGCAATCCATCCTGCTGCCCACGCGGACCTTCATGGCGTCTCTCGTAGCGGAGATAAACAACCTCATTGGACAGCCCGCACTGGCGATGGGCACCACCGTGCGTCTCTCCAATGCGTGGCTGGGCATCGATGAAGCCTGTGGAGGAATTCGCTCGCTGCAGGCCTGCATCATGATCGGCCTTTTTTTCGGCGAGTGGTTCCGCTTTGGTCTGGCCCGCAGGTTCTGGCTGGTGTGCATGGGCGTCGCCGCCGCACTGGCGGGAAATCTCGCCCGTGTATTATACTTGTCGCTACAGGCTGGCTACGGCGCGGATACCCTGAGCTCCGTTCACGATCCTGCAGGCTGGCTTGCCATGCTCGCCAGCCTGGCGCTCACAGGCTGGCTCGCCTGCCGCTGGAACGCTTACCGCCTGCCTGAACAGCGAGCCATGGTGCGCTCTCGGAATTCGGGTGCCTCTCCGGCCTGGTCCTGGGTGGCGCTTGTGGCGCTGGTCTTCCTGCTCAATGAAGCAGGAACACGGTTTTGGTATCACCATGGGAGAACAAATCTCCCCGATGTGCCGCAATGGAGTGTTCGCTTTCCTGAAAAGAACCAGACGTTCCACCCGGTCGCATTGGAGGATTTTGCCCGCGAAATGCTGCATCCCGGCTTTTTCGCAGCCGGGCGGTGGCGAGCCGGACCCGGTCTCAACGTAAGCGCCTACTACATCGAATGGAGACAGGGACAAGCCGTGCGCTTCGTTCCCTTCACGCATAATCCCACCGTGTGCCTGCCGATGGCTGGATGTACGCTCATGGAAACCTATGAACCCATCATCGTTCATTGGCAGCATGGCGAGATTCCCTTCTCCTTTTATAAATTCGACCGCTTCGGCGAGGAGCTGCTCGTGGCCTTCACCATCTGGGATACCACAAAAGGTCAGCTTTTACAGTCCCCGATGAATATAACCTCGCGTAGATTGCGGATTAAAAGCCTATGGATTGATGTCCGCGAAGCCCGACAATATCAACCTGCTCAACTACTATCGGTTACAATTCCTATGCAAATAAATGGAGCCAAAATAATGGAACAATTGATCACCGACATGATCCAGCCGACTCGTGATTAGTTAAGTTGTCCTACTTATTACAATAAGTAATTCTACCATCGTTTCCTTGCCGATTTGCTCCTTGACGATGCCGGGTATTTATCTAGGGTATTCTACCTATATGAAGCCATTTTCTAAACTGATCGCCCTGATCGCAGCAAGTTGTATTGCTTTTCTTGGTACTGCGCGTGCTCAGTTGGTCACTTATCAGACGCTAACGACTTGGAGCGGCAGCGCCATCACTTTCGATTCGGGCATAACCATGGGTGAGACATTTAACAATATTCTGGCTGTCTCCAGCATCACATACACGTTTGTGACCGCCTCAACCCCCTCGGCAGCAGGAACTCTGAGCGCCGCCTTTGGTCAGTGGAAGGTGGACCCGGAGCATCCGAATGGCGCCTTCGTAGGCACTCCTTTTGATTTCGGCATCATTTCCATCCCCTCCTCCTCCTCATGGACTGACTCGGTTACGCGAGGCTCTACGGTGTATCCTATCTACAATGCGGTTTTCTCATTTGGATCCTTTTACCTCACTGATCCCACCAAAACCTATGCCTTGATGTTAACAAACACGGGTGCTGATTCCTCCTTTGCGTTGGGACTCAACAATTCAAATCCGTTCACCTACGGCCAATCCTATGATGGCGACGGAGGCTACTCGAACAAGGACTACGCATTCTCCCAGATTGTCTTGGTGCCAAACGACGGCCACGTAGTGCCGGTTCCCGAAGCAAGCACGACTGCCGCGTTCGCGGGCTGTGGACTGGTGGGCATCCTAGCAGCTCTGCGTCGTCGCCAGAAACAGCACAAAGTCGCCGCCTGAGACGATCCTCTGAAATCCGGGCAACCCACCTCTCCCTGGTGATGATTAACCTGCGGTTCACACCGCAGGTTTCTTTGTGTCAAAAAACTCATTACCGTCGGGCGTCATATCATGGCAGGAGTCCTTCGATCTGAAGATACGGGCCTGAGACATGGATGCCCGGCTGCCGGCAGCCTAACTCCGACAGCCGAATTCGAGGCATAATGGTTTCCAGAAATGTATCGTTGACAACCCTG
>JBAZHQ010000333.1:0-5015 GCA_041652235.1 Opitutaceae bacterium | reverse complement strand
CGGGTCCTCGCCGATCTTGGCCCCCGAGGCGTAATTATCATTGGCCAGGTAGTTTGGGATTTTGAGCCGGTGAAGTCAGCCGTTGTAAGTGTTGGTTGTGATAGAGAGTTACAGAGAAAATATTAGTCGCGCGGCCAAAAAACGAAACTGCCGTTTTTACCGCTTTTCTGCCGGTTTGGACACTTCGTTTGGGACAGAATATTAACCTGAATAAAGGCTTTTTCAGGGCGATTAAATGGCAATATATGACATGTAAAACGTGCTTCTGGCGCTTTAAATGAAGGGCGGACATTGCTGCCCGCCCTCATGCGTCCCTGGTGGGGACTGTCGTGAACTCCCACAATGCGATCCGCCCCTTGCGGAGCGTCCTACGGCAGACAGATTCACCGTGTCACAGGGCGCGCACCGTAATTATACTGCAAAACAAGCTGTGATTCTCTACAAATAGTAGATTCTTTATGGCCATTCGGATGCGCCCCTTATGGCTGATGTGGAAGGGGATTACCTCATGGTAGTCCCCTTTTTTTTAAATTCTCGTTTTCACAATCCTGCCGATTCAGGAGCCAGAATATCAGAAGATTCAAATTCGTTCCTCAGCGCCTGGTCCTGAATCTTTGCCAGGTATGACTTTGCTTTCCTGGCGTCGCCGCGTATCATAAACAGCCTGAATATCATTCCATATTCGCTGTCCTGGGCGTGCACCGAATGCATGTATTCTTCTCGGGTCCAATGTCCAAACAGAAGGTCTGAAAGTTCTTCCTCTGTCGGGGAGTGGTCCCAGAAGGTTTCGATTTGAATTGACGGGCTACCTCTCATTTTTCGTGCCTTTATTAGCCGCTTTTTCATACTCGTAATCCCCGCATCCAGGTTATGCCCTGGCACCTGTCCAGCAGTTTGGGGGGAGTTGACACCTTATCTTGGTTACTGCCCTTTACATGTGGACCGCTTCCGTAGAGGCGTTGCGCCAAACGCTTTGCGGAATTGGCGGGGGTATAGAGAAACGCCCGGGGCCAGAGACAAATAGCAACTTTAATCTCTTTATCAGAGATGCATGCCAAGTACCCCAAGGCGCGCATTTTTTCTCCGCGAAGCTCGTAGAGTTGATAAATGAATGCGTATTCAAGGTCCTGGCTATAGGCTGCGGCGCGGTATTCGTCGACATTGGGGGGAACGATAAATATTTCGTGAAGTTCTTCCCTTGTGGGCTTGTGGTCGAACACAGTTTCCAACGAGGGCGGCGCTACGGGAATGTGCTTTGTCTGCTCTAAAATTCTCTCCGCAAGACGCATTTTATCACCCGATTTCAAGCCGCGATTCGGTTTATGGCACATACGCCAAATTGCCGCGTTTTGTGGAGGATGTTATAGCAATACCAGAGCTGTCTCCCTCTACTCGACTCACTACCGTCCCGTCCTGGCGTATTTCGTGGCTCATGTGAATGTCGTGCTGCATCCATTTTGTTTCCAGCGCTCTTTGGGCAGCAATTCTGTCCAGCGTCTTGGCGAAGTATGTCGGGTCCTCTTTCATCTTGCCCTGAATGTCGCGCCTTTGCGCTTCATCAAGCGTGCTCCAGGTTGCCTTGCGTTGATGAGCTACCGTCTGGGTTCGTGCGGCGGCCTCGGAACTCGCTTCATTATATTCCGCGTATGCACCCAGCGCGCGTATAGGATTTGCCACAAACCACTTGAAAGCCGGATTTTCGGCCACTTGCATAAGAAATTCGAGCAGAGAACCAATTTCCGATCCCAGCGCCTTTATCTGTCCGATGAATCTTTCCATTGCCGCAGGATCGTTGGTGAGGGAGCGTATCTTTTCCGCAATGTTCCCAATCACGGGGCTCAGCGCCGAATCCGCGAACAGCACGGCGGCGTTGCGAAGCAAACTGAATTGATAGGCGGCACTTGCCGTATAGCGCGCATAGTCCTTCATTATTGTAGGAGCGCCACCCTTGGTGAGTTTGTCGAACAGGTCGAACCCGCCTGTTTTCTTGTATGCATCTGCGATGGCGGTAACGCCTCGAATCGACTCGCGGCCGAATATCTTTTGCAGTTTGGTCACGTCGCCGCCAGTCAGTTTGATTATACCCTTGAACACCTCGGAAACGCTTTTTATTTCGTTTTTCGTCCCTGGCTTGAATATCGAAAAGCCGGACGCCTTCAGCATCTCTGCCTTGTCGATGATGTCTGCCATTGCCCCTTCAATTGCGGTTGTCGCTTGTTCCGATGATCCCGTCCCCATCCGGGCCATCTGAACCAGCGCTCCGAATTCCTTTATCCCTCCCATGCCTTTCACGCCGAACCTTCCGGCTGCGGCAAAGAGCCGCTCTCCCATGGTCGCCATGTTCTCCAGGGTGAATGCGCCAGCCTTGCCCTGAGTGGTGAGAACGTCAAAGGCCCCCATGATTTCCCCTTTGGCCAGCCCCATTTTGTCGCGCAGGTTAGCTGCCAAGGCACCCAGGTCACCCATGGAAGCCCCGGTTGCCGTGGAGGCAATTGCCATGTCTTTCATAATGGTCCGAGCGAAAGCAAGGTCGCCGGTTCTTTCTACTATCGCATCCAGCCCCCCGAGTAGACTTTCGCGGGACTGCCCGGTTGCCATCGTTGTATCCATGATGGTGTCGCGGAGTTTCATCTGCTCTTCGGCGGACATGTTCCCCTGGATTGCCATTCTTGTAAGAGCCGAATCGAATTTAACGATATCGTGCGTAGCTTTGAGAATAACCGCACCGCCAAGCAGCGCGGTAAATGGAGATGCAAGCCTGCCCAATCCGGCGCCGATCTTCGCGCCAGCATCCCGGTTAAAGCCCGCAACCCGCTGTTTCAGCGTCTTGGCGCCAGCCTCTACACGCCTCAATCCCGCTTCGTACTGCCGGATGTCGGCGCCGATTCTAAGGAGTAATTCCTGTTCGCCGGCCATGCTGTTACCTCTTTTCAAAGGGAGTTGCGCTTATTGCTTTCGGTTATGTTAAATTCGCCTCGTTGTCGTCGCTAATATTTTTCAGAAACGCTTTCGCCGCGTTCACCACTTCCGGATCGCGCGTAAACCCGCGCAGCGTCATTGCGTTCCGCCCTGTCTTTTTGTCCTCGGGAATGGATATCGGGTCCAGGCACTTTTCCCATTCTGGGCCAAGGAAAACAACGCCTTCATATTCAAGCAACGCAACCTTTATCTGCAAGATGGAAATGACCGCCGGTTTCCCATCGATGCGGCAATGCATTTCCGGATAGCCTTGGTCGCGGGTGTATTTGATTTTCGTAACTTTCATTTTATCCTGCAACAGATGGCCGGCTGTTTTACGTCCGCGCTATGCCGAAGGCGGCATGCGCACCACGCGATTCATTCTATCGAGACACGAACCACACAGAATAACAGTTGCCTTATTGCCACACCCAGCGACTTGGCATGCTGATGCGCGACGTGTGCGCTTCAGCTTGCGATTATTGGTTGATGCATGAACCGACGCCGTATGGTTCAACGCGGCATGCCATGAACACCTTGCGACACGCTTAAACCACTCCATATGATCTGCTGGAATATTCCACGGCTTGAATGATGCGCTTTTCTTCCACCACTGTTCAAACGTCATGCCATGTCTCCTATCTGATTTTGTTCGTGTTTAGCCAGCTGATTATCTCTGCCGTTCAAGAGCGTCAACATCCGCCAGCGCCTGACCCAGGCTAATATCCGTGCCGTTTTCCTTCATCGCTCTCTGATGCATGACCGCCCTGGCGAGAGAAACCGCTTCAGGGCGCGGTGCGGCCGTCCATTCTGAAAAAAATACTCCCACCTTCCCGCCGTTGGGCCGCGCCGGCCAGGCGGCAATGTCTTTGATGGTCACGGGCTCACCGGACGCGGCCGCCCGCGCGATCTCCTCGGCGGTCACGGACAGGCCAAGTTCGGACATGGCCGCCTGAAACTCAATACTCCGGCGCCGTATCAACAGGTTTTCAACAAAATCATACGCCTGGCTCATCGGCATGATAATGCTGCATTCGTTATAATACTGCTGAAATTCCACGCCATTGGCGCATAAAGCGATAACATGCTCGCGCCGGTTATACTTTTGTGCTTCCGCGCGCAGCCTTGCATTTTCCGTGAAGGCAGTTTCGTAGCGTTTTTGCCACCCGGTGAGTTCCCGCAGCAGGGCGTTCTGCTCTTGTAGTAGAGCCTGGTGCCGTGTTAATGTTGTGCCCATTGTGTCCCCCAATTAGATAAGAATGCTATGCGCTGAATTTCCGGGCCTGATTCAACCCAGCCGAACCTTTCTCCAGGTTACTGTTCCGTCAATAACCTGCCAGCCTGCAATATATGGCCATTTTGGCTCTACGCTTCCGCTGGTTCCGCTGATAACACATTCAAAAATGTCTCCGACGCGATGCGACCCATCAGTGGGAGTTACCCGGTCCGCATTCTGTTGTGGCCCTATGGCATGATACTCATGAGTTGCTTCCCAATAATCTGGAAGGTTCCGCACCACGCTTGGCCGTGGCGTCCTGTGGTCGTGAACCTCTCCATATATGCCAGGTCTTCGTATGTTCTCTGACACGGAATCAAACTTAATGCTCATGATGTAACCTCCGGTTTATATTGTTCTCTCCCTTAATCGTCTTTGCAAATGCCGGCCAGTGGCGCAGCAGTCGCCGCTTGCACCGTTCAACATCCTTGCGGGCTTCCGCCAGCTCTTGAAACGCCAGGGATTCACGCTCAAGGGCGGCCGCGTAAGCAATCATGTATGAGCCCAAAGATTGCTTCATCCAACGATAAATTCGATATGCGGAAGTAAAATGCATGTGAAGCATTGAGGCGGTCTGCTGGTAGGTGTAGCCTGCGAGCAGCAGGGGAATCATCCGCCAGATCGTGTTGTAATGCGCCTGCGCCTGGGGATGTTCCTGGCCCCTGGGGTATGCACACGTGCGCGATTGACCTTGCCGTGCCCGGACGTGCCAGGATTGAATCGTTGAACGTGCGACATGGTATCGGCGCCGAAGGACCTTTACCCGATCGGCGGAGAGGCG
>JBAZHQ010000332.1:0-5038 GCA_041652235.1 Opitutaceae bacterium | reverse complement strand
ATCACGTTGCCCGTCGCCCCGCACGACATGCACCGCCATAGGCCTTTTCCCGGCGTTACCCTCATCGACGGGTCATGGTCTTCGTGGAACGGGCACAGGCCCAGGAGATCATGCCCCTGCGGCTTTAATTCCACGCCCCGCGCTCGGATCACCGCCGCAAGGTCGGTCTCCCGCTTGATGCGGTCGATTTCAGAGTCGGGGATCATCGGCATGGGGCGGCCTTTTGTTTTCGGAGGGTGGTCAAGTTCTTTTTGACTGTTCACGACTGAACAGTTTACTGTTCGTTTTCAAGGAAAAAGAAAAATCGATGCTATGATCGCGCTCATGCCCAAAGCCCCCGCCAAATTCTCCGCGCTCCGCGCTCTGCGCGAAAAAACCGGCATCTCCCAGCGCGAACTCGCCCGCCAGATCGGCGAGCGCCAGTCCAATGTCAGCTTCTGGGAACTCACCGGCACGCTGCCGCGCTCTGACAAGCTTGCCCCCATCGCCCAGGCGCTCGGCGTCACCGTCGAGGAACTGCTGGGCGCACCCAAGCCGAAGGCGTCGGGCAAGCCTGCGGGCAAAGCGCAGCAGCTTTTCGCCGCCGTGAGCAAACTGCCGCGCCGCCAGCAGGAAAAGATTTTCGACATCCTGCGCCCCTTCGTCCGCGAGCAGGCTGGCAATCAGCCCTCATAAGCGGCGCGGGGCTAGGCCGCGCCAAGAGTGAGCGAGAGCGAACACGGCGGCTCGCGACCATCGGGAGCGAGTCGTAGGGCAAGGAGGAGCATCAGCGACGACGCGCAGCCCTGAGCCTGTCGATGGGCGAAGTTCAAGGCGCGGGTTTACAGGAGCGCCGCACGCCGCAACGGTCGGCGACGACAGCGCGGAATCCCGCCCAGGCGGGTGGAGCGATGGCGGCGGCGTCCGTGGAGGCGTTCCCTCTCGTGGGCCGGGTGGGTGGCCGCGCGCAGCGTTCGCCTGAGCCAAGCGATGGCGAGCGCGCGGGCACTGCGAGCGCCGGGCCTTGCGGACCCGGCCGTAGGGAGCGAAGCGACCGGAGCCGCAGGCCGAGCGAAGCGAGCGGGCACGCCGACCCGCGCCGCGGCCGAGCTGTCAAGCGAGGCCTCTTGACGGCGCGGTTGAGGGCGAGTCCGGCAGCCTGCCGGGCGCAGCGGGGTCCCCGCCGTGCTCTCCCAGGCGGTCGCCGACGTGAAGAAGCGGATCGTAGAGAAGCGACTGAACGCAGGGCGACGGCGCGGATACTCCAGGAGCGCCGCTTCCGGCCCGACTCCGGGTCGGGCCTGGCCGCCCAGGCGGGGCTGCTCTCCACCGGACCGGAGCGACTTCAGGAGCGGAGGGAGGAAGCAGACGGCGTGTCAGCTCCGCTGGCGCGACGTGTGCCGCCTGTGTCGTTGAGGTTCTTGTGAACGGACAGAGGAGGTAAAACTTGTCATCGTTAACGAAAGATTAGCAGCGTGACCCCCTAGCCGGACCCGAGCGGATCACCGCTGCGAGGTCGGTCTCTCGTTTGATGCGTTCGATTTCGTCGTCGGGGATCATCGGCATTTTTCGTCCTCCATTGGGGGTTCTCCGCCAGTCCAAAAATATTTTGAGGATTTCATCCGTGCCGTTTTTGTGTATTTTATAACACATAATGCAAGCTCGGACTCCACAAAGGTCATATTTTGGCCTCATGCCCAGCGGTCGCCGCCCAATAAAACCTGCTCCAAAGTTTGGCCAGCGCATGGCCGCGTTTCGCATCGCCAAAGGCCTAACGCAATTCGAGCTCGCCGCCGCCCTCGGCATGACTCGCGACCAGATCGTTTATTACGAGCGCATCGCCAAGAACCCGAGCATGGAGGCCATCGGAAAGATCGCCTCCTTCTTCGGAGTTTCAGTAGGCGAGTTGTTCAACGACACGGCGCGCGGCAAGAGCAAGCCCGGCCCGCCCTCGCAATTCACGCAACTCGCAACGCGTCTCGACCGGCTGCCCCGTTCCCAGCAAAAAGCCGTCGCCACCATGCTTGAAGGCTATCTCAAGCAGGTCGCGTCCTGAGCCGCGCGCACAGCGCGGCGATTGCAGCGCCGGGGGCTAGGCCCGGCGCAAGGCGAGTACCGCAACGCGGGAGAGCCAGGCGGCTCGCGACCATCGGGGAGCGAGTCGTAGGGCAAGGAGGAGCTTCAGCGACGACGCGCAGCCCTGAGCCTGTCGATGGGCGAAGTTCAAGGCGCGGGTTTACAGGAGCGCCGTTCGCCGCAACGGTCGGCGACGACAGCGCGGAACCCGTAGCGGTGGAGCGATGCCGGCGGCGTCCGTGGAGGCGTCCAAAGCGCAGCAGAACGACGAAGGAGAGGGCGAGAGCGATTTCGCGGGCATTGGGGACCGCGCACGCTCCGACGCCCCGATTCCTTGGGGCGAGTGCGCGGTTCCCGCGAGCGCCGGGCCTTGCGGACCCGGCCGCAGGGAGCGAAGCGACCGGAGCCGCAGGCCGAGCGAAGCGAGCGGGCACGCCGACCCGCGCCGCGGCCGAGCTGTCAAGCGAGGCCTCTTGACGGCCCGGTTGAGGGCGGGCACGGCAGCCTGCCGGGCGCAGCGGAGGGCCGGGGCACTCCACGGCGGGCGCCACGACGTGAAGCCGCCCCAGCGGCTGAACGCGGGCGACGGCGCGGATATTCCAGGAGCGCCGCCTTCCGCCCCGACTCCGGGTCGGGGCAGGCCGTCCGCCCGGCCCTCCCGCTCTTCACCGGACCGGAACGGAGCTTGCGGAGTGAAGGGAGGAAGCAGACGGCGTGTCAGCTCCGCTGGCGCGACGTGTGCCGCTTGTTTCGTTGCGGATCTTGAGAACGGACAGAGGAGGTAAAACTTGTCATCGTTAACGAAAGATTAGCAGCCCCGTCGGATTGGCCTCTCATAATCGATGAGTTAATTCCTGTTTTAGGGGGAAGATCCGTCTGAACGGGCAGAGGGGCAAAATCAACAATCAGCGGCCTGACCCTGTCGATTGAGCCATCGTCAACGAAAGATTAGCAGCATGACCCCGTCTGATCGTTCCTAGGCTTTCCTAAAAACTCCTCATGAGATTTCTGTAGCGAAGAACGTAGATGTACCAGCGTCCGCCCAAACTCACGTACAAAGGGATCCCTATTTGGCCGACATCATCCAAAGAGTGCACAACCAAGTCTTCGGGGACATTCCCGTACGCAAAACCCAATTGGATACCCCCTTCATCAGCATTCACCGAGCAAACGGTGCCGTAGTAGGGAGGTCCTTTCACATTTCCAAAGCTTTCGAGTCGGAGACTTGCCAGTAGCTCGCGATAGTATGCGAGGCGTACGTCGGAAAGTACGCTCCTGTTTTTCCCTATCGCTTTTTCACCGGAGACATAGTCAACGCGGTCATCCTCCATGGATCGAACAAGCCTATCAAGTTCTGTATGATTGTCCTCAAAGATGCGCCGAAGATCGGCTGCTTCAGCATTCCCGTAAAGCAGGAATATCAGTATACACACACTCGCTATGATTTTTTGCTTCCAATACATATTTCAAAAGTGTTCAGATAGAGTTTTAAGGAAATTATACGATCTTATATAGGCTGCGGTTTCGCTGAAAGCCGCACCTCTCCCGGTTATCGGCGTGATTGTATGCCACATGTAATGTACGGGCTCGTGGAAATATTGGGCATAACTGTATAGATAGTTTGAGATATCAGAGGTTGGATTCCCTGTAATGGGCGTATAGTTAAGGTAGTTGACTGCTCCTGTTCGTAGATTGGTGACCGCCGCCGCCGATGAACTTGGTCGATAATATCTATTATCAAGGCGGTAGACATAGTTCCTCATATCGCCTATCGTCGCATCTGCCGTCAGATTCTCATAAGCTTGTGCGTGAAGCTCTGCCGCTACTAAATGCATCTCAGCATACTTTAAAAGGATATCTTTGACCTTTTCGTAACCGTAGAGGGCAACCATGGAATCCAAGATACTACTCCCTTGGTCGAGGATCTCTTGCTCCTTTAGAATCATTGTGAGGCCAGGAAACGGTATATATTTGGACCCTTTCCTAGTTATGTAGGGAGATAAGCCTTTCTTTCCCTTTCCTTGGCCTCCACCCATTGCTAATTCGTCTCCACTGTTTGGGGCTATTCTTGCTCTTGAGGCACTTGCGGCAGCATTTCGCTGACTGTCGCCAACAAGTGTTCCCGCCATCATCCGTGATGTAAAACTGCTGCCAACATAAATAAACTCTGGATCCTTCAAGTCAGGGAAAAGCCAAGCCATAGGCCTATGATTTTCGAAAGTACCCCAAGCACCCCAACTCCCATCGCCATATAACGCCCCGACATCGTCCAGAGTTCCCCTGGAATAACTATCACGCGAAATCCTCATCCCTTGCCGACCCACGTAGCCTATGCAGGACAACGCGTAATCAACCTTGCCTCTTACCCAGTCGGGCATGGGCACCATTCCGAGGGCGTCCACTCCGTTGACGCCGTCATTGCCGCAGAAGCCATATAGATTGAGTCCACCGGCCTCCTCGATGGGATCCTTGTTGATAAACCTGCCCAGGGAGGGGCTATAGTATCTGTTGCCGTAATAACGCACACCCGACGCGCTTTTCGTAGCCGCATCCCCTTCAACCCGGCGCGACCCCAGCGACTTGCGCGGCACTTTCCGGGCGCGATCCCCCGACAAACGGAAAAAAATCCCAGGTGCGCTTTTTCGCCCCGCGACACGCACGCGGGGAGGCGCTTTCAAAGTGGGGGGCTGCAGCACAAGCACGCGCCCACTGTGGCGGTTTTTAGCGGCTAAAGAAAGAAGCTTTTCGGGGGGATTCCCAAGCCGCGCTCAGCACACCTCGATCAGCCGAGCTCCCGCTTCGAGTTGCCGGATGATTTCCGGCCAGACCCGCTCCATGTTCGCAAGCAGGACTGCCGTGCGGCAGTTGCCAAAACGCAGCCACACGACCGCCAGGGGCTCGGGCCGCACCAGGGTGAGCTGCGCGAAGTCCTCGTCTTTCGAGACGATCGCCGCTCCCGTCTTCGCAGCGAGTTCCCAGATGG
>JBAZHQ010000331.1:0-5057 GCA_041652235.1 Opitutaceae bacterium | reverse complement strand
CTACACTCGTTTCCAGCTTCGCCGGACAATCTTCGTCCTCGCTGCCGCTCGGCGACAAGAGCCCTGGGCAACTGCCGCGCCGTCCGACTCCGCCCCTTGCCAGATTGGCGCAGCCAAGCGTAGCCGGTGACGGGTTATTGCCGCTACGCTCGTTTCCAGCTTCGCCGGACAATCTTCGTCCTCGCTGCCGCTCGGCGAAGATTGGTGGACCCGATCAGAATCGAACTGACGACCTCCTCAATGCCATTGAGGCGCTCTGCCAACTGAGCTACGAGCCCATTCTTATGTGAGAGGGGCGAGGCAAAAGGATTCGCCCATGAACGCAAGCGGTTTTTTCACCCAGTCCCAAGATCATTTTTAATTCCGCAGACCGGATAGCCACGAAGAACACTACAACCACAAAAATAGGAAGTTAGTGAATCCAAGAGCCCTTCAGAGCATTCATCTGCTGGGTGAACGCATCAATTCCTGTATGCCTTTGTTTTGGTGTTTCTTGTATTACAGTGTTCTCGATTCCTTGCAGCTTGAGAGGATTTCCGAAAAGGGCGGCAATGTTACTTCGCGGGATTTCTCCGATAGCCGAAAGCCAATCGCCGACAGCCAAGACCTGCCTGAACTTAAAGCTTATAACTTACATCTTATAGCCTCTTTGGTTGCGGCTCTGCCGCGCACTGTTTTTGGTGGCCATTCAATCGTGTTTTCAAGGCTCAGTCCTCTTCCTTGCTATCGACTATGAGCTCGACCATATCGCTGCGGCCATCGGGACGGGCGCCGATGGACTTCATGCGGCGAAAGGCATCGATAATCGACCGATCGAACTCGGGATTCCCGGAGGATTGCGTGATGTGCGCCTGGGAAATGGAGCCATCCGCAGCAACCATGAACTCCACCGACGCGCTTAATTGGTCGCCCACGCCGGGAGGGGGTTCGTGCACCGCCTTGAAGCGTTGCTTGAAGTAGGCGAAATACTGATCGAAGAGATTCTGCTCGGTGACCGAAAGCGCCCTGCCTCCAGCACCGCCCTTGGTGTTTGCGGTGGACCCGCCGACCACGCCGCCGGCGATGCCCTTGGCGTCGACGCGCTTGATCTTGCCTCCGCCTGCCGTGCCCGCCTTCCCGTAGGCGTACGCCTTGTCGAATTCCTCCTTGGTCATGCGCTTTCTATCAGCCGCTTCAGCGGCGGCCTGTTCCTTGTGGAACTTATCGACAAGTCGTTTATAGCGCTTGTCGGAGATGCGTTTCACGTCTTGGGCAAAAGTGGTTTTCTTCGTGTCGAGAGGAGATGGTTTCACCGCCGCAGGAGGCGCTTTTTCAGGAGCGGCCTTCTCAATGGGAGGGGCTTGCTCAATGGGAGCAGGCTTCACCGGCTCCGGGGTTGCGGTCATCGCCGGAGCGGGTTCCGGTTCGCTGATCTTCGGCATCGGCACGGGAATATTGGGAACCTTCACCTCCTCAGATCCTGTTGGCGAGCCTAGGGCAGGCGCTTCGGTCGCCGCCCAGTTATCCCCGGCACCGGCCACCACCTCCATGACCTTCGCGGGTTCGCGCACTTGTTGCTGCACGACCCAGGCAACCGTCAGCAACAGCGCCACGGCCGCGGCGTGCACCGTGGCGGAGAGCAGATAGGCGCTGGGAGACTGAGCGGTCATTGGGAGGAAAGAATATAGAATCGAGGAGCGAGAATATAGAATGATAAGTGCGATGCGGATCTGAAGAAGGCTGAGGATATTTTAGCTGAAAGTGCAGGGCGTATAAAGCAGATGGATTTTGATAAATGCCTGAGCGGCTTGGTCGGGATTCTCGCTTCACGCTCCTCGCTTCCCGCTTCTTTTTGTTTAGCTGTCGGATTGCGTGTCGAGGGTGATTTTGGAGAGGCCGCGCTTCTTGATTTCGTCGATCACGGTCATGATTTTCTGGTAGTCCACCTTGCCGTCCGCGCGGATGCGCAGCACCGGCGGCTTGGTCTGCTGGGAGACCGCGGAAAGCTTGCTCTGCAACTCCAAGAAAGTGACGGGCTGGGAACCCCAGAGATAACGGCCGCGGGCATCGATCGTGATCGCCTGGAAGGTCTGGTCCTTGTCGACTTTCTGCTGGGGGGACTTCGACACCACGGGAAGATTCACGGGCGTGGTCTGCTCCTGGTTGATCAGGGGCGTGGCGATCATGAAGATGATCAGCAGCGTAAAGCCCAGATCGATCAGGTTGGTGACGTTCAACTCCGCGATCGGATGGGTCTGGCTCTTGCGTCGGAAAGTGCGTGCCATTTGGGAAGGAGATGGAAGCCGGGGGAAGCCGTTCTTACTTTGACTCGAGCTCGATGCGGTCGGCGAGGGAGCTGGCGAAGTTTTCCGTCTCGGTTACCATGGTCTTTGTCTTGGAGAGGAGCCAATTGTAGCCGAAGACCGAAGGGATCGCGACAACGAGGCCGGAAATGGTGGTGAGAAGGGCCGCGGAGACACCGGGGGCGAGAGTCTGGATGCTGGCGGTCTGCTGCACCGAAACGGCGCTGAAGGCCTCCATCACTCCCCACACTGTGCCAAGCATTCCAAGAAAGGGCGCTCCGGTGACGATCGTCGCCAGGAAGATCATGTTCGCCTCGTAGCGCAGCGTCTGGCGGGCAAGCGCGCGCTGAAGCGCGTTCTCGGCATGCTCGAGGCGAAAGCGCGAGGTATCCATCCCTTTTTCCTTTCCGATGGCCGCGGCGCGCCAGTAGGCCTCCAGGGCGTCCGCAAACAGGTCGGCATAGGGGATGCTGCGCTTGTTGCGCATGGATTCGGGCAGATCCAGGAGATTGCGCTGGTCGCGCAGATGCTCCTCAAAGGCGTGGTTGAGCCGGCGCAACTGCCCCAATTCGTTGTTCTTCCCGAGCATGACGGCCCAGGCGATGATACTAAAGACACCGAGGAGCCCCGTGATGACCTGGCCCGCAGGATCGCAGCGAGAGAAGACCTCGACGATGTTGGTGGTGGCAAGAACCGCGCAGTCGGAAAAGTTGAGCATGTAAATTCGGGAACGACTGTTGTCCGGTTTGGCAAGCTGCTTCAACTTGAAAGCGAGCCTTGTGAAAAGTCCGTGGTTTCTCCTCGCCGCCGCCGGGTCGATTTGCCACTATGAGGCCATGCCTCTGAAAGATAAACCAACGGGAAAGCTCATCTCCTTCGAAGGATCTGAAGGCAGCGGAAAATCGACGCAGATCGCGCAGCTCGCGGCCCACCTCGTGAAACTGGGCTACGACGTGACAACGGTTCGCGAACCGGGAGGCACGGAGATCGGCGAGCAGATCCGCAATATCATCGTGCACAACTCCAAGGGCGATGAGATGTGCCCCGAGACGGAACTGCTCCTGTTCGCCGCCGCTCGCGCCCAACTGGTTCGCGAAGTGATCGCCCCGGCCCTTATCCGAGGCGCCATCGTTCTGAGCGACCGCTTCCTCGATTCCTCGACTGTGTACCAGGGGATCGCCCGCAATCTCGCGCTGGGCCCGGTAAACCACATCAACCATTTTGCAGTGGGCAACGTCATGCCCGACCTGACGATCGTGCTCGATGTGCCCACCAAGCTGAGCCTGGAGCGCATCTGCCAGCGCGCATCCGATCTGCCCGATCGCATGGAGCGCGAAAACATCGATTTCTATAACAAGGTGCGCGAGGGCTACCTTATCCTTGCCAAGGAACTGCCGGAACGCCTCTCCGTGATCAACGGAGTGCAGTCGGAAGCGGCGATCCAGAAACAAATATGGGAATTGGTGAAACCGCGCCTCAACGGCGCCGCAGTGCTTAAGCGCGAGAAAAACCTTGCCCCGGCAAAAAAGGTCCGGGCAGGCAAAGCCAAGACCAAGCGTTGAGCATGTCTCCAGCCACAGCCTGGCCCAAGGAGCTTGCCGGCACGGCGGCCGTCTCGGTCATCGAACAGGCCATTGCGCAGAAACGTCTTTCGCACAGCCTGCTGCTGCAGGGGGAAGACATGGCCGCCCTGATCGAGATCGCCCATGCGATGGCCGATCGTCTTCTGAATGTGCCCGGGGTAAGCATGTGCTTCCCCACCTCGAAGCATCCCGACTGCTTTACCCTGCGGCCCGCGGGGAAAATGCGGATCATCTCCGCCGACGCCACCCGCGCGCTCATTGCGAAGGTGCAGGTGACCGCAACGATCTCCCACAACAAGGTGGCTATCGTCCAAGAGGCGGACCGCATGCACGTGACGGCGGCCAACGTGTTCCTGAAGACTCTCGAAGAGCCGCCGCGGAACACCACGCTGCTCCTGCTCACCACACGGCCCTATGCCCTGCTGCCGACAATTCGCAGCCGGGTGCAGTATTTCAGATTCCCGTCGGCGGTTGCCCCATTGCAGGCGGTGGGATGGAACGCTTGGATGGCGGACTATCAAGGCTGGCTCGGCCGCCTGATTTCCGGCACGACAACGAAACAATCCGCGGCGGATCACCTATTTTCCCTGTACGGGTTGATCGTGCGCTTCTCCTTTATTCTGGGAAAGGCGACCGAAACGACCTGGGAATCGCAAAAGGCCGAGCTCCCCGAAGACCTCGAGGATGATGAGAAAGTGGCCATCGAGGCCGGACTGTCCAACGGACTCAGGGCGCGTCTCTTCGCGGATATCGAGCGGGCAACACGTTCCTTCGCCCTGCCCTACCTCGATCGGGGGGACGCCGGTGTGAGACGCCCGTTTGCCGCCACGATCGATGCGCTGGAGCACTCCTTCGGACTGCTAAGCCTGAATCTCAACGAAATGACGGCGCTGGAGGATTTTCTCCTGGCCACGCTCCGGGCATGGACACGGCGGTAATGCTTGGGGCGCGCAAACCAAGTCAAAGTCAGAATTTCCTGAGATGAACTGCAAAGAAACAAAGAACCTAAGAGCAAGCCGGAAGGATTTGGAGTGGTAGGCCAATTTCTACGCAATCCGATCTTCGTTTCTTTGCTTCTTTGTGTTCAACATGTCTCGTCGGACTGGGACAAAGCCCCGTTAGGCATAAGAGCATAAAGTGTGTAAGTTGTGTCAGGAACCGATCGCTAAGTTCGGAGATCTGAGATTTCAGA